>RGDC01000039.1 GCA_009918005.1 Actinomycetota bacterium
GGAACCAAGATTTCATTTGGATCAGACTGGCCAGTTACCTCTCCAGTACCTATGGAAGGTATCGGCGTTGCGATTACTCGACAAACGGATGAAGAATTTCCGCCCGGCGGATGGGTTCCGCATGAGCGCTTAACTTTGGATGAAGCATTGACTGCATACACAATGGGTTCAGCTGTGCAAGCTAATGAGTCACATCTCTGGGGAGATTTATCAATCGGCAAGCGAGCCGACATTGCAGTACTTAACTCTGACATTCATGCCTTGGAGCCAATGCAAGTCCGCAGAGCAAAAGTAGTTGGTACCTGGCTTGGTGGCGTTCGAGTTTTTGGCTAATAGATACCCACCCGTTAGTAAAGGGTCGAGATAGGTTTAAGCCGTGGAATTAACGCCTTCGGAACTCGATCGACTGTTGATCTTTAACGTTGCCCAACTTGCACAATCCCGAAGGGCGCGCGGCGTAAAGCTGAATAAGCCGGAAGCAGTTGCGTTAATCTCCCATGCAGTAATCGTCTCTGATTCTGAGTTGCTGCCAGGAGTTGGACCGCTACTAAATGGAATAGCAGTTGAAGCAGTTTTCTCTGACGGGCGCCGATTGGTTGTTGTTGATTTTGAATCAAAAGATGTTGATGTTCCCGGAAAAGTAACGCGCCTTACGCCAATCACTCAGAAAACTAATCCAGACATTGTGTCAATGATTGTGATTAATGAATCGGAGATTCAAATTTCCGTAACAACACACATGCATTTCTTTGAAGCTAATCCAAAACTTAGATTTAATCGCAGTGATTCATATGGCAGACACTTGGATATTCGCGCTGGAGAGCATATCGATTTTCCACCCGGAGTTGAAGTATCTGTGAACTTAGTTCCAATCACCGGTGATCGGATCTTGATTGGTTTTGCTGGTCTAGTGGATGGACCGTTAGATGCACCAGGAGCAAAAGAGTCTGCAATTGCTAAAGCACGCTCACTCGGATACTTGGAGATTTAAGAATGAATAACCAAGAACTTTCCGATAGCCAACAAGACATTGCAATTCATGGCGCTCGCAAGGGTGACTTCGTTCGGCTTGGCGATACTCAACTCGTTATTCGCGTTGAATCTGATGATCGTGAACTTGGGCATGAAGTCCAAATTGGATTTGGAAAAAATATGCGCGATGGCATTGGAATGCGATCTGTGCCAAGTAGTGAGTCTTGCGATGTCGTCGTAACGAATGTGTTAATCATTGATGCGATCCAGGGGATTCGCGTAAGTTCTATCGGCATTCGAGCCGGACGTATTTGTGCCATCGGGAAGGCTGGAAACCCAGACACTATGGATGACATTGACGTCATCATTGGCAGCGGGTCAATCATCATCCCGGGCGAAGGATTGATTGCGACTGCAGGTGGCATTGATACCCACGTACATGCCATGTCCCCTCGGGTTTGCGATGCAGCACTGGCCAGCGGTGTGACGACGATTATTGCCCAAGAATTTGGACCTTTTTGGGGTGTCGGAGTTAGCTCTAAGTGGGCACTTGAGCAGGCTCACAATATGTATGGTGCCTGGCCATTAAATGTTGGCATCCTGGGACGTGCTGCGGGATCAACTAGATCACCACTTGAAGAAGCACTCGCAGGTGGCGTTTGTGGATTCAAAATTCATGAAGACACTGGAGCGCACCCAAGGACGATAGACACCACTTTAACTTTTGCAGATGAGTTTGATGTAGCAGTCGCACTTCATACCGATGGATTAAATGAAATGCAAAGTGTCGCTGACACAATCAATGTAATTGACGGTCGTGCAGTTCATGCTTTCCATGTTGAAGGTTGTGGAGGCGGTCACTCCCCTGATGTTTTAACTATGGCAGGTCGAGAAAACATCTTGGCTTCATCAACTAATCCAACTCTTGCTTATGGAATCAACGCAGCTGACGAGCATGTTGCCATGATCATTTCGGCGCATGGAATGAATCCGGAATTGCCAAGTGATGTGCAAATGGCACGTAACCGAGTTCGTAATGCCACCATGGCGGCCGAAAACCGCCTGCACGACATGGGAGTGATTCCCGTTACCTCATCAGATGCACTTGGTATGGGACGCGTCGATGACACTTGGCGAAAGACTTTTGCGATGGCAAGCATGTTTGCTGATCATGCCATCCTCGATGGATCAGTTGCTCCTGACGAAGTTGCTAACAACAATGATCGAGTTTTGATGCACGTTGCAAAAATCACTACAAATCCTGCGCTAGTTCATGGCCTATCGCATGAAATTGGCTCACTCCAAGTTGGACTAATGGCTGACATAGTTCTGTGGCCTTATGCAACATTTGCCTCAAAGCCAAACATGATTATTAAGAACGGTCTTCCAGCCTGGGGTGTGGTCGGAGATCCTGGCGCAACGGTTTCAAATGCCCAGCCACTAGTTATTGGTCCGCAGTTTGGTGCATTTGGCGAAACTGCAGAAGACTTGGGCGTGCACTTCACAAACAATAATTCCGAGGTTTCACTTTCTAGAAGGAGGAGTGTGCCTGTCCGAAATACCCGAACTATCAGAAGTTCGGACATGATTCGTCACGGAATTCTTGGCGAAATCCATGTCGACTACACCGGAAATGTCGTAACGTTCAATGGTCAGCACATAACTAGCGAACCCCAAAACGCAGCGACACTCACCCGCACCTTCTTGCTTTAGGAGTCGCAATGACGCTAAACGTCGTAACTGCATCTGGGTCAGGTGCGCAGCGGGGTACCCAAATCGGTGAACAACTTTCCGGACTTCTTGAAACCGCATGGAATCGCTGGGTCTTTCACTTCAGCAAAAACGATGTAGACGCCGAAGACTTAGCTAACCGATTAACAGAAGTTGGTGGCTGGGAAACCGCAGAAAGATATTGCCCAGACTTAGTTGCAGAGTTGGAAGCCATGGCTGAAGCGGCAAATATGCCGTGGTACCAAGTAGCAGCACTTTCTATGCTGGATGAATCTTGGGCACTAACAGGTGGCATGGGATGTACTGCAGTTGCTATCACTCGAGAAGGTTCACGTTCCGCTGGTCAAAATATGGATTTGCCAGATTGGACTAATGGTTTACAAACAGTTTTGAATGTTAAGGATGAATCTGGTTTAGGAGTTATATCGGCCACTTACCCAGGATCACTTGCAACTATGGGAATGAATTCAAATGGCGTAATCGTTGTAGTAAATGCATTAGATCTTGCAACCAATATGACTGGGATGCCAGTTGATTTTGTGACTCGAGGCGCTTTACATCAACCAACTGCTGCAGATGCAATTGCCTACATCAGAGAAATTCCACATGCCGTTGGTCAGAACTACACAGTGCTAGATGGGAAAGACTTATTCATGGTCGAAGCGGCAGCTGACGGTGTTATTGATGTCCCAACTCACTCAACGGTTTCTGGTCACACTAACCATGCGTTCACTCGGGAATACACCGGGTCGGAAGGTTCTTATGCCCGCATGGCAGCAGTCGAAGATAGCCGAGATGCTCTAAATACAGCAGAGGACATAAAGAATCTATTGCTTGATAAGGATTCGGGAGTTTGTATAACTCTTGGTCGTTGGCGCGAGGATATGTATTCGTTTATGGGATTAGTGGGTGACGCAGGTACTAAGCAGGCTTGGGTTAATGCTGCCCCGGCATATGAAGGTGATTTTGAGGAAGTGACCTTCCTAAGTCACTAGCCAGACATTTCAGACTGCTCTTTTTTCTGATACTCCCCATGTGTTTGCCACATAAAGTCCATAGGCTATGAGCATGAGTTCACAAAACAATGTCACGGTAATCGGTGGCGGTATCGTCGGTCTAGCTTGCGCTTGGGAATTAGCAAAAGATGGCGCGTCAGTCATTGTTGTTGAAACTGGCGGATCAAGTTATGGAACATCACTTGCTAATGCAGGCTGGATTAGTCCGAGTCACATCATTCCATTTGCAGCTCCTGGCATGGTGCAAACCGGATTTAAAAATTTGGTTGGTCGTACCGGCGCATTTGCGATGACACCTGGCGCAGGTTCGCTACTTGCACCGTGGACCCTTAAATTTGCGCGCTCTTGCACTGATGCGCATGTTGATCACTGCGCACCGGCACTAAAAGAACTTCTCGATACGAGCATGGATGTTATCGAAGGCCTGACTGAAACAACGGACTTAAAGCGAACCAATCAACCTCAGTGGTACGTCTACACATCAGACAAAGCGGAGGCTGATGCTGAACATGAAGTTGATCTTGTAACAAAGTACGGTGTGGATGCCAAGCAACTTGATCTTGCGACGAGTTTGGAAGCTGAGCCAATCCTTAAAAACACCGTTAAGGCCGTAGTTGAATTTAGTTCTGACTTTGGTTTAGATCCTGGAAAACTTGTTGAAGTGTATCGACGAAACTGTGAAGCTATCGGCGTAGCTTTTCGAGATGAAAAAGTTACTGCAATGTCATCAACGAGTCGAAACGTTACAGTCGTAACCGAAACTGACTCTTGGATAAGTGACTACGTGGTTTTAGCAGCGGGAGTTTGGTCTCGTGAGCTTGCTAAAACACTCGGCGAAAATCTCCCGATCATGCCAGCAAAAGGCCAATCAGTAACACTGCCTGAAGTAATCGAAAAACCAACCCGCACCTTGATGTTGGCAGATCAAAGAATTGCAACCAATCCTTTGGATTGGGGATTACGCATGAGCACCGGATTTTCATTAACTTCGAGTTCTGACATGTCTGTGAACTCCAAGGCCAGTGACAAACTAATCGCAACTGCGCGACAAGTACTCAACCTGCCGGAGCGAATCGAGATTAAAAATGAGCTTGCCGGACTTCGTCCAGCCAGTCCAGATGGTTTGCCGTACATTGGCGCACTTCCAAAGGCACCACGAGTGATTGCTGCTACTGGCCATGGGATGTTGGGGCTCATGATGGGTCCCGGAACTGGAAAATTTGTCGCGGACCTAATCGCCGGGCGCCAAGTTTCGCGAGATGTCTTAAAGTTCTCGCCAGCAAGACCCCGCCTCTAATTGAGTTTTTGGCGTTAGCAAACTGTTACTTTCGCCAATTTGCCCTTGTCTGCTGCGATTTCCTTGTAAATTCGGTTTCGAAACCCTTTAGTTTCAAACGAAATCGCACCACTTGAAAGTAGGCAACTTTGAGCGAGAAGTATCTCGAGATTCGCAACATCACAAAAGTTTTCCAAACTCCTGAGGGTGGCGAAGTTCGCGCACTTGACGATGTGACTTTGGACATCGCTAGCGGTGAATTCTTTATCTTGCTTGGTCCTTCTGGTTGTGGAAAGACGACTTTGCTTCGAAGTATCGCTGGACTTGAATATCCAGACAGTGGCGAAATCGTTCTGCAGGGCGAACGGATTGACGATAAGCCTCCTTATGATCGCCCAGTTAACACCGTGTTCCAGTCTTATGCCTTATTCCCACACATGACCGTTGGCGAAAACATTGCGTTTGGCTTAGAAATGGAAAACGTTGATAAAGCTGAAGTTGCAAAACGAGTTGAAGAAGCGCTGGAGCAAGTTCAACTATCGGGTTACGCCAAGCGCATGCCATCACAACTTTCTGGTGGACAGCAACAACGTGTTGCCTTAGCTCGAGCCCTTGCCAAGAAGCCAAAAGTACTTCTACTTGATGAACCGCTTTCTGCGCTCGATCTAAAACTTCGCCGTGGTATGCAAGTTGAGTTAAAACGTCTGCAGCGCGAAACTGGAATTACTTTCGTTTTCGTTACCCATGATCAAGAAGAAGCCATGTCTATGGGCGATCGCATCGCAGTATTTAGTGAAGGAAAGATTGTTCAGCTTGATACCCCAGTTGAAGGGAACTGTTGCAAGCGGTGGCATCGAATTACCTGGTGGAAATATTCTGCCAACTGAGCAACTTGCAGCTGATTGCGTCATCCCCGCATCTGGCGCGGTGACCGTAGCCATTCGCCCAGAGGATCTGGTGCTTGCCACAAACGGCATGATTGCTGGCACGGTTAGAGACGTTATCTTTACTGGTGATTCGGTTCGTGTCTATGTGACAGTCGGTGATGTCGAGATCATTGCATCACTAGCTTCTTACGGAACTGAAATTCCAGCTCAAGGTAGTCAAGTCACGCTAAATCCAGAAAACCGAGCCGCTCGCACGGTGGCTTCATGACCGCAACTACAACTCCAATAAAAAAGCCGGTGAAGCGTGCTCGCCCTGGTCAGTCCTCACCCAAACTTGCCTATCTGCCAATAATTTTCTTGGCCTTTGCAATTGGAGTCCCGCTTCTTATCATCGTGGTTTACTCATTCCTGGAAAAACCTTCGCAAGGAACTGGAGTTAAGTGGGTTTTCACTACCGAGAACTACAAAGCTTTATTTATTCAAGAAAAACTTGACGGCACTACAGCATTCGATACCCGTTACATCAAAGTTTTATGGACTTCGTTTTACTATTCCTTGATAACCACTGTCGTAACTTTGGTGCTTTCGATACCTGTGGCAATGTGGATTGCGACTAGAGAAGCGCGCAAGCGGACTTTACTTGTTGCGCTGGTAACACTTCCGTTTTGGATCAGCATCTTGATTCGCACATATGGAATGCGCCAGATCATCGCTGACGAAGGTCCGATTGGAAAATTTCTTGGGTTGTTTGATATTTCTTGGAGTATCCTCTACTCACCACCTGCGACGATACTTGGCTTAATTTACGTGTTTTTACCATTTATGATTTTGCCAATTTATGCATCTGCAGAACGTTTTGATTTTCGTTTAGCTGAGGCAGCTTATGACCTGGGGGCAAAGCGAATGACGGTTGTTCGTCGGGTAATTTTGCCGTCGATTAGACCAGGAATTATTTCGGGCGTGGCATTGGTTTTCATTCCGGCTTTGGGTTCGTTCCTGCAGTCTGACATGTTGGGTGGCGGCAAGACAAATATGGTTGCAAATGTAATTGCAAACAACTTTGGTCAAGCGCGAAATTGGCCCTTTGGTAGTGCCTTGGCCGTTCTCCTCATCATTTTGACTTTGTTATTTGTTTTGATTATTCAAGGCATTGCCCAGCGACGTGGCGACAAGGTGGAACTTGTATGAGTACTGCAAAAGCGCCTTCAGCTAAGCGTGGCAAGTTAGTTAACCTCCGTAACTTTCCCGGATTTACTTCAACTTCCTGGTTTGTAATGTTCTTCCTTTACATCCCATTGCTTTACGTGGTGATTTATTCGTTTAACTCCAGTCGAATTGGCTCAATTTGGAAAAGCTTTTCCGTTAAGTGGTACGGGAAGGTTCTCGAGAATACCGATATTCAGCGCGCGCTAAAGAATTCCATAGAGGTCGGTTTTGCCGCCACCATTTTGTCGACGGTACTTGCAGTTATGGCTGCCCTCGGCTTACTTAGGATGCAGCGAGCAGGGAAAGCTGTTGCGATGGCACTCATTGGTGCGCCGCTAATCATTGCCGAAATCGTTTTGGCAGTCGGAACTCTTGGATTATTTATTGCGGTTGGGGTTCCACTTGGAAAAGTTGGCCTCATTGTTGCGCATACGGCCTTTTGTATTCCATTTGCCTTGCTTCCTATTCGGGCCAGATTGAGTCAGTTGGATATGGCACCGTTTGAAGCCGCTTCTGATCTTGGCGCAAATGAACGCCAAATTTTGCGGCGCATTACTTTGCCTTTGCTATCCCCGGCGATTGTTGCTGGTGCACTCTTGGCTTTCGCAATTTCCATTGACGACTTCATTACTTCGTTCTTCGTTGCCGGCCCTGGTTCGACGACTCTTCCGGTTTACATTTTTGGCATGATTCGCTCGACAGTTACGCCTGAAGTCAACGCGATTTCTACGCTATTACTGCTGTTTTCGGGCATTGTGCTATTAGGCTCATATTTAATCCAACGAAAAAGGAGATAAGAATGGCAAGCAATAAGAGACGTCGTGTCTCATACGTAGCCGCTTTAGCTGCAGCAGGTGCACTTCTGCTCTCAGCTTGTGGTGGCGAATCTACTGCCGGTGGTGGTACGGGCGAAGAAACTGCTGCGGCAGGCGCTTTTCCAACATCAGGTAGCGGCGAAGTTCACGTTTATAACTGGACCGACTACATTGACACAGATGAATTGAAGCGATTCACTGAAGAAACAGGGATTGAAGTTATCCTAGACACTTATGACAGCAACGAAACCTTGCTAGCTAAGCTTCAAGCCGGCGCTACAGGTTACGACGTTATTGTTCCTTCTGATTACATGGTTGCTCAAATGATTGAACTTAACCTTCTTCAGAACATTGGCGTTAGCACTTTCCCTAATGGCGCAAACATCAAAGATAACTTGATGGATGCCTTGGATGTACGGTTCAACTGGTATTGCGTGCAACACGACCGCAGAGCCAGCTTGTGCCAACATCAAATCTTGGAAGGATTACTTCACCGCAGGATTGCCTAAGATGGATTCGCTAAAGGATCAGGTTGAAGTTGTTTCCGCTGCACTTCGTGCAACTGGCGTTAGCAAAGATGATCTCTGCACAACTGACAAGGCTAAGTACTTGGCAGCACAAGAATTGTTGTCAGGCTTCAAGCCAGCAGTGATTGAATCTGATGGTGGTATCGAGCGAGTAGTTGCTGGTACTTCCAATGTTCGTCATGCTTGGAACGGATCAACTCACCGCATGAAGGTAGAAGTTCCGGGCGTTGAATTTATCTATCCATCTGAAGGTTTAAATCTTTGGGCAGATAACTTGGCAGTTCCAGTAGGAGCGCCAAATCTGGACAATGCAAAGATCTTTATCAACTGGATGATGGATCCAAAGGCAGCCGGCAAGCAGAGCAATTTCTCTGGCTACGACAACGGCATCAAGGGTTCTGATGAATTCATGGATGAGGCACTTAAGTCTGATCCAGCCGTAGTGGTACCAGCTGACAAAGTGGGGCTACTTTCTTCAACACCTAACTGTGGTGAAGATGCTCGGGCACTTTACACAGAAGTGTTTACAAGCTGGCAAGACAGTCAGTAATTACTAACTAATAAAGTAGGCCTCTCCGTTTGGTGGGGCCTACTTTATTTTTGGCATCCCAACAATTTGAATTTTTCTTGCTGCCTCCAACACCACTGTTGCTCGTCGCGTGAGTTTTTCGGGATTTGAAGTTAGCGCAACCAGTCTTGCCGGCGGGATATCATCACTAATTTCTAATATTACGAAACTTTTACCTTCTAGCGATTGAGTGTGTGCTGGTCTTAAATTTAGTAATGCAACTCCCATGCCACGAGCTACCATTGCACGAACTAGCTCGGCACTGCTCGATCGGTATGCAACATCTATTTCTACGCCAGCCGTTCGCAATGCGTTGGCAAAATAATCACGGCTGTGTGGTAAATCAAGGAGTACTAACTTTTCACCACGAAGTTGAGAAAGTGTAATCATCTTTGACTTTGCCAACTTGTGGTTAGCCGGTACTACAACGTGTGCCGGAACTGCAATCAAATGTTCAAGTGTTACTTGTGAAGAATGGCCAAAGTCATAACCAAAACCAACCTCATACTTTCCACTTAGTACTCCATTATTTAATTCATCCAAGTCAACTTCTTCTATTCGAGCTTCTATGTCTGGATTTGAATCAGCGAGTTGAGCAATTAGCTCTGGCACAAAATACGGAGCAATCACAGAAAACATTCCAATTGAGATCGATCCAACTGGTGCCGAACCTAAGTCATGTGCAGTTTGGTCCAGCACCTGCGCATCTTCTAAAAGAGTTCTGGCTTGCACCAGCAATCTCTCACCCGCTTCGGTAAGGGAAACGCCTTTTGCGTGGTGTCGGACTAAGAGTTGCAGCTCCATTGCCCGCTCGAGTTCACTTATTCCACTCGATAACGAGGATTGCGAAACGTGCAGCGCACTTGCGGCGCCCGTAACAGATCCAAATTCAGCAACGGCAAGCAAATATTCGAGCTGACGCAGGGTGTAATTCGGCATTTCAAGCCTTTCGATCTGGGCAAT
>RGDC01000040.1 GCA_009918005.1 Actinomycetota bacterium
TGGTAGCTGGCTCGGGGAAAATCGAAATCTTAAGTCACAAATAACAAACAAAAGGACAAATAATGCCACGCCCCCTTGAAGGAATCACTGTTCTCTCGCTTGAGCAATTCGGCGCTGGTCCATTTGGTACGGTCCATTTGGCTGATCTTGGTGCCCGAATTATCAAGATTGAGGATCCAAGTTCTGGTGGCGACGTCGGAAGATATGTCCCGCCTTACGCACATGAAGAAGACTCCTTATTTTTTGAAGCCTTCAATCGAAATAAAGAGTCGATCTCGTTGGATCTTTCAACGCCTGCTGGTCGAGCCACATTTGAAGATTTGGTTAAGCAAAGCGACGCTGTCTATTCAAACCTGCGCGGAGATGTTCCGGCAAAGTTAAAGATTACATATGACGATCTCAAGCACCTGAATCCAGCGATTGTTTGTTGTTCTCTCAGTGGCTTCGGCATGAATGGCCCACGTGCAAAAGAACCGGGTTACGACTACATGCTGCAGGGTCTGGCTGGCTGGATGTCGCTAACTGGTGAACCTGATGGTCCGCCGACTAAGAGTGGACTATCTTTAGTTGATTTCTCTGGTGGCTTCGTCGCGGCCTTGGCATTAGTTAGCGGGATCCATGCAGCTAGACGCGATGGCGTTGGCATGGATTGTGATGTTTCGCTTTATGACACTGCACTGTCGATGACTAGTTACATTGGTGCTTGGCATTTATCGGGTGGTCACGAACCTATTCGCCACTCACATTCTGCGCATCCATCATTAGTTCCATTCCAGGTGTTTCAGACTAAGGATTATTGGATTGTTATTGGTTGCGCGAAAGAGAAGTTTTACGAGCGCTTATGTGAAGTCATCAACCGCCCCGATCTTGCAACCAATCCGGATTTTGCGACGTTTGCAGTCCGATACGAAAATCGTGATGCTTTAGTCTCGCAATTAGATGACATCTTTAAGACTCGAACTACTACAGAGTGGCTGGCCGATTTAGTTCCAGCTGGTGTCCCAAGTGCTCCCGTCAACACCATTGAACAAGCCTTTAAAGAAGAGCACACAATTGCTCGAGAAATGATTGCACATAGCGAGCATGAATACTTTGGCAAGCTTCGCACTCCAGCTTCACCTGTTAATGTCGGGCCGAAGCGTCAGACCTATGAACGTGCACCAAAACGTGGTGAGCACACCATCTCAGTTCTAAAAGAACTGCTCGATTTAACTGATGAACAAATTACCGCTCTGCAAGCTACTGGTGCTTTTGGAGATTCCAAGTGAAACCCTGGGATGGCGTCGCGTACGATGCGTTGCCACTCCCACACGAACAATGGGGTATCCGTACGATCGAGGCTTTGAATTTGCAGCCAAATGAAACTCTGCTTGACGCTGGTTGTGGCACTGGCCGAGATGCCCAATTAGCGCTGGAAAAACTCCCTCATGGATCTCTAGTTTGCGTAGATCAAAGTAGCACCATGCTTGATCAATGCCGTACGCGATTTGGACAAGACCAGCGCGTGCGGATTTTAGAAGGTGACCTAGATCAGGCACTTCCCGTTGAGCCTGAGAGCGTTGATGCGATCATGTCAGTTGCCGCGCTTCATTGGCTGACTCAACACAATAACGTTTGGCAGCATTTCTACAATGCATTGAAGCTCGGCGGGCGAATCGCTACAGACTGTGGCGGTTTCGGAAATTTGGCTAAGACTTTGGGATTGGTTCCACAAATCGATTCGAACATAAAATTTCCTGACTGGTATTACGCAAATGTTTCCGACACTGAGGCTCTACTGAAAGCAGCTGGCTTTGTGGACATAGCGGTGAGCCTTCGTCCCCATCCAACACCGCTTCCCGACAAACAGACGCTGGCAACTTATTTAAAGACTTTAGTTTTCCGAGAATGGACAGAAGATCAGATTTTTAAGATGTCAGAATTACTTACTGACAACACGCTTGATTACGTCCGACTTGAAGTACGGGCCAAAAAGGCCTGAGTTGCTGTGTGATTAAGTGATTGAAAGTGACCTAAAGATTGGCGTGTTGTCCCGGCGGGCACCAATCGGAAAAACCAATGACTCAGGCGTAGTAATTGAGCATATTGGAGGCCTTACTCGGGTTATTCCAGCGATTGCGCAATTGGCTAGAGTTGCTTGGACCACATTGCCTACTGATAGCCAGGTAGGTCTGCCAAAGCACTTTTCACTTTCTACTCTCCCTGATCAAGAACTGTGGCACGACATAAAAATCTCATTCGCCGAAGTTAATAATGACGAGCTAAATAAAAGCGATTGGTTTTGCAATCATTACATTTGGCCACTTTTGCATGACTTGCCTATACCCAATCCTGACCAGACTGATTTAGCCCCTTACTTCACAGCTATGGACTCCATCGGGCGCGATCTTGCTATGCAAAGTATTGATCGAACTATCTCTGGATATTTGGTGAATGACTTTCAGTTATCGCGAGTGCCAAACACATTGAAGAAATCTGGACAAGAAACGACTGTTACCTTCTTTTTACACACTCCATGGCCGAAAATGTTTCCACAAAATGCCTGCGCAACCAGGATTCTTGAATTCATGGCAACTGGAATGCTGGCGGCCGATGTGATCCAATTTCAAACTCAAAATGATTTACGAGCCTTTGAAAACTTCGTACTTGAACATTTGCCAACTCAATCCAAAGGGATAACCCTCGAAGTCAATCCGGTTTCAGTAAACGTACAAGCTTTGCAGGATGCAGCTAAGTCAGAAATAAACCAAATGGATCTTGGCGACGGTGATGTCAGCTACGTACACATAGCGCGTACCGATCCGATAAAGAACACTTTGCCGACAATTCTGGCGTTTACGGAATTTGTGAAAGGCTTAGAAGACTCAGGACCGAACAATTACCTGGATCTGTATCTAGTTCCATCCCGACAGAAATGGCCTGATTACCAATTGCTACTTTCCGAAATTGTTGCATGCGTTGAACTTTGTAATTCGGAACTTGCTGCACTCAATTACCGTCCAATTCGACTTCATATTGGCAATGACTACCATCGAGCAAGCCGGGCACTAACTCGCTATGACTACCTTTTAGTTTGCTCAATTGCGGATGGTCTAAATCTTGTTGTTAAAGAAGGTGCAGTGTTGAATAAGAGAAATGGTGTGATCGTGAGCTCTCCTCGCGTTGGCGCTATGGCTGAACTTGAAGATAATTGCGTCCTAGCCGACGGTGTAGACCAAGCCAGTATTTCAATCGCATTAAAGAAAGCTGCAAACTTAAATGAAGAGACCCGTCGAGTCATGTCAATGCAACTTAAATCGCACGTTAATGAATTTGATGTGAGCCGTTGGGCTAAATCGATTGTTGCAAGCTTAAAAATTTTGGAAAAAGTTTAAGATTCGTTGGTTTGTAAACTCACATCAGTGATGTGAACGCCATTTACATCAACCAGATTTTGATCCAGGTTAAGCAATGCGTACTTCAAGCGATCAATGTCTGCTAGATTTCCCTTATTGCGAGTCCGGACATCAAGTTCAATAGTGACGCGTAAATTTTGTGCATGCCCTACCGTGACACCTGCAGCCTTTGCCATCTTGTCTGCAATCAATGGTGTAATTTCACCACGAGCAACCATGGCTGCCAGCGAAGCGGCAAGCTCAACCTTCCACTTGTCGGCATCCTTTGGACCTAAGTAAACCGGTTCGTTGTTTCCAACGTAATGCGGACGCCATACAAAGAACGAACTTAGTTCTCCAGTTGGAACCAGAGTGAATTCACGTTCAACCTTGACTCGGCGCGGACCTGGATAAGGCATTGGAGTGTTTTGCACGCCAATCGTGTGTGGGAACCAGCGGAATTCGCGCTTAACGAATCCAACTGAGTGTGGCGACCAGACAAAAGTAGAAAGCTGCTTCTCGTACTGAACCGCTGGAGGTGCTGGGGTTGGCCATTCAACTTCAGTCTTGTAGCCAATCTTGTGCGGCGACCAAGTGTAATTGCGAGTGACGTGTAAGTAAGGTCCCTTTAGTCCGTTCATGTGAGGACGCCAGACGAAGCCGCGCTTAATTCCGCCACCCTTGCGAGTGCCTAAGTAACTTAATTCAACAATTTTTTCTGGCGTTAATTCGCGACCTGTTAGTTCTGCTACAACTTTGCCTTCGGCAAAGATAAGTACGCGGTTACAGATGTTAGCCAAGTCTTCGTGTTCTGCGGAGGCGACAATTACACCTGAACCGGCGCGCGCTGCATCAGCAATTTTTCCGAAAATTGCTGCCTTGCTACCAACGTCAACGCCTTGGGTTGGTTCGTGAAGCAAAAGCACATCTGGCTTAATTTGAATCCACTTAGCAAGCAATGCTTTCTGTTGGTTACCACCAGAAAGTTTGCGAAGTTCAATGCCTGGAACAGGTGGCTTTACATCAAAGCGACGAAGTAGCTCGCCTACATCTTTCTTAAGCTTGTTACGACGCAAGCGGCCAGCAGTGAAGTACTTACTTAGAACTGGCATACCAACGTTGTCAGTAAGTGTTGCTAGTAAAACTCCACTCGCTCCAGTGCGATCACCTGGCAGCAATGCAACGCCAGCGTTGACAGCTTTGCGGGGATTCAAATCTTCTTTTTCAAACTTCTTGTTCTTGATTGTGATCGTGCCATCGGTATGTTCTAGTGCACCGAATAGCGCGTAAGGAACTTGGTCATGACCCGCGCCCATAAGGCCAGTCATTCCAAGAACTTCACCACGACGCAATGTGATGTTTAGCTTTGGAATACTTCCCGCTGCCATGTTCTTGGTTTGCAGCACAACTTCTTTTGAGGGAGATGGTACGTGGTCGGGATAAAACGCGTTTAGCGATTGTCCCAAAATCATTGCAACTAGGTCAGCTTCTTTGGTTTCTTTGGTATTTACCGTGGCAACCTTGCGACCATCGCGCAAAACCGAAATGCGGTCAGTTAGATTCAGGATTTCGTCTGTGCGGTGACTAATGAAAACAACACCAGTGCCCTGACGAGTAACTTTTTTAACGGCATCAAAAAGTTTATCTACGGACTCGCTTGGCAAATAGGCAGTTGGTTCATCGAGAACTAGGACGTGACCTTCTGGGTTTGTGGCAATCTCACGAATCGCACGAGCAATTGCAACAATCGCACGGTCAACCGGCGGCAATGCGCCAACCGGAGTAAGTGGATCCCACTTCAGTCCAAATTGTGAAAGTTGATAAGCGACCGCACTCTTTTCATCAGCCCAAGGAATCTTCGAAAGCCCGGAGCGACGCCAAGTGCCAAGACGTAAATTTTCTAGAATGCTAAAGGCTGGAACTAAACCTAAATCTTGGTGGACGAAAACCATTCCAAGTTGCGCGGCATCGCTGCCGCGCAGTGGTAGTTCGATGTCTTCGCCACGCAGCTTTAATTTGGTGCCGCGATCGGGATCATGGAATCCACTGAGTACTTTAATCAGAGTTGATTTACCGGATCCGTTGCGACCAACAAGGCCATGAATTTCGCCAGGACGAACATCAAAATCAACATTTGAAAGCGCTTTGGTCGGCCCAAATGTCTTGGACAGATTGGTGAACTCAAGGACTGGGCGGATGCCACTGTCATCGGTCACTTTTATCTCCTACGCGCTAAATCTTGAGACTTGAAAAAACTTGTTTGTGTTGCCGACTTAAAGAGAAAAGTGTGACTGGTTGAAGCCATTTCTGGCTTCAACCAGTCACAACTAATTACTAGCTAGCGGTCCAGTACTTTGCGAATTCTGCTGCAAAGTCGATTCCGTACCAGTTAACTGAATTTTCTACAGAAGCATCGATTGAACCAATGTTGGATTCATCGAATACCTTGCAGGTGATTCCGTAGTTAGCTGGAACTGCATTACCAGTTAGCAGACGTAGGCCTGCGTCAACTGTTGCGTATGAGAACCAGTCATTTGGACAACCAACATCCATCTTGACTGAACCCTTGCCAATACCAGCTGCAACAGCAGGTGTCATGTTAAATGACGACTGAATTGCGGCAGAACCTGCAGCGTCAAGACCAGCACCAGTAGCGATAGTCATGCCGTCGTAGATTGGCATCAAGTGTGTGATTGTTGGATCTGCTGTAACAGCGTTCTTTGCAACACCATCAAGTGTTCCATCGAACCAAGTTGCAAGCGGTGCATCCTGATAATCAACCTTGGCATCTGGACAGTTAGCTGTCGTACGAGCCTTGATTGTGTCAATCATGATTGGGCTGGAGGCTTGGCCTTCAGATCCCCAAACAACTGCATTGCCAGCGCCAGCACCAGTTACACAGAACCAGTCAGCCATCAAGCTAGCTGCGATTGTGTAATCGAATGATGGATCTGCTGCAATACCCGCAGCAACTGCAACACCTGGAGCAGCAGTCTGGTTGGTTGTCATTACAGGAATGTCGCCCAAGTCAGCTAGTGGAATAAGTGCGGCTGGCACTGCGTTGGTGATGATTAGATCGACCTTGTCAGTTACTGCCTGTGCAAAGAACTTAGGTAGTGGATCGATAACGCCACCAGCATCACTTGTCTGTGTTACTTTGACGCCCTGTGACTCAAGGCCAGCCTTGATTGTGTCGGTCCACTGCTTTAGTACTGGAATCTGGTCGTTGATCGAAATCATCGCAACCTTCTTGCCAGATGCAGCTGTTGCATCAAACGCATCGCCTGGGTAAGCAAAGGTTAGGGATGCAGCAAGGGCGGCATCGTATGCTGCCTTTGATGTTGCCAAACCGTCTGCTCCCGCAGGTGCGCTTGCACTTTCGGTAGGTGCTGCAGAATCAGACTTGCTTGAGCAACCGCTCAAAACTAGTCCAGCAGCAAGTGCGGCGGCAATAAAGCCGTAACGCATTTTCTTTTGTGCTTGCATTAGACGTACCTTTCCCGTTGTTTTGATTCAGTCACTCGACCGCGACCGAAGGTTGGATGCCACTGTGGCTACGAGCACGCCAATTACAAGCGCGAGCCCATAGAACACATCTGTAATCCAAACCTCGAGACCCTTGAGCTGTAAGCCCGTGATTCCGGTTTCGAGGAAATATACAGCTACAACCGTGCCCCAGACGTTAAAACGTCCTGGCCTGATTGCAGTTGAACCAAGGAATGCTGCCGCGAACGCAGGCAACACATATGACTTGCCGATGCTTGATTGCGCGGCACCAGCAGTTGTCAGAACCATGGCGCCGGCAAGGGCAGCCAAAGTAGAACAAAGAACTAAGGAGTAGTAACGATAAGCATTCGTACGAATACCGGCTAAGCGAGCAACTTCGCGACCTTGGCCAACGAAGTAAAGTTGGCGTCCAATTGGGGTGTGCTCCAATACATACCAAGCGATAAAGGCCAAAAGTAGCATGAACCAGAACGCTGCGTAGAAACCAAAAATTCTAGTTTTAACAAGTGCGACGAATGAAAAATTCTGAACGCTCAGAGTTGTGTTACCAGCAATGCCACTCACAATTCCGCCCAGGGCCGTACCGGTTCCCAGCGTGACCACCAAGGAAGGGATCTTGCCTTTCACGCTTAGGAGTCCATTTATGAATCCGAACGCAGCAGCTACAACAAGAGTTAATGCAATTGCCAATGGCAACGAAACTCCGTGCTTCGTAGCTAGCCAAGCAGGAATTGCTGCGCCAAGTGAAACAGCGCCACCAATTGAGAGATCAAATTCACCTGCAGAAAGTGCGAAAACCAAGCCAAGCGTAAGAAGAACGGTTGCAGCTTTTTGGTTTGCAATAGAAGTTACATTTTGCCAAGTTGGAAAAACTTCAGGTAATAAAAAACTAAACACTAGGAAGAGCACTAACCAAGCAACCAGGATCGCATAAGCCTGAATTCGATAACTTGTTGATACCGCAGCGCTGGTGTTGTCCTTGCTGCCTTTACGACGAATGCTTATCCGGCGTAACGAAACGGTCTGCGACACGTAATCTCCCAATTCCCTCGGCTTAAATCATCCCAAGAAACGACTTCCGATGAGTGTAAGTCTGGGGGAAAAATACCGCCAGCGCAGGGTAATTGGACTACTTTGTATACAACATTCAGATAACGGCATTTAAACAAATCCCATAACTAATGGGATTTGGGCTCCAATAAATGGTATTTTAAGGGGTTTGTGGGCCGAATTCCCCAATGATTGATTGTCGCATCAAATCGGGCTTTATTTGGATTTTGTATACGAAACTATGAAATGTCCATTAGTTTGGCCATATATTCCAAATCAGAATTGTTCCAAATCAGGAGGATCCGTGAAGGTATCGGTAGTTCAAAGTGGCAATTGCACCCAAGATGTGTCTGAGAACGTAAGTATGTTGCTCGAACTATCGGAGCAAGCCGCAACTACTAATCCGGATTTGATACTTTTACCCGAATTAGCAACAACTCCTTACTTTGCGGCTGGCGATAAAAGTCCTAAGTATCGCGATTGGGCTGAGCCAGTAATTGGTGGCGCCTCGACCGCAGCTTTCGCACAGTTTGCCAAGGATCACAACACCGCACTTGGTTTTGGGATGTATGAACTTGATAATGACGTTCGCTACAACTCGCTTGTGATTCTAAATCGCAACGGTGAAGTTGTGCATGGAAAAACTCACGACGGAAAAACTTACCCAGCATTCCGCAAACTCACTGCACCGTCAGTTCACATGCCAACACTTGATGTGCACGAAGATGAATACTGCACTGCTGGACCAGGACCTATGAACTTCGATGTTGATGGAGTTTCAACTGGCGCATTGATTTGCTACGACCGCGCATTCTCTGAGCCATGGATGGCCAACCGAGCACTTGGTGCTGATGTTGTGTTACTTGCCGTTTCTTCCCTCGGTTGGCGCGAATCTCTATTCATCAATGACCTTCGCCTGCGAGCTATGGAAATGGGCGTCTTCGTTATTGCTTCAAATCGTTCCGGCGAAGAAACTTGTGGTGGCAAAACTCATGACTTCTTTGGACGCTCTTGCGTGATTGCACCAACCGGTGAAGTTCTCGCTGAAGCTGGCGGCCACAACTATCCCGAAATCATTCATGCCGAACTCGATATGTCTTTACTTGCTAAGGCGCGTAAAGACTGGCCAGTATGGAACGATCGTCGCCCAGAAATTTACTCTTGGATGTACAAGTAAACCCAATTGCGAGTTACTTAATAATTCCTCTCGAACGTAAGTCAGCTAACTTCGCAGCGTCGTAACCAAGCAAGTCTCCATAAACTTCGTCAGTGTGCTCACCATGAGCTGGACCGCTCCAGCGAATTGAAGGCTTTGTGTCTGAGAAGAACGGGAAGATGTTCTGCATTGGGAACTCTCCAACGCCTGGTACATCAACGTTGATTATGGATTCACGCGCTTGAATGTGTGGATCAGCGATCATGTCCTTAGCGGTGTAAACCAAACCATGTGGAACTTCTTCTTCGATCAGGTGATTGATCAAGTCCTTCATTTCCCAGGTGCGACTCCAGTCAGCAATCATGGCGTCTAGTTCTGCGGTGTTATCGCCGCGCGCAATGTGAGTTGCGTACTTTGGATCATCAGCAAGTTCTGGCTTACCCATTGCATGGGCCAAGCGCTTGAATACTGTGTCCATGTTTGCGGCGATCAAAAGCATTTCGCCAGACTTTGTAGGGTAAACGTTGCTCGGTGTAATTTTTGGAAGCACTGATCCAGTGCGCTCGCGTTGGTAACCACCGATTGCCCATTCTGGAATCAAAGATTCCATGTAAGCCATAACTGATTCATAAATCGAAGCGTCGATGACCTGGCCCTTGCCGGTCTTTTCCTTTGAGTGCAATGCGGCCAATGCGCCAAGCGTGGCAAATGTTGCCGCTAGTGAATCACCAAGAGAAATTCCAGCACG
>RGDC01000005.1 GCA_009918005.1 Actinomycetota bacterium
GCTGCCAACTGAGAAAAACATTTACTGCGTCATCCGTTCGCCGCACAAGTACAAAGACTCACGCGAGCACTTCGAGATGCGCACCCACAAGAGACTTATCGACATCATCGATCCAACACCTAAGACGGTTGACTCGCTTATGCGTCTTGACTTGCCAGCCGGTGTTGACATTGAGATCAAGCTGTAGGGACTTAGAACATTATGGCTATCAACAAGAAGGGCATCCTGGGCGAAAAGCTTGGCATGACCCAGGTATGGGACGAGAACAACCGCGTTGTTCCCGTAACTGTAGTTAAGGCAGGACCTTGCGTTGTTACACAAGTTCGCACGCCAGAAAACGACGGTTACTCAGGTGTCCAAATTGCTTTCGGTCAGATTGACCCACGCAAGGTAACTCAGCCAATGCTTGGACACTTTGCCAAGGCTGGCGTTACCCCACGTCGTCACGTACTTGAACTTCGTTTCGATGATGCATCAGATTACGCACTTGGCCAGGAACTTGGCGCTGACACTTTTGAAGTTGGCAGCAACATCGACGTAACTGGCGTCACCAAGGGTAAAGGTTTTGCTGGAACTATGAAGCGTCACGGCTTCTCTGGCGTAAGCGCATCCCATGGTGCTCACAAAAACCACCGCAAGCCAGGTTCTATCGGAGCTTGTGCAACACCGGGTCGTGTTTTCAAGGGAGTTCGAATGTCAGGTCGCATGGGTGGCATCACTCAGACGACACAGAACCTAACAGTTCACGCAGTAGATACCGAAAAGGGTTTGATCTTGGTTAAGGGTGCAATTCCTGGACCAACAGGCTCAGTAGTACTGCTTCGTTCCGCAGCGAAGGGAGCATAACTGCCATGACTTCAGTAGACGTTAAGACACCAGCTGGCAAAGCCGCTGGAACTATGGAACTGCCTGCAGACATTTTTGATGTGCAGACAAACATTCCATTGCTTCACCAGGTCGTAGTTGCACAGCTTGCAGCTGCCCGCCAGGGAACACATGACACTAAGCGTCGTGGCGAAGTTTCTGGTTCAGGTAAGAAGCCTTTCAAGCAAAAGGGAACTGGTCGCGCCCGTCAGGGTTCGATTCGCGCACCTCAGTACCGCGGTGGTGGAATCACACACGGACCACACCCACGCGATTACGATCAGCGCACACCTAAGAAGATGAAGGCTGCAGCACTTCGTGGCGCACTTTCAGATCGCGCCCGCAATGGAAACATTCACGTGCTTTCTTCAGTCGTCGAAGGTGACGCTCCATCAACTAAGCAGGCACTTGCTGCAATCAATGCAGTTTCAACTGCAAAGAACATCTTGGTTGTTGTAGATCGCACAGACTTCGTAAGTTGGAAGAGCCTACGTAACGTAGACGCAATTCACTTACTTGCTGTTGATCAACTAAACACTTACGACGTACTTAAGTCAGATGATGTTGTCTTCACAAAGGCAGCACTTGAAGCCCTGGTTGCAGGTCCAGCTCGCGGTAAGTCCGCTAAGGCTGTTGCTGGATCCAACGAAGTAGAGGCGTAAGTCATGACAACTATCTACGATCCACGCGACATTCTTATCTCGCCAGTTATCTCTGAAAAGAGTTACGCACTACTGGATGAGAACAAGTACACATTCATCGTTCGTCCGGATGCTAACAAGACCCAAATCAAAATTGCGGTTGCAGAAGTATTCAACGTAAAGGTGACTGGCGTAAACATCATCAATCGCCGCGGCAAGACAATGCGTACACGTACTGGTTTTGGCAAGCGTGCCGACACCAAGCGTGCAATCGTAACTGTTGCTGCTGGTGACCGTATCGACATCTTTGGTGGTCCGGTTTCGTAACCGGACGAGAATAGGACAGGGAAACTCAAATGGGAATCCGTAAGTACAAGCCGACCACTCCGGGCCGTCGTGGCTCCAGTGTCGCCGACTTCGTCGAAATCACGCGTTCAACGCCAGAAAAGTCATTGGTACGCCCGCTTCACAGCAAAGGTGGCCGTAATAACGCCGGTCGGGTAACAGCTCGTCACCAAGGTGGCGGTCACAAGCGCTCTTATCGTCTAATCGACTTCCGTCGTAATGATAAAGATGGTGTACCAGCAAAGGTTGCACACATCGAATACGATCCAAACCGTACTGCTCGTATTGCACTTTTGCATTACGCAGATGGCGAGAAGCGTTACATCATAGGCAACAACTTGCCACTTCGCAACATTCCAGTCGGTACTGTGATTCACGCAATTGAACTTCGTCCAGGTGGCGGAGCAAAGATTGCTCGTAGTGCAGGAACTTCAGTTCAGCTTGTTGCTAAAGATGGACCTTACGCACAACTGCGTATGCCATCTGGCGAAATCCGCAACGTTGATGCCCGCTGCCGCGCAACCATCGGTGAAGTTGGTAACGCAGAACAGTCAAACATCAACTGGGGTAAAGCTGGCCGTATGCGTTGGAAGGGCAAGCGCCCAACCGTCCGCGGCGTTGCAATGAACCCTGTCGATCACCCACATGGTGGTGGTGAAGGTAAGACTTCCGGTGGACGTCACCCAGTGAATCCAAACGGTAAAGCCGAAGGTCGTACCCGCGCAGCCAATAAGGCCAGCGACAAGATGATCGTCCGCCGCCGCAAGACCGGCAAGAAGCGCTAGGAGTTATTGAGATGCCACGTAGCCTGAAAAAAGGTCCATTCATTGACGGACACCTTCTAAAGAAGGTCGACGATCAAAATGAAAAGGGAACCAAGAACGTGATCAAGACCTGGTCACGCCGCTCAGTAATTTCTCCTGCCATGCTCGGCCACACTTTGGCTGTTCATGACGGACGCAAGCATGTTCCAGTTTTCGTAACTGAAGACATGGTTGGCCACAAGCTCGGTGAATTCGCACCAACACGTACCTTCAAGGGTCACGTGAAGGACGATCGCAAAGCAAAGCGTAAGTAGGGACAGTGATGGAAGCTTTAACAACAAACTCGGCTCGTGCGCAGGCACGTTTCGTTCGCGTCACACCACAAAAGGCACGTCGAGTAATCGACATGATCCGTGGCATGAACGCGCAAGAAGCACAAACACTTCTTCGCTTTGCGCCACAAGCTGCAAGTGAGCCAATTGGCAAAGTTGTAGGTAGCGCAATTGCTAACGCAACTAACAACTACAACTTGGATGCCCGCACCTTGGTAATCACTCAGGCATTTGTCGATGAGGGTCCAACAATGAAGCGTTTCCGTCCACGTGCCCAGGGTCGCGCAAGCCAGATCTTGAAGCGCACTAGCCACATCACCGTAGTCGTCGAGTCCGTTGACTCCCAGAAGAAGGGATAGTCACAATGGGTCAAAAAATTAATCCGTATGGCTTCCGCCTCGGCATCACAACTGATTACCGCTCAAAGTGGTTTGCAGATTCATCAAAGGTTGGCGAGCGCTACCGCGACTACGTTGCTGAAGATGTAAAGATTCGCAAGCTAATGACTGAAGGCATGGAACGTGCCGGCATTGCTCGGGTTGAAATTGAACGTACTCGTGACCGAGTTCGCGTTGACATTCACAC
This sequence comes from Actinomycetota bacterium, assembly GCA_009918005.1. Lineage (GTDB taxonomy): Bacteria > Actinomycetota > Actinomycetes > S36-B12 > UBA5976 > UBA5976. The sequence goes on from RGDC01000005.1 coordinate 3,532, forward strand.
CGCACGCCCAGGCATTGTTATCGGTCGTCGAGGTCAAGAAGCAGACATCATTCGCGGCAAGCTAGAAAAGCTAACCGGCAAGCAAGTACAGCTAAACGTTCTGGAAGTTAAGAACCCAGAAATCGAAGCACAACTTGTTGCACAGGGTGTTGCAGAACAGCTTTCCAGCCGAGTTTCTTTCCGTCGCGCGATGAAAAAGGCTATGCAGTCCGCACTTAAGGGTGGAGCTAAGGGTATTCGTATCCAGGTTTCCGGTCGTCTTGGTGGCGCTGAAATGTCACGTCGTGAGTTCTACCGTGAAGGTCGCGTGCCACTGCACACACTTCGCGCAGACATCGACTACGGGTTCTACGAAGCACGCACAACTTTTGGTCGTATCGGCGTAAAGGTATGGATCTATAAGGGCGATGCTCTTGGAACCCGCACCGAACGTGAGCAAGCAGCAGCTGCTGCGCGTGCGCGTCCAGCGACTCGGGCACCACGTGCTCCAAGAGCTGCAACATCCAGTGCAAGTCCAGCTGCAGCAGTTGAAAGTGCTCCGGTAATTGAAGCCGCTCCAGTAACGGAAGGTGCATAAGCATGTTAATTCCACGTCGCGTTAAGCATCGTAAGCAGCATCACCCAGATCGCCACGGCGCATCAAAGGGTGGCAACGCAGTAACTTTCGGTCAGTGGGGTCTGCAGGCAATGGAGCCGGCATACGTTACTAACCGTCAAATCGAGTCCGCTCGTATCGCAATGACCCGTCACATTCGTCGTGGTGGAAAAGTTTGGATCAACATTTATCCAGATCGCCCACTTACAAAGAAGCCAGCTGAAACTCGAATGGGTTCCGGTAAGGGTTCACCTGAATGGTGGGTAGCAAACGTTAAGCCAGGTCGCGTGATGTTTGAAATTGCTTTCCCTAACGAGAAAGTCGCGCACGAAGCGCTAACTCGCGCAATGCACAAATTGCCGATGAAGTGCCGCATCGTTGCACGTGAGGAGATCTAATGCCTACAACAAGCACAGTTGACTTACGCGGTCTAGCTAACGACGAACTAGTTTCGAAGTTGCGCGAAGCCAAAGAAGAACTATTTAACCTACGATTCCAGGCTGCCACCGGTCAGCTTGAAAGCCATGGCCGTCTGCGTGCAGTCCGCAAGGAAATTGCTCGTCTGTACACCGTGATGCGCGAACGCGAATTGGGTATCACGCCGGTTGAAAGTACTGAGGGTGCAGCATGAGCGTAGACGAGCGTGGCGATCGCAAGGTTCGCGAAGGTTTAGTTGTTAGCGACAAGATGGACAAGACCATTGTCGTTGCAGTTGAAGACCGATTTAAGCATCCGCTTTATGGCAAGGTTGTGCGTCGCACAAGCAAGCTAAAAGCACATGACGAAGCAAATGCCGCTGGCATTGGCGATCGTGTTCTGTTGATGGAAACTCGACCACTCAGTGCTACCAAGCGCTGGCGCATGGTTGAGATCCTCGAGAAGGCTAAGTAAGGGTAGGGATCAAAAGTGATTCAGCAAGAGTCGCGACTACGAGTCGCTGATAACACCGGTGCCAAGGAAATCTTGGTTATCCGTGTTCTCGGTGGTTCCGGACGTCGCTATGCAGGTATCGGCGATGTTGTCGTCGGTACAGTCAAGGACGCGATCCCTGGTGGCAACGTCAAAAAGGGCGATGTCATTAAGGCCGTTATCGTGCGTACCAAGAAGGAACGCCGACGTCCAGATGGTTCCTACATCCGCTTCGACGAAAACGCAGCAGTCATTCTTAAGGCTGACGGCGAACCTCGTGGCACCCGTATCTTTGGCCCAGTTGGTCGTGAACTTCGCGATAAGAAGTTCATGAAGATCATCTCGCTAGCACCGGAGGTTTTGTAATGAAAATCAAAACTGGTGATGAAGTATTGGTAATCGCTGGCAAGGACAAGGGCTCAAAAGGCACCGTACTTGCAGTATTCGAAGACCGTAACAAGGTCATCGTTGAAGGCGTCAATCGCATGAAGCGTCACGTTCGTAAAGAACAGACAACTCGTGGCGTTGTTGTCGGCGGTATCGAAACTATTGAAGCTCCAATTCATGTTTCAAACGTTCAGCTACTTGTTGATGGCAAGCCAACTAAGGTTGGCGCGCGTCGCGACACAGTAACTAAGACTCGCACTGACGGAACAACATACGAAGGCTCCCGTGGCGTTCGCGTTGCCCGTCGTTCCGGAAAGGACATCTAATGTCTACTGATGTCAAAGTAACTCCACGCCTAAAGGCTCAGTACCGCGAGGAAATCGTTCCTGCGCTAACAACTGAGTTCCAGTTTGCAAACGCAATGCAGGTTCCTGGTCTTACCAAGATCGTTGTGAACATGGGTGTTGGTGAAGCTGCTCGTGACTCAAAGTTGATCGAAGGCGCAATCCGCGATCTAACTGCAATCACCGGACAAAAGCCTCAGGTAACTAAGGCACGTCTTTCAATTGCACAGTTCAAGCTTCGTGAAGGTATGCCAATTGGTGCACACGTAACACTTCGCGGTGACCGCATGTGGGAATTCCTAGATCGTTTACTGACACTGGCTTTGCCACGTATCCGTGACTTCCGCGGTCTATCCCCAAAGCAATTTGATGGCAATGGCAACTACACCTTCGGTCTAACCGAGCAGGTTATGTTCCATGAAATCAATCCAGACTCAGTAGATCGCCAGCGTGGTATGGACATCACATTGGTTACAACTGCTGCAAACGATGCTGAAGGTCGGGCGCTATTAAAGCACCTGGGCTTCCCATTTAAGGAGGCTTAAGTCATGGCGAAAACCGGTCTTAAGAACAAATCCAACGAAACCCCGAAGTTCAAAGTTCGTGGTTACACCCGCTGCCAGCGCTGCGGTCGTCCTCATTCGGTTTACCGCAAGTTCGGCCTATGCCGTATTTGCTTCCGTGAGATGGCACATGCTGGCGAACTTCCAGGTATCACTAAGAGCTCCTGGTAACAACAACAACGACGTAGGTCTCGAAAGGGATACCGCGACGAGAAGGGCGATAAGCCAATGACTATGACCGACCCAATTGCAGACATGCTCACGCGTGTTCGCAATGCAAACTCGGCTCACCACGAGTCCGTGTCAATGCCGCATTCCAAAATGAAAGAGCACATCGCTGAAATCCTCAAGCGCGAGGGTTACATCGGCAGCTTTGAAATTGCAGATGCACCAGTTGGCAAGACTCTTAACATCAGCTTGAAGTATGGACCAAACCGCGAGCGTTCAATCGCCGGCGTCCGTCGGGTTTCCAAGCCAGGTCTTCGTGTGTACGCAAAGAGCACTGCTCTTCCTCGGGTACTTGGCGGACTTGGTGTGGCAATCATTTCAACATCAACAGGTCTTTTGACTGACAAGCAGTGCGCACAGAAGGGCGTAGGTGGAGAAGTTCTCGCCTACGTCTGGTAAGGGGAACTGCCATGTCACGTATCGGTCGTATGCCAATCACCATCCCAAGTGGGGTTGACGTAACTATTGATGGATCAAACATCACAGTAAAGGGACCTAAGGGTCAGCTTTCACATGTTGTTGTTGAACCAATTACTGTTGCTCGCGAGGAAGACGGTCAGCTTGCAGTTGTCCGTCCAAACGATGAGCGCGAAAGTCGTGCTCGTCACGGTCTAACTCGCACATTGATTGCAAACATGGTCACTGGAGTTACCGAAGGTTATTCAAAGACTTTGGAAATCTCTGGAACTGGTTACCGTGTTGCGGCTCAGGGAAACACTCTGGAATTTGCACTAGGGTTCTCGCACCCAGTGAAAGTAACTGCCCCAGATGGCATTACCTTCACCGTTGAGAGTCCAACAAAATTGCATGTATCAGGCATCGATAAGCAGCAGGTTGGCGAAGTATCCGCAAACCTTCGCAAACTTCGTAAGCCAGATCCATACAAGGCAAAAGGTATCCGTTATTCAGACGAAGTTATTCGTCGCAAGGCTGGAAAGGCTGGCAAGAAGTAATCATGTCTGGCGCAAGCGTCGCCACACTCGAGTTCGTAAGAAGCTTTCGGGAACAACTGCACGTCCACGTATGGTTGTTAACCGTTCTGCTCGTCACATCTCGGTCCAGGTAGTTGACGATGTTGCAGGTCACACACTTGCATTTGCATCAACAATGGAAAAGACCTTGAAGAGCAATTCAGATGACAAGAGCGCTAAGGCCCGTGAGGTCGGCAAACTTGTTGCAGAACGTGCAAAGCAAGCCGGTATTTCAACAGTCGTTTTCGACCGCGGTGGTAACAAGTACCACGGTCGAATTGCGGCCCTAGCTGATGGCGCCCGCGAGGGCGGCCTCGATTTCTAAGTCACGAAGGAAGTAGGAAAAGTTATTATGGCTGCTAACCAACGTGGTGGTGAAACTCGCGAAGGCGGTACCGATCGTCGCGAACGTCGTGATCGTAATGATCGCTCTCAGGCACCTGCCGAGAAGAGCGCATTCGTAGAACGCGTAGTTGCGATCAATCGTGTATCCAAAGTTGTTAAGGGTGGTCGTCGCTTTAGCTTCACTGCTCTAGTTGTTGTCGGTGACGGCGACGGTCGTGTAGGCGTGGGCTACGGCAAGGCAAAAGAAGTTCCTGCCGCTATCGCCAAGGGTGTCGAGGAGGCAAAGAAGAATTTCTTCTCAGTACCTCGTATCCAAAGCACAATCCCGCATCCAGTAAAGGGTGAGGCTGCCGCCGGAGTAGTAATGCTTCGTCCAGCCGCTCCAGGTACTGGTGTTATCGCAGGTGGACCAGTTCGCGCAGTACTTGAGTGCGCTGGCATCCATGACATTCTTTCCAAGTCACTTGGATCAGATAACGCAATCAACATTGTTCATGCAACTGTTGCTGCGCTGAAAATGCTAGAACGCCCAGAGCAGGTTGCTGCTCGACGTGGACTGCCGCTCGATCAGGTTGCTCCAGCTGCCTTACTTCGTGCGAACGCAGAAAAGGTTGGTGCGTAATGGCACAACTTAAAGTAACTCAGTTGAAGTCCGACATTGGCGGCAAGCAAAATCAGCGCGACACTTTGCGCTCACTTGGCTTGAAGCGAATTGGTGACACAGTTGTGAAAGAAGATCGTCCAGAAATTCGTGGCATGGTTAATACCGTTCGTCACTTGGTCAGTGTTGAGGAGGTTAAGTAACCATGACACTTAAGGTTCATCATCTTCGCCCGGCTCCGGGTAGTAAGACTGCCAAGACACGTGTAGGCCGTGGTGAAGGTAGCAAGGGTAAGACAGCAGGTCGTGGTACCAAAGGTACAAAGGCTCGCTATCAGGTTCCGGCTCGCTTCGAGGGTGGCCAAATGCCGCTTCACATGCGTACTCCAAAGTTAAAGGGATTCAAGAATCCATTTGGCATCGAGTACCAGGTCGTAAACGTTGCCCAGATCAACGCACTATTTCCAAAGGGTGGAGATGTAACAATCTCTGACCTAATCAAGGCTGGCGCAGTCCGCAAGGGCGAACTAGTTAAGGTACTTGGACAAGGCGATATCACAGTTTCCGTAAAGGTAACTGCAAATGCTTTCTCAGAATCAGCTAAGGCAAAAATTGCTGCAGCTGGTGGTTCCGTAACCCAGATCTGATTCATTTGACTTCGACAGCAAGTATGAGGCTGTCGAAGTCAAATGGTTTTCTAGTCAGTTAATCAAAAGGAGGCAACAATGCTAAGTGCATTCGCAGCTGCATTCCGGACACCGGATCTGCGCCGCAAACTGTTGTTCACCCTTGGCATGATCTCGCTATTTCGTCTTGGTTCAGTAATTCCAGCTCCTGGAGTCAGCTACACCGCGGTTCAAGCTTGTGTTGACACGGTCCAAGACAATTCGATTTACGGACTGATTAACCTTTTCAGTGGTGGCGCATTGCTGCAGCTATCCATTTTTGCTCTGGGCATCATGCCTTACATCACTTCCAGCATCATTATTCAGCTGCTGACTGTAGTTATTCCTCGTCTTGAATCCTTAAAGAAGGAAGGTCAAGCAGGTCAAGCCAAGATTACGCAATACACAAGATTCTTAACAATTGGCTTAGCAATTCTGCAGTCGACAACAATCATTACTTTGGCGCGTACACCTGGTCGATTGTTCTCCGGATGTAATGAGCAATTGATTCCAAATCAATCTATTCAAATGTTGCTAACCATTGTGGTTGTTATGACGGCTGGTACTGCATTAATCATGTGGCTTGGTGAATTGATTACCGATCGTGGCGTTGGTAACGGAATGTCGATTCTGATCTTCTCATCGATTATTTCGTCATTCCCAGGACAGTTGGCTTCAATTTGGAAGATAGATGGATCCTTGAAATTCATCATGACTTTGGCTGTTGGATTCGTCACCATCGCCGCAGTTGTTTTCGTTGAGCAAGCTCAGCGAAGAATTCCGGTGCAGTACGCAAAGCGTCAGGTTGGACGAAAGTCTTACGGCGGCACTTCTACCTATTTACCAATCAAGGTAAATCAAGCGGGCGTTATTCCGGTTATTTTTGCATCGTCGTTACTTTATTTACCGAACCTCATAGTCCAACTCACCGGATCACAGGCTGGCTGGGCGCAATGGGTTTCGGTTTATATGGCAACTGGAGCAACAGGATACCTAGTAGCTAACTTCCTACTTATTTTGTTCTTCGCATATTTTTATGTCTCAATTACATTTAATCCAGAAGAAACTGCTGACAACATGAAGCAGTATGGCGGCTTCATTCCAGGCATTCGCGCTGGCAAGCCAACTGCTGACTACTTGGCTTATGTGTTAAATCGCATCACATTGCCAGGTGCCTTATACCTAGCTTTGATTGCCACAATTCCTTACATTGCCTTTGATTTATTAGGCGTAGGTTCCCGATTCATTTTCGGAGGCACCACACTTTTGATCATGGTGGGCGTAGGTTTGGACACCGTGAAGCAAATCGAGAGCCAGTTACAGCAACGCAATTACGAAGGTTTCTTGAAGTAATGCGCCTGCTCATCATGGGGCCACCAGGAGCTGGCAAAGGAACTCAAGCAGCCATGATCTGCGAAGAGTTTGGCATCACGCATGTTTCTACAGGAGATCTGTTTCGCCTAAATCTGACGCAAGGCACAGCACTTGGCCAAGAAGCAAAAAAGTACATGGATGCCGGTGAGTACGTTCCCGATTCAGTAACCAACGGAATGGTTCGCGAACGCTTAAAAGATGCAGATACTCAAGACGGCTTCTTACTTGATGGTTATCCGCGAACAGTTGCGCAGGTTGCAGAACTAGATGGCATGCTCAGCAAAACACCCTTAGATCGAGTAATTGAACTCACGGCTGATACTGAGGTAGTTGTTGAGCGACTTATGGGTAGAGCGATTGAGCAAGGTCGCACCGATGATACAGAAGATGTAATTCGTCGTCGCCTAGAAATTTATGAAGAGCAAACTGCGCCACTAACTGCGTTATACAAATCACGTGGTCTGCTAGTCCAAGTTGATGGGCTCGGTTCTGTAGAAGAAGTAACTGCGCGAATTTCTGCTGCGTTAAATAGTTAGTAGGACCAAATGTTTGGTCGAAAAAGTAAATTTGAAATCAAGACTCCTGAACAATTTCTTTTGATGCGCAAAGCCGGAATAGTTGTCGCTGATGTTTTAGCTCGCATGCAACTCGAAGCAGCTCCTGGAATTTCCACAGAAGACCTAGATCGAATAGCTCGCGAAATGTTAAAGGTCGCTGGAGCCGAATCATCATTCCTTGGTTACTTTGGTTACCCCTCAGTGATTTGTGCATCAGTTAATGACGAAGTTGTGCATGCAATTCCAAATCCACGCACTCTGCAAGATGGCGACATACTTTCAGTTGACTTTGGTGCAATAGTCGAAGGCTGGAATGGTGACGCTGCAGTGACGATAGAGATTGGTACCCCGATAGATAAACAAACTGCACTTAGCAAGGCAACAGAACTTTCGATGTGGGCTGGCTTATCAAAAGCGATGGCTGGTAATCGACTTTCTGACATTAGTCATGCGGTTGAAAAAACAATTCGCAATGCAGGTTCGTATGGAGTTTTAGAAGAGTACGGTGGCCATGGCATTGGAACCAAAATGCACATGGATCCACTAGTACCAAATTACGGTGAGCCGGGACACGGTCCAGAATTAATAGTTGGAATGGCGCTTGCAATAGAACCGATGGCAACTTTAGGTAGTCGGCATGTTAGAACTTTGGACGATGATTGGACGGTCGTCACGACTGACGGTTCGCGCGCTGCGCATTGGGAGCACACAGTAGCTATCACTGAAGAAGGCCCTTGGGTGCTAACTGCTCATGACGGGGGAGCCGAGTACTTCCAAGCCCACGGAATCCCAAGTCCGGCCGCAAATTTCGCAGTTTAACTGGTTCTTGGCACTATTCCTGAAATCTGAGTGCCTTCCGACCTGGCGAAAACCCTTATTTCAATGGGGGGTCAATCCCAGGATTTCATGTTTTGCAGGGTATTGCCGTAACATCGGACGTCGGTCCTCTTGCAATTCCGTAAGAGAGCCGCTTCTAAGGGAGTACAAGACCTTTATGGCCAAAAAAGACGGCGCCATCGAAATCGAGGGCACTATCACCGAGGCTCTGCCGAACGCTATGTTCCGCGTAGAACTCGAAAATGGTCACAAAGTACTTGCACACATTTCTGGCAAGATGCGTATGCACTACATACGTATCCTGCCTGATGACAAGGTTGTTGTGGAGCTATCTCCATACGATCTAACCCGTGGAAGAATTGTCTACCGCTACAAGTGATCAGGATCTAAAAAGTGAAGGTTAATCCCTCAGTTAAGCCAATGTGCGACAAGTGCAAAGTCATTCGTCGTCATGGTGTAGTCATGGTCATTTGCGAAAACCCACGCCACAAACAGCGTCAGGGATAAGCAGTATTCAAAAAGGTTTAGCCCAAAAGCTAAACAACGACATAAGACGATCACCCGATCCCGAATGAACGCGTGCGTGAATTCGGAACGACACTCTCAGGTGTGTAAAGGCTGAGAACCTTGTCAGGCGGCAAGGAATGGTGAACGTGCGAGACCTTTACCACGAAAAGAAATGAGTTACGCCTGATGGCACGCCTTGTTGGTGTCGACCTCCCGCGCGAAAAGCGTCTAGAGATCGCCCTTACATATATCTTCGGCATTGGCCGTACCCGCGCGGATGAAATCCTTGCGGCTACCGGTATCAGCCCAGATCTTCGCGTTAAGGACCTAACGGATGAGCAATTGATTCCGTTACGCGAATACATCGAAGCTAACTTCAAAATTGAAGGTGACCTTCGACGCGAGGTACAAGCAGATATTCGTCGCAAGATCGAAATCGGCTCGTACCAAGGAATCCGTCATCGTCGTGGAATGCCTGTCCGCGGACAGCGCACCCACACCAACGCCCGTACCCGTAAAGGTCCGAAGAAGACCGTGGCTGGAAAGAAGAAAGTAGCTAAGTAGCTACTGCCTCTTCCCAATCGAGAAAAAGGAATCCAATGCCTCCAAAGAAAGCTACTGCGGCCGGTGCTAAGAAGATCCGTCGCAAAGAAAAGAAGAATGTTGCTGTAGGTCAGGCCTACATCAAATCAACATTCAACAACACAATCGTTTCAATCACCGATCCATCTGGTGCTGTTATCTCTTGGTCATCTGCTGGCCAGGTTGGTTTCAAGGGAAGTCGTAAGAGCACACCTTTCGCTGCTCAGATGGCTGCCGAAGCTGCTGCAAAGCGTGCGATGGAACACGGCATGAAGAAAGTTGATGTCTTTGTAAAAGGCCCAGGTTCAGGTCGCGAAACTGCGATCCGTTCTCTGCAGGCCTCTGGTCTTGAGGTCGGAACGATCCAAGACATGACCCCTGTCCCTCATAACGGATGCCGCCCGCCAAAGCGTCGCCGCGTCTGATACGAAGAATTTAGGAGACAAAACTAATGGCTCGTTATACCGGTCCCGATTGCAAGCGTTGCCGTCGCGAAAAAACAAAGTTGTTCCTCAAGGGCTCTAAGTGTGATTCACCAAAGTGCCCAATGGAATCCCGTCCTTACCCTCCAGGCCAGCATGGTCGTGGACGCGCGAAGGAATCTGAGTACTTATTACAGATGCGTGAAAAGCAGAAGACTGCACGTATTTACGGTGTGCTAGAAAAGCAGTTCCGCGGATACTACGAAGAAGCTAGCCGTAAGCACGGCAAGACAGGTGAAAACCTACTTCGCATTCTTGAATCACGTCTCGACAACGTCATTTTCCGCGCTGGCTTTGCAAAGAGCCGCGACATGGCGCGTCAGATCGTTCGTCACGGACATATCGTTGTTAACGGCCAGAAGGTAGACATTCCGTCTTTCCGCGTCAGCCCTAACGACGTTATTGAAGTTCGTAAGTCATCACTTGAAATGACACCATTCCAAGTTGCTTACGCAGAAATTGGCGAACGTACCGTTCCTGCTTGGTTGGAAGTTATTCCAGCTGGCATGCGCATCCTGGTCCACTCCCTTCCTGCACGTGAGGTCATTGACACTCAGGTACAGGAACAGTTGATCGTTGAACTTTACTCCAAGTAATTAACATCCCCATCAAACAGCGACTTCAAATAGTGGTCGTCGCCGGAAGGAAATAACTGTGCTGATCTCAGTCCGCCCAGAACTAAAAGAAGAAGTACTATCCGAAACTCGTTCCCGCTTCGTGCTTGCACCGCTAGAACCAGGTTTTGGTTACACACTTGGTAACTCACTACGCCGTACCTTGCTTTCATCTATTCCAGGTGCAGCAATCACAAGCATCAAGCTTGATGGCGTACTGCACGAATTCACCACCATCGAAGGCGTTAAGGAAGACATCACAGAAGTCATCCTGAACCTTAAGAACTTGGTTGTGTCTTCTCAGTTCGACGAGCCAGTAACTATGTACCTAAAGAAGCAGGGCCCAGGCCCAGTTACAGCTGCTGACATTGCGCCACCAGCTGGCGTTGAAATCTTCAACCCAGAATTGTTCCTAGCCACCCTTAATGACAAGGGCAAGCTAGACATGGAAATCGTTGTTGAACAGGGACGTGGTTACATCTCCGCTGCGAACAACAAGGCTTCCGGTGGCGAAATTGGGCGAATTCCAATCGACTCAATCTACTCACCAGTACTGAAGGTCACCTACAAAGTTGAAGCAACTCGTGTGGAACAGCGCACTGACTTCGATTCACTTGTAATCGATGTTGAGACCAAGGGATCAATCGCACCTCGCGATGCAATTGCATCTGCTGGCGCAACTCTTGTTGAACTATTCGGCCTAGCTCGTGAACTTAACGTTGACGCTGAAGGTATCGAGATCGGTCCATCAGTAACTGACCAGTTCGCAGCTGAGCAGCTAAGCATGCCAGTTGAAGCTCTTGACCTAACAGTTCGTTCATACAACTGCCTAAAGCGTGAAGGTATCCACACCGTTGGAGAACTAATCACTCGCTCTGAAGCAGACTTGATGGACATTCGTAACTTTGGCGCAAAGTCAATTGACGAAGTCAAGGACAAGTTAGCTTCGATGGGAATTGCACTGAAGGATTCACCTCCAGGATTTGACCCAAGCCAGTATGCATCAGCATTTGACGATGATTACAACGAAGACGAAGAAGAAGCATTTGCACCAGCTGGTTCCTATGCAACTTTCCAGTCTGAAGCAGCACCAGCCGTAGCAACAGCTGATGATGCAACCGCCGATGACGACCAGAGTTTCGCTGAGGACGAGCAGCTCTAACGAGCTCTCGTTTCCAGTAACGAATTGACAGGAGAGAAACATGCCACAGCCATCCAAAGGCAAGCGAATGGGCGGAAGCCCAGCGCACGAGCGCCTCATTTTGGCTAACCTCGCAACTGCGTTGTTCGAGCATGGTCGCATCACAACGACTGAAGCACGCGCACGTCGTCTGCGTCCAGTTGCCGAGCGCTTGATCACTATCTCAAAGAAGGGCGATCTTCATGCCCGTCGTCGAGTTTTGACAGTTATCCGCAACAAGGATGTAGTGCACACACTTTTTGCTGAGATTGGTCCACGCTACGAAAACCGCGAAGGTGGTTACACCCGCATCGTCAAGATTGGTCCACGTAAGGGCGACAACGCTCCTATGGCAGTAATTGAACTTGTTGAAGCACTAGACGCAGCTCGCGCTGCTGAAGGTGTGGCACGTCGCGCAGCTAAGGAAGCGGAAATGGCCAAGGCAGCGAAAGATGCAGCAGCAGCCAAGGAAGCCGCCGCAGTGGCAGCAGCAACGCCAGCGGTAGAGGCCGATGCTGACATCGCAGCCGATGTCATTGCATCGGAAGGCGAAATTGATGCTCCATCTGAAACCGTAGTAGACGAGATAGTGGACTCAGTTGAAGAAGTTGCAGCAGCGGAAGAAGTAGCAGTGATTGAAGAGGAAGTTTCTGAGGAGGCACCTGTAGAGGCTGCCGATGCTGAGACCGCTTCAGAAGAAAAAACTGACGAAGCGTAAGTAAATGGTTCTATCGAATGAGCCCCTCGTTGCTAACGCAGCGCAGGGGCTCATTCGCATTCGCGGCAAAATTTCTTATGACGGCAAAGATTTCTCCGGCTGGGGAATGCAGCCAGACCGACGCACAGTTCAGGGCGAACTTGAAAATGCCATCTCGACTCTGCTCAGAGTTGATCGTGTAATTGTGCATTGTGCCGGACGAACTGATGCTGGGGTTCACGCCAGCGCCCAGGTGATCCACTTCGACATTGCGGAAAAAGATGCAATGGAAATGAAGGATCTGACATACAGAATTAATGCAATTCTTCCGGAAGATATTTCAATCCAAGAATTAGAAGTTACCGCTGCCGACTTTGATGCCAGGTTCGCGGCCTTGTCACGAAGTTATGAGTACTTGATTTATCAGGGGCAACGTAATCCATTGTTGCGGGATCGGGCGTACCGGAGCTACTTGACGTTAGACGTTTCAGCTATGAATGAAGCAAGCCAAGTATTAATTGGACTTCATGATTTCTCGGCATTTTGCAAAAAGCGTGAAGGTGCGACAACTATTCGAACTTTGATGAAGTTTAACTGGACTGAAACCGATGACGGCTTAATCAAAGTAGAACTTGAAGCCGATGCATTTTGCTACTCAATGGTTCGAGGTCTAATCGGTGCAGTTCTAGCAATCGGTGAAGGCAACTCCGGCTTTGGGCCTAACTTTGGTTGACGTTAAATACCCAGCACCTAGTGAGTACACCAAGCGCATCGCAGAAACTTTGCAAGTTCGTGATTCAGATACGCTTGAATCATGATTATGGAAACTGCATTCATGGAGATCGTGCCAGGTAAAGAGCTGGAGTTTGAAGCAGCTATGGAACAAGCCAAGGCAGTTGTTTCACAAGCCAAGGGGTTCCAAGTTATCCATGTGCACCGCGGTGTTGAAAAGCCTTCAACGTACTTAATTGCAATTGGTTGGGACACGGTTGAAGACCACATGGTTGGCTTTCGGGAATCAGAATTGTTTACCCAGTGGCGTGGACTAATTGGTCCGTTTTTTGCGAACCCACCAGAGGTAACGCACTGGGAATTACAGGCGTAATTACCAGTGCTTAACCAAGTGCGTGTGCAATAGCCCGGCAAGCCTCATGGGCATCTAGATGCATCTCTTCGGAATCTGGGTTTGGCCAAGATGATTGTTTGGCAACCACGACTCCGCGCGGCCGATCAATGTAAAGCATTTGGCCATGAATGCCGATACCCATAATTACATCTGGATCAATTCCAGGCTTGTAGCAGAACGAGCGGTAAACGCCTTTTTCAAAGAAGTCCTGAAAATCACCAGTTGCCCATTGTTCAGCGCTGCCATTTTCATAAACATCTCGCAAGAATTCTGGATCGATCGCGCCCATGCCACCATCGCGAATCATCATGCCAAAGCGAACGAGGTCCCGAGGAATTGCGGAAAGTCCACCGGCAGCGCGAGGTGAACCTTGCCGATCGACTGTGATGTGAGCTGGCGCTTCGGTTCCGATCTTGCTCCAGATGTATTTAGAAAGCGCCTCGGCATAAGGCATTCCACTGGCAGATTCAATAACCCAACCAACCAAGTCAGTTGTAGGTGACATGTAACGGAACTTCTGGCCATGTTCGCCCTCTTTCTTACGAGAAGCTATGAAGTCATGCAAGTTTGGGGCACCTAGCGGAGCTGGATACCAACCCACGGAATGGCGGTAAGCAATGATGTCGGGACCGGGGGTGTAGTCCTCTTCAAACTGGTAGCTAGCAGCCATGTCGAGCAGGTTGCGCACAGTTGCATCACCAAAACCACTATCTGCAATTTCAGGGACATACTTTGAAACCAAGGCATCGACGTCGATTAGTCCCTCTTGAACTAAGGCGCCCACGAGCATTCCTGTGAATGACTTAGTCACACTGAAAATTAAATGTGGCTCATCATCACTTACTCCAGGTGCCAACCATTCAAAAACTAGGTCATCACCTTTCGCAGCAGTAAAGGAATCGGTATTTGTGCTAGCCAAGTAATCAGAAATCTTTTTTGCGCCCTCGTGAGTTGCAATCGAAATATCACCGAGTTCAGAGTTGATTTTTCGGTTCAGTACGCGAGGAGTTTTTGCACAGTCAACTTGCGCAGTTGGAATCAATTCCCGAACATGGCGAAATGACCAAAAAGTATGTTCTGGTAGTAACCAGTTATCAAGTGTGGGCCGAGTCATGTATTTAGTATGTCGCTTTGCGATCCAAATCGTGTAGATCTGGCAACAACATTATGAATAACTGAAAGACAATCAGGATGGAAACTGCTGAGATGTAAACCGGACGAACACCAAAGGCATCAACACTCACACCGGTTACAAACATTCCGATTGGACCACTTGCATAGAACAAGGCAGTTTGCACGCCAAAGACCCGACCTTGAATATGTGGTGCAACTCGTTGCTGAACTAAAGAGTTCATTAACGGATTCATTGGCCCCCAACCAAGTCCAAGTAAGAATCCGGAAAGCACAAACAATCCAATAGGCGGAAAAAATGTCATCGGAATCATGGCAAGTGAAGTTGCAGCTAGCGCACCAATTACGATGTTGCGCTTTTTGAATCGCTTTACTAGCCGAGGATAGGCGAGCATCGATGCGATACCTCCAATTGCCATCGAAGATAGAACATAACCCAATCCGCGCGGATCATTTATGTCAGAGAAGTACTTAGGCAGAACAACAGATTCGGTGGGTAAATAAACCATTGCCAAGAACACAATTGAAATTGTTAGGTAATAGAGAGCTTTGTCAGACTTAAGAACTTGCAGACCGCGAAGAGTACTTGTCCAAAACTTTTCCTGATCATTTATTTCTTCGCGATGCTCTAGACCTAAGTCACCAACATGCAGCATTGAAATCAAAATAATTGCCAAAATAAATGCGATGAAGACAATCCACATTGAGTTTGCAGCACCTACAAGAGAGATAGCAATCGCACCAAGAGCTGGACCTAATGCCCAACCACCAGAAAATACAGCTTCATGCCAAGAATTAAGTTTGTCCATAGATGTGTTACTTGCTTTTGCAACATCGGGAATCAAGGACTTTCGTGCGGTGTAACCAGCTGGATCAAATGCCGCACCAAGTACTGCAAAAGTTGCAATAGATGCAAATGTTAATCCGAATAGAGAATCCCAAATCGGAAACAGCATTACCGAAAGTGCAGAGAGCAAGTCCGAACCAATAGATACTCGCTTACGGCCATAGTGATCAATTAGCGCACCAACAAATGGCGAAATGATAATTCCGGGAACTGCAGATGCCGCAACTACGATGCCAGCTTGAGTAGCTGATCCAGTGCGCTCGAAGATGAGCCAGGGGATGGTGATAATTGCAATCGCATTACTTAGGCCCGAGAGGGCATTTGCCCCTTCGAGCAAGTAAAGGGGGCGCCGGCTGACTTTCATGCGGCTTTAGCACATCCCTTTTTGCTCGCTGCCAGGCAAATTTGGGCAAAATGCCTTGTTTTGGCGGATTTATCACCTTTCAGCCTACCCCAGAGGTTCAACCTCGTTTTGACCCACGCCCAGAAATACAGGTAATCTAAGGATTCGTTGTGCCTTTAGGCATAAGGAAAACTAGCAATTTAAACCCCATTTATTTAGACAAAGAAGGCTCACTGTGCGCACGTACTCACCAAAGCCAGGCGATGTGAATCGCGAATGGCATGTAATCGATGCAACTGACGTTGTTTTAGGGCGTCTGGCGTCACAAGTTGCTGTGCTGTTGCGCGGCAAGCACAAGCCAATCTTTGCACCACACGTAGACACTGGTGACTTTGTCATTGTCATCAATGCCGAAAAAATTGCACTAACTGGCCAGAAGCGCGAACAGAAGATGGATTACCGTCACTCTGGTTTCCCAGGTGGTTTGCGCGCGACTAACTATGTTGAATTGCTAGAAACAAACCCACGTCGCGCAATTGAAAAAGCTGTCAAGGGAATGCTTCCGCATAACAAGCTCAGCGATGCTCAGATCACAAAGCTAAAGGTTTATGCAGGCGATGTTCATCCACACGCTGCGCAAAATCCAAAGCCATACGAGATCTCTCAGGTAGCGCAATAAGCGCTCGCGGATTCATAGATTTTTACGAAGGGAAATAACATGTCAGAGAACGAAGTAGACGTAACAGAAGCAATCCTTGGCGATGAGGTTGAAGCTGATTTAACGGAATACACTTCCGAAACTCCTGCTGCTGCAGTTCGCGAACCACGTAAGGCACCAGACACACCAGGTGCTGCAACTGGTCGCCGCAAGGAAGCTGTTGCTCGCGTTCGCATCGTTCCAGGCACCGGTCGTTGGGTTATCAACGGTCGCTCGCTTGAAGATTACTTCCCTAACAAGGTGCATCAGCAGCTTGTTAACGACCCATTCAAGACTCTTAACTTTGAAGGTGCTTACGACGTAATCGCCCGCATCGATGGTGGCGGAATCTCAGGTCAGGCTGGCGCATTGCGTCTTGGTGTGGCTCGTTGCTTGAACGCAATCGATGTTGAAGGTAACCGCGGTGACCTTAAGAAGGCCGGCTTCCTAACTCGTGATGCACGAATTAAGGAACGTAAGAAGTACGGTCTGAAGAAGGCTCGTAAGGCTCCGCAATACTCCAAGCGTTAAATCATGTCGGGCCGACTTTTTGGCACCGATGGCGTTCGCGGTTTAGCGAACGGTCTTTTAACCGCTGAATTAGCTACCAACCTTGGCGTTGCTGCTGCGCAGGTTCTAGGTGAGCGCGGCGAGTTCGCATCACATGTGTCAGACCGGCCATTTGCAATTGTTGGTCGCGACCCAAGAGCCAGTGGAGAATTTCTGCAGTCTGCAATCAGTGCGGGATTAGCTAGTGCTGGCGTTGATGTAATCGACGTAGGAATCATTCCAACCCCTGCGGTTGCTTTCTTAACTGATCTAACCGGTGCTGATTTGGGCGTAATGCTTTCCGCATCACATAACGCAATGCCAGATAACGGAATCAAATTCTTTGCCCGCGGCGGCGTAAAACTCGATGACACTATCGAGGATGCAATCGAAGCGCATTTAGAAGTTGTTAGCGATCTCCCAACAGGTGCCGGTGTTGGCAGAATCCGAAGCGAACATGACTTAGTTGAAAAGTACTTGCACCACTTGAACTCAAGTATTTCAAATTCCCTTGAAGGCTTAACTGTAGTTATTGATGGTGCTAATGGATCGGCTTCGTTAGTTGGCCCAGAAGCTCTACGTCGTGCTGGCGCACAAGTCATCTCAATTCACTGTGAACCAGATGGCCTGAACATTAATGACAATTGTGGATCAACTCACATGGATGACTTGTTTGCTGCCGTAGTTAAACATGGGGCAGATCTAGGTATCGCAAATGACGGTGATGCAGATCGCTGCTTAGCAGTGGATGCAAATGGAAACTTTGTAGACGGCGATCAGATTTTGGCAATCTTGGCATCAGGTCGCAAGAAACGTGGCGCCTTAGTTGGAAATACAGTCGTCGCAACTGTGATGTCCAATTTGGGATTCAACATTGCAATGAGAGAACTTGAAATTGAAGTTATTGCGGCAGCCGTTGGCGATCGTTACGTACTTGAAGAAATGCGCGCGGGTGGCTTCACAATCGGTGGCGAGCAAAGTGGCCATGTAGTCCTTAGCGAATTTGCCACAACGGGCGATGGAGTTCTCACGGCGCTTCATTTGATGTCAGAAATGAAGTCAACCGGTAAATCAATGGCAGAACTTGCGGCGATAGTAAATAGACTCCCGCAGGTTTTGATCAATGTGCCAAATGTTGACAAAGGTTCAGTTTCCAAGGCAGCCGTATCTGATGCTGTTTCAAAATTGTCAGACGAGCTCGGTAATACCGGACGTATTTTGTTGCGTCCGAGTGGAACTGAGCCTTTAATTCGAGTGATGGTTGAAGCGGCTTCGGCTGATCAAGCGCAGGCAGTTGCTCAAGAACTTGCTGATGTCGTCGCTACGCATTGCGCACTGCGCTAATCGGTAGACTCAACGTATGTGCGGAATCGTTGGATATGTCGGCCCGCAACAAGCCCAAAATGTAGTCATTGAAGGTCTGCGCCGATTGGAATACCGAGGCTATGACTCTGCCGGTATCGCAATAGTTTCTGATCACACAATCCAAACTCGCAAGAAGGCTGGCAAGCTGGCAAACCTTGAAGCCGAGTTAGTTGATAGCCCGATCTCGCCGTCACATACTGGAATTGGCCACACTCGTTGGGCTACGCACGGTGCACCGAACGACGTTAATGCTCACCCACACGTAAGTGAAGATGGATCTATTGCGGTAATCCACAACGGGATTATTGAAAACTTTGCGATGTTGCGTGACAAGCTAATCGCTGAGGGCGTCACACTTCGCAGTCAAACTGATACCGAAGTCGTCGCTCACTTACTTTCTAAGCAAATGAAATCTACGCCAGGATTAGCAGATGCCCTTCGTGAAGTTTGCCAAATTCTAACTGGAGCCTTCACTTTGGTTGTAGTTCATGCTGAGAATTTTTTGGCATCGGATGTGGCTGCATTCATTGCTCACACCCGGAACGCAATCGAACTTGGCCAGGATCAAATTGTTGAGATCACACCTAACTCCATTGAAGTAACCGACTTTTATGGCAAGCCAGCTGACTACACAGAATACGAAGTTACTTGGGATGCAGCTGCTGCAGAAAAAGGTGGCTTTGACCTATTCATGCTCAAGGAAATTGCTGAGCAACCAAAAGCCGTCGCGGACACTTTACTTGGGCGCATTGATAAGTCTGGAAAAGTTACTCTTGCAGATCTAGGTCTGGATGATGCTTTCTTAAAGACCATCGACAAAATCATAATTACTGCATGTGGCACGGCTTATCACTCCGGCTTGATTGCTAAGTATGCAATTGAACATTGGACGAGAATTCCATGTGAAGTCGAGTTAGCAAGCGAGTTCAGATACCGCGATCCGATTTTGACGCCAACTACTTTGGTAGTTGCCATTAGTCAGTCCGGCGAAACTATGGATACTTTGATGGCCATGCGCTACGCCCGCGAACAAGGCGCAAAAGTACTTGCCATCTGCAATAGCAATGGATCAACAATTCCGCGGGAAAGTGATGCAGTTATTTATACTCACGCTGGCCCAGAAATTGCGGTTGCGTCTACAAAAGCTTTCCTAACTCAAATTGTTGCTTGCTACTTGTTCGCAATGTACTTAGCCCAAACTCGGGGAACTGGTTACGGCAAAGATGCAGCCACAGTTGCACTCGAACTAAGTGACATGCCGAGCATGATCGACTTAGTTCTTGACACAACCGAAGGCGTCAAAGCAATCGCTAAAGAATTGATAAACAAGCAATCAGTCCTGTTCTTGGGACGCAGCGTTGGTTTCCCAGTTGCCCTTGAAGGCGCCCTAAAGCTCAAGGAACTGGCTTACATGCATGCCGAAGGATTCGCGGCGGGTGAACTAAAGCATGGACCGATCGCACTTATTGAAAATGGCATTCCGGTATTCGTAGTTGTGCCACCACAAGAAGATGAATTACACGACAAAATCGTTTCTAACATTCAGGAAGTTAGAGCTCGTGGCGCACTTACGATCGTGCTTGCCGAGGAGGGCGACGAGTCCATTAATGAATTCTCAGATCACATAATTCGCTTGCCTAAGGTGCCAGCGTTAATGCAGCCCTTGGTTGCCACAGTGCCGCTACAGATTTTTTCGTGCGAGATGGCAACTGTTAAGGGCTACGACGTGGACCAGCCAAGAAACTTGGCTAAGAGCGTCACTGTCGAATAATTGCTAACGGCAATTATTCGACCAATAAACATCTGTTCGTAATATGTTGCTGTTGCTTCCGCTCAACAGCACCGTAACCCAACTGTAGCCAGAGTTACCCCTGTTGCAAAAATGACATAACTATTGACCTTGGTATTGCTCGGATCTATTGGCCCAAGTTTGAAAAATCCAGTATTAACGGCAAAGTTAAGACATGGCCATAGTGGGAATCGGAGTCGATGTCGTCGACTTAGCGCGCTTTTCGGGCGTGGTAGATCGCACCCCTGGAATCATTGACCGGTTATTCACCAAGATGGAACAAACTAGCGCGGAAGGGCATCAGTTGCCGCTGATTTCATTGGCTGGCAGATTCGCCGTGAAAGAAGCAGTTGCTAAAGCATTAGGTGCACCAGTTGGCATGGAATGGCATGACTGTGAAGTTAGTAATGGCGGAGCACCACAAATTTCAGTTCGCGGCTCAGTCGCTAAAGTTGCAAACGACCAAGGCATTACCAATTGGCATGTTTCATTAAGTCACGATGGACCAGTTGCAATCGCCTATGTAATCGCAGAAAAGGTTTAGGTTTTGAGATGTCTGCTCATGTAACTGCACGAATTGATCTTGGAGCTTTGGCACATAACGTTCGAGTTCTTAAAGAGCGCACTGGTGGCCGAAAGTTGATGGTTGTGGTTAAAGCCGATGCCTATGGCCATGGATTAGTTATGTGCGGGCAAGCTGCAGTAAATGCTGGCGCAGATTATTTGGGTGTTGCGCTACTTGAAGAAGCAGTGGCGTTACGCGAAGGGAACGTGCCTGGACCAATTCTTGCTTGGCTGAATACTTCTGATGATCGATTTGCTGAATGTATTGCTAGAGACATTGATTTGGGAGTTAACTCGATTGCAACTTTAAAGTCGATTACTAACGCGGCGTATTCCGTTGATCGTATTGCGCGTGTTCACATCAAAGTTGACACCGGTTTAAGTCGAAATGGTGTAACTCTTGCAGATCTACCAGAGTTGATTACATCACTAAGCAAAGCCGAAGCTGAAGGCACTGTAAAAGTTGTAGGTGTGATGTCTCACTTTGCGTACGCTGACGAACCAAATAATTCAACGATTGCTGACCAGATTGCAGAATTTAAAGCTGCGGTGGATTTACTCGAGGCTGCAAACTTTGAACTTGAAGTTAAGCACCTTGCAAACTCTGCGGCGACCCTGGCATTGCCAGATACGTACTTCAATATGGTCCGTCCGGGTGTAGCGGTTTATGGAGTATCTCCAGGTGAAGAAGTTGGTTTAGCAACAGATTTTGATTTAAAGCCAGTTATGACATTGTGTGCGCCAATTGTGCTACTGAAGAGAGTTCCAGCTGGGTCAGGTGTCTCGTATGCGCATAAGTATCACACCACTACCGATACAACTTTGGCTCTGATTCCTGCGGGCTATGCAGATGGCGTGCCAAGAAGCGCCTCGAACAATGGACCAGTTTTAGTTGGTGGAGAGATCCGTAAAGTAGCTGGTCGCGTATGTATGGATCAGTTTGTACTTGATGTCGGAGATCTGAATGTAAGCCTTGGCGATGAGGTTGTGCTGTTTGGTGATCCAGAACGAGGTGAGCCATCTGTTGAGGATTGGGCAGAAGCTGCTGGAACTATTTCGTATGAAATCATCACTCGCATCGGACCTCGCGTACATCGCGAATTCATTAACAACTCCTGGTAAGTACTGTGTCCTTTTCCCTTTCAACAGCTGAGCAAATGCAGGCATTCGGCAAACAAATTGGTGCCTTGTTAACTGCTGGCGATGTTGTTGTATTGAGCGGACCGTTAGGAGCTGGAAAAACTACGTTTGTACAAGGACTTGCAACCCAGATCGAAGTGCAAGGTGTGGTCACAAGTCCAACATTCGTGGTTTCGCGCGTGCATAAACCGCAAGATTCCGGTCTGGCTCTGGTGCATGTAGATGCCTATCGCCTTACTAGCCAAAGTGATCTGGTGGATTTAGATCTTGACGCAACCAAGAATGCAGTATTCGTAATTGAGTGGGGCAAAGACTTCGTTTCAGGAATAACCGAAAACTGGATCGAAATAGATATAGATAGAGCGAATGAACTTACTGATGAATCGGATCCAGCAAGTGGGATTCGAACAATTTCAGTAACAGCAGTTGGAGATCGTTGGAGCGAATTAGATCTGACTGGACTTGTCGCATGAATGTGTTGGCAATTGATACCTCAGTAGGCGTAAGCGTCGCAATCCTGCGCAGTAATGATGAGGTTACCCAAAGCCAAGCTATTGACCATGGCATGCAGGGTGAACTGACAGCGGAATTGATTTCAAAAGTAGTTTCTGATTCAGGTTTAAAGATCGAAGAGATTACTGATGTAGTTGTTGGGGTTGGCCCAGGTCCATTTACTGGATTGCGTGTAGGCCTTGTTACGGCAGCGGTATTTGCGCATGCCAGAAGCATCCCAATTCATGGGATTTGTTCGCTAGATGCAATTGCTTTTGACTATGCAAAACCTTGCGTAGTGGTTACGGATGCTCGGCGTAAAGAGTTGTATTGGGCTCGTTATGACGGGATTCGAACCGGGGAACCACAAGTTTCTAAGCCTGAAGTTATTGTCGCGCAATTCCCAGATGCAAAGTTTGTTGGACCGGGTGCACAGCTTTATCCAGACTCGATCAACGGAAACCTAATGGAGCTAAAGGCTGGATCGTTAGCAAAGCTATTTGTTTCTGGATCGGCACAATTAGTTTCAGTTTCACCCATGTACTTACGCAAGCCAGATGCCGTGGAACCAACTATTCGAAAGTCGGTTCTCTAATGTTGGAAATTCGCCCAATGACACATGCTGACATAGCAGAGGTGCTGGTTATCGAAGCTGACTTGTTTCCGATTGATTCCTGGAGTGAAGAACTCTTTCTTGGCGAACTAGCTGAAGTTTCAATTTCTCGAGATGTTTCGGTCGCCGTTCTGGATTCCCAAATCATTGGCTACGCATCATTTAGATATGTTGGTAAACAAGGTGATGTGAATACCATTGCAGTTGCCAGAGACCAACAGGGCAAGGGGATTGGCACTGCGTTAATGGACTGGCTTGAATCTCAAGCTACCTTGCGAAACGTTCGAGAAATATTCTTAGAAGTTCGCAGCGACAATGACGCAGCTATGAAGATGTACGCATCCCGTGGCTATGAACGAATTGATGTTCGACGTAATTATTACGGAAACACAATTGACGCAAACATTATGCGAAAGCGAGTTGCTAATGTCTGAGCCATTGATTTTGGGAATTGAAACTTCGTGTGATGAAACTGGAATTGGAATTGTTCGCGGCACAACTTTATTAGCCGATGAAGTTGCATCAAGCGTCGATGAGCATGCTCGGTTTGGCGGAGTCGTACCTGAAATTGCTAGCCGAGCGCATTTAGAAGCAATGGTGCCAACGATTGAACGCGCATGTTCGACCGCGAACATCAAACTTGCAGATGTTGATGCCATCGCCGTAACATCTGGTCCAGGATTAGCGGGTGCATTACTTGTTGGAGTTGCAGCAGCAAAATCTTTAGCGGTGGCTTTAGGTAAGCCGATTTATGGCGTTAACCATTTAGCAGCGCACGTTTGTGTCGACCAACTTGAACACGGACCCCTTGATGAACCAAGTGTGGCAATGCTAGTTTCTGGCGGTCATTCATCTTTGTTATTAGTACCAGACATTACTCAGGATGTAATTCAGCTCGGACAAACAATCGACGATGCCGCTGGTGAGGCATTCGACAAGATTGCTCGAGTACTAGGGTTGCCATTCCCGGGTGGCCCATACATAGATCAAGCAGCACAAACTGGTAATCCAAATGCCATTGATTTCCCGCGCGGATTAACGTCACCAAAAGATATGGCTAAGCATCGCTTTGATGTTTCTTTTTCAGGCCTCAAGACCGCTGTGGCACGTTGGATAGAAACCGAACAACGGGCTGGCAATTCCATAATGGTTAATGATGTAGCTGCCTCGTTTCAGGAAGCAATTGTTGATGTATTGCTACGCAAAGCAATCGATGCATGCTTGTGTAATGACGTTGGCACTTTAGTAATTGGTGGGGGAGTTGCGGCGAATAGTCGGTTGCGTACCGAAGCAGCACAGCGTTGCCAGGAACACAACATTGCGCTTCGTATTCCTCGACCGGGACTCTGCACCGACAACGGCGCAATGGTGGCAGCCCTTGGTGCTGAATTAGTCAAACGAGGCCGGGATGCTTCACAATTGAGTTTCGCAACAGATTCTTCGATGAAAATAACAAACGTGGTGGCATAGTGACGAGTTTTGCAAGTTGGTTAGCACAAGGTCCATGGCCAATTGACGGCGGACTATCCGGAGAACTCGAAAAGCGTGGCCACAATTTAGCTGACAAGCTTTGGTCGGCTCGTTTACTTCGTGATGCACCAGAAGCAATCGCTGAAGTTCACCAGGATTATGTTGATGCTGGCGGTCGAGTAATTATCACGGCTTCATATCAAGCCAGCCGAGCTGGATTCACAGCAACTGGTATGACCGAAGCACAAGCAGATGACTTAATGAGACTTTCCATCACACTTGCTAAAGATGTTGCTGCAAAAGCGCCGAAGGAAGTTTGGGTAGCTGCGAGTGTTGGCCCTTATGGCGCAGTGCTTGGTGGCGGACAAGAATATGTAGGTAACTACGGTGTTGCTCACGAAGACCTTGTTAAGTTCCACCGGGAACGAATTGAAGTTTTAGCTAGTGCTAAACCAGATGCGTTCGCTTGTGAAACCATTCCAGATTTGGATGAAGTCCGCGCTTTGGTTGAAGTGTTGGTCGATTACCCACACATTCCAGCCTGGATCACAATGAGCGCGCAAGATGGAGCCTCAACGTGTGCGGGTCAAGGAATTGGGCATCTCGCTGAAATCGTTAAGGATTGCAAATCAATCGTTGCGATTGGCATTAACTGCACTATGCCAGAACATGTCACATCATTACTGCGCAAACTCTCGGCTAAAACTTCACTTCCCCTTGTTGTGTATCCCAATGCAGGAAGAGTTTGGGACGGGCAAAACATGTGCTGGATTGGTGAAGGTCATGACACGTTGCCGTCACCGATCATTTCAGAGTGGGTTAAAGCAGGTGCAAAGTTAATTGGAGGTTGTTGTGGACTTGGACCAGATGCAATTACCCAGTTAGATACAGACTTAGCTCAACTTAGGTAACGGCGACACAGCAATGCCTGGGGTCCGGCATCGTCTCGATAGATGGCAATAACTAATTCCTGATTTCCAGAACTTGATGCCTTGACGGCCGCTTTTCTAATTGCTTCAACATCTAACTGCATACCCCGTGTCATAACGGTGACTCCGGATTGCTCAATGTCTTTGAGATTAGATACCAATTGCTTATCTGAAAACTTAAAATGAGTTTCAATTCGCAATATGTTGGCAAGACTTGGTGCGTGCTTAGAAAGTTCCTTGACAGCGCTAGCGTCACTTGTTGTCAACCAAGCAATGTGTTCATTGACTAAGCCACCATTACAAAGTTGGGCAACTGCATCCAGCGCACTGGCTCGAATCAAAGCCGGATCTGGAACTATCAAGAAATTACCGAGTGGCGCCGTTGCTGTTGCAGTCTCACCCAGCATCTCAAAGCAAAGATCATTTTCAGAATCAATTAAGACTGCGGACCGAAGTCCTGTTCCGGCACTACTTAAAAAGCATTCAACCAAGTCACCATCTGAACTTATCCAACGTGCATCCCAGCTAGCGAGTTCAGACTTATCGATTCCGGGCGCAACTTTGGCAAGCACCGAATGAGTTTTAGTAATCTCATTGATTTCCTCCCAACTCGGCGACCATTGGGAAGGATTAAAGATTCGCTTAGTGTTTCCAATTACATCTTTTGCAGCACCAGGATTCCGTCTTGCTGGATCAACAAAAACTACATCTACATCATTTGGAATTTCAAAATTCGCAGCGTCGGCGCAATGAACTTCGATCCCAAACTCCATCAAGTTATATCGGGCATACTCTGCAATTTCTGGATCAATTTCAATTCCGGTAACGCGCAAACCGTGGCGCGCAAACTCACGGGAATCAAAACCTAATCCACAGGTTAGATCTAGAACGTGTGCTCGCGAGCCGAACTTCTTTGCAATGAATTCGGCGCGGTATTTAGCAACTTCGGGGCGCGTCGCCTGACTAATGCCGTCGTCGGTAAGCAGTAGATCAGCTGCTGACACGCCCCACCTTGACTCCAGCCGTTGCTGTAGCTGAGCCTGGCTGAATGCCATTGAAATCAACTCTGGGGCAATTTCGGAAAAGCGCTTACGGAGCGTGGGGATGGCCGTTAGGGGATCGGAATATTCTCTGGCTGCTTGGATTACCGTTTGTCCCATGGGGCTGGGTAGCCAAGAGATGCTCACACCCAAACTATGTCAGACCTTGAATTGGTAGGGTTATGAGGTGTTCAGGCTTCGAGTGTGAACCCAGGAGGCTTTTCAAAGTGTCAGTAACCTCACGCGGTTCGCGCCGCCTAGAAGAGGCGCGTGACGAGTTAATCTCACGAGTAGAAAAGTCAATCTCCAAAGACTTAACTGCGGTCGTTTCTCGTTACTTTGATTTGGTAGCACCTGAGGATTTGGTAGGAACTGAAGTTCGCGATGTCGAAGGGCTGATTAAATCTCACGTCGCTTTGGGGCAAAGTCGAACTCCAGGCCAATCCAAAGTTCAAGCTATTTCACCCACCTTAGATTCACAGGGCTGGCAATCACTCCATAGTGTTGTTCAGATAGTCACCGATGACATGCCTTTCTTGGTCGACTCGGTATCAGCTGAAATTTCGCAACAAGGCCGAGCTATTCGAGTAGTTATTCACCCCCGTTTTTGGATTAAGCGTGACCAGCAGGGCGAATTAGTTGAAATTTTAGATTTAGATGTTTTGCCCGGTGGGTCCGCACCAGAAGGCGCAATTCAAGAATCTTGGATCAGCGTAGAGATTGATCGTGAATCAGAAATTAACGACTTGGTAGCCATTGAAGACCGAATGCAACAAGTTCTGGCAGACGTGCGATCAACAGTTGAAGACTGGGCTGCAATGCAGGCCAAACTGGGTGAAGTAATTTCCGAAATTGAAACTGCAGTTGGCGTCAGTGACAGAGAGCGCCGCGAGGCAATTGAATTCTTGAACTGGCTAACTGAAAATCACTTCACATTTGTGGGCTATTCCGACTATGACTTAACTAGGGACGTCCTATCTAGGGTGGGCGCATCTGGACTTGGAGTCTTGCGCAACACAAATGAGGCGAGCCTGTTAAGCAAGAGCGAACAAGACCACTCCTCAATGGCTTCGTTAATGGTTGTGACCAAAGCCCGGATGCGGTCCACCGTTCACCGCCCAGTTTTTTTGGATTATGTTGGAATTCGAAGGGTAGACACAGCTGGAAATCAAATCGGAGAGCACCGATTCTTAGGTCTGTTTTCTTCGGCTGCATACACTCAATCAGTTACTGATATTCCAGTGCTTTCCAGCAAGGTTGCCGATGTAACCGAATCTATGGGCCTTGGCCGCGACTCCCATAGCGGTAAAGACTTGATGCAATTTTTGGAAACTTACCCTCGGGATGAGATGTTCCAAATTTCAACGGATGAATTAGTTGATGTTGCGAGACGAGTTTTGCAACTACAAGAGCGCCGACAGGTTCGAGTATTTACTCGAACCGAAATTTTCGGTCGCTATGTCTCTGCATTGGTTTACTTACCTAGGGACCGATACACAACTGATGTACGACTTCGCATGGAAGCGATTTTGTTGCAGGCATATGGCGCAACTTCTATCGATCACACTGCGAGAGTTTCTGAATCAGTTTTAGCCAGACTTCATTTCGTAATTCTTAAACCGCAAGGAAAGGCCATTCCCGAAATAGATTTAGAGCAACTTGAAGCAGAACTTGCTGATGCAACTCGATCCTGGGAAGACGACTTTGCCGACTCATTGATTGAGCTTGTAGGCGAAGAAGATTCTGTTAGATTGCAGCGAACTTGGGGTAATTCGTTTCCTGAGTCATTCAAGGAAGATATCCCAGCCGGCGATGCGGTCTCGCATTTAAGAATTCTCGAGTCACTTGAATCCCAAGAACAAGGTGCCATCAAAGTTTCGATGTACACACCTAATTCTGCTGAAGATGGAACCAGGCGTTTCACAATTTATCGAATTGGCAGTCCAATCACACTTTCAACAGTGCTACCAATACTTCATGATCTTGGAGTTGAAGTAATTGATGAACGTGCCTACGACTTACGCCGTAAAGGCATGGCGGTTGCATTCGTGTACGACTTTGGCTTGAATTTTGATGATTCTAAGGTTCCAGAACAAGATTCCTTGTCTGAAAGATTTTGCAACACATTTACGGCAATTTGGCATGGTGAAGTAGATAGCGATCCATTCAATGGACTTGTGATTAAGGCCGGACTTTCGCCTCGAAATGTTGGAATAATTCGTGCCTATGCCGCTTACTTGCGGCAAGCCGGATCTCCATTTAGTCAGGGTTACTTACAGCAAGTCTTGCTGGCAAATGTAACCATCGTGCAATACCTGGTTCAACTATTTGCAATTAGATTTAGCCCTGAATTTGATCAAGATCGCACAGCAATGCAAGCGAAATTAGTTAGCAAGATCGATGAGGCGTTAGATGCTGTCGAGAGTCTGGATCATGACCGCATTATGCGAGCGAGCATCGCGCTAGTTTCAGCTACTTTGCGAACTAACGTTTATCAGCATGATGCCGATGGAAATTACCCACAGGTCATGGCATTCAAACTCGATCCCAGTAAGGTACCGGATCTACCGCTACCACTTCCAAAATTTGAAATTTGGGTTTTCTCGCCTCGAGTTGAAGGTGTGCATCTGAGGTTTGCCTCTGTTGCTCGCGGTGGTTTGCGTTGGTCAGATCGTCAAGAAGATTTCCGAACTGAAATCCTTGGCCTAGTAAAAGCACAGATGGTCAAGAACACCGTTATCGTTCCTAGTGGCGCCAAGGGTGGCTTTGTCCTTAAGCGGGGGCCTCAGCCAAGTGATCGCGATGCGTGGCTGGCTGAAGGCATCGCTTGCTACCAAATGTTTATCGGTGCCTTGCTTGATGTCACAGATAACTTGGTAAACGCACAAGTGGTTCCACCGCAACGAGTTGTTCGTCATGACGTGGATGATCCGTATTTAGTAGTTGCGGCCGATAAGGGCACAGCCACTTTTTCTGATATTGCGAACAAGATTTCGATCGATCGTGGTTTTTGGTTAGGTGATGCGTTTGCCTCTGGTGGATCAGTTGGATATGACCATAAAGCCATGGGTATCACCGCTAAAGGTGCCTGGGAATCAGTCAAGCGACACTTCCTTGAGCTTGGAATCAATACGCAGACCCAAGATTTCACAACTGTTGGTGTTGGAGATATGAGCGGAGACGTATTTGGAAACGGCATGCTGCTTTCCGAGCACATTCGTTTGATCGCTGCTTTTGATCATCGCCATATATTTATTGATCCAAGTCCAGATGCTGCAAAGTCTTTTATTGAACGACAGCGATTATTTAACTTACCTAGATCTTCTTGGGAAGATTACAACGTCAAGCTCATAAGCAAGGGCGGTGGAATTTATCCACGAAGCGTTAAATCAATCGACTTAACAGCAGAGGCAAAGCTTGCTTTGGGCATCGATCCGGAAGTTACCAGCCTTACACCGAACGAATTACTTACCAAGATTCTCCTAGCACCGGTAGATCTACTTTGGAATGGTGGAATCGGCACTTACATTAAGGCGTCAACTGAAACTCATGCGCAGGTTGGCGATAAAGCAAATGATGCAATTCGAATCAATGGCAGTGATATCAGAGCGCGAGTTGTGGGTGAAGGCGGAAACTTGGGTGCCACTCAACTTGGCCGCATTGAAGCTGCTCGAGCCGGCGTTAAGTTAAACACTGATGCAATTGATAACTCAGCCGGTGTCGATACCTCTGATCATGAAGTGAATATTAAGATTTTGCTGGACCAGGCAGTGACCGCAGGAAAGCTTGGCGTTGACGATCGCAACAAGCAGCTCGCAGTTATGACAGATGAAGTGGGCAAGCTCGTACTTCGGGATAACTACGAACAAAATTTAATTCTGGAACAGGCACGTTACCAGGATGCAGAAATGCTCCGAGTTCATAAGCGATTAATTGGCAACTTAGAAGCAGAAGGTTTATTGAACCGCACAATTGAATACTTACCAACTGATGCGCAACTTGATTCCTTGCATACCCAAGGCATGGGGTTAACTTCACCGGAACTTTCAGTCCTTATGGCATACGTAAAAATCGACCTCAGTAAGGATCTTGCTACTGATGAGATTGTGAACGAGAAATGGTGCCGGGAAGTTTTACAGAACTACTTCCCAAGTGATCTACGAGTTAAGTATGCAGACTTAATGGATACCCATCCGCTGCGCAAAGAAATCATATCTACCGTACTTACAAATGAAGTCGTAAATCGTGGTGGTATCACTTTCACCTGGCGCGCAGCCGAAGAAAGTGGCGCCGGAACTTCCGAAATCTTGCGCGCTTTTGTCGTTTCGCGTGAAGTATTTGGGCTAACAAAACTTTGGGACGATATCGAGTCCCTCGATGGAGTTATTTCAACTGATTGCCAGACTCAACTAATTTTGGAATCTCGACGACTACTAGATCGAGCAACCCGTTGGTTCCTGCAGTCGCGCGGTGGTCGATTAAATGTTGAAGAAGAAATTGAAAAGTTTGCATCTATAGTTGGAAAACTCACTGAACTAGTGCCAGGCATGTTGCGTGGTGCGGAGCAGGATCGAGCTGCGGCGATAGCAAAGAATTTCCAATCTCAAGGAGTTCCGGCAGATATTGCAATTCGAACCGGATGCTTCTTGGATGAATTCTCACTTCTAGATGTAATTGAAATTGCGAATCGAGAAAAGACTGACCCTTTGATCGTTGCTGAACTCTACTTTGCGCTAAGTGAAAGATATGACATTGATCGAATGCTGTTCCACATAACGGCACTGGCTCGCGATGATAGATGGACTGCATATGCCAGGTCTGCACTGCGTAGTGATCTATATGTTGCTTTAGCAGCGTTGACTTCCAGAATTGTCCAAGCAACAAAAGATTCAGAAACGATTGATTTACGAATTAGCCAATGGGAAGCCAAGTTTGCTGAAGGCGTTGCCCGCACCAGAGCAACTCTTAATGAGATTGCTCACAGTGAGCAAAATGATTTAGCAACACTTTCGGTAGCATTACGCGCGATTCGCACACTTGCCGGACAGGGTGCAAGTTAGCTCGCTGGATCTGCGTTCGTGCGTTTGCAAGCATCAAAGTAGGGTTTAGGCATGGAAACCGTACTTTTATCTGCTGCCTTGACCTCGCAGGTGACAGAGTGGCTCAACTCCTACGGTCCAATACTTTTTTACTTAATTGTCTGGGGCCTGGTTTTTGCCGGTACTGGATTTTTCATTGGCGCCTTTATCCCATTCATAACTGGTGACTCCTTGATCTTTGCTGCGGGTTTACTGGCAGCCACAAATGATTCGATAAATATCTGGGTACTAACAATCGGAATTGGCTTAGCAGCATTCATCGGAGACCAAACGGGATTTGTCCTGGGACGACACTACGGCCGGCCGTA
>RGDC01000041.1 GCA_009918005.1 Actinomycetota bacterium
CCAGTGAAGGAGTGACGTCATTAATTGTGATCGAAATTGTAGTTGTTGCTGAACCACCTGAGTTTGTCGCGGATATTGTTGCGTCGGTTGCGGTTTGTAGTGTCGAAGGTGTTCCAGTAATTGCGCCAGTTCCTGAGTTAATTGTCAGTCCTGATGGCAATCCAGTAGCTGACCATGACGCAACTGGTCCACCTGAATTGGATGGCGCTGTTATGGACACAACTGAACCACGGGTCAAAGTTTGCGCAGAGATGGTTCCAATTACAGGAATAGGTTGGACGACTGCAAAGGAAAATGACTTCGAATCAGTTCCTGCATAGTTTTGCGCCGTAATTGTCACCTGACGTGACGAGACTTCAACAGTTGATGAACCAGTGATATCACCTGTTGCAGCATCAATGCTGAATCCTGCTGGAAGTCCAGTTGCTGACCATGTCGACGTGTAACCACTATTGCTGAATTGCAATGTGTACTCAGTATTGATTGTTAGTCGAACATCAGCAACAGTTGAAAGGCTTGGCGGAGCCATTGCAGTAACAGTAAACGACTGTGAATAAGAAACCTGACCACCAGAGTTAGTTGCTGTGATGGTTGCGTCAGTCGCAGATTGCGAAGTGCTTGCGGTTCCAGTAATTAAACCAGTTGAGCTGCTGATAGTTAAGCCAGCCGGTAATCCACTTGCTGACCAAGTTGCAACAGCACCTCCAGTATTAGTAGGTGGAAGCAACGAGACCGTGTCCCCTTGCAAATATGTACGTGATGACGTTAATGAAAAATCTGGAACCGGTAAAACAATTGTAAAATTGAAAGTAACTGAATCATTAGCTCCACTCGGGTTTGTAGCTTTGATAGTTACTTCACGGGAGGTTGCTTCAGTAGTTGGGACACCAGTAATTTCACCCGTTGTCGAGTTAATAGAGAGACCAGCAGGCAATGTTCCAGCAGAAACGGTCCAAGTGCCGTCACCACCTGTATTAATAATCTGAAGTGAATAATTTTGATCGCCAACAGTCAGTACTTGATTACCAGGATTCGCAAGCACTGGTGTGAGTGCTGGATCGACTCGGAACGAAACTTGAACGCTTGAGCTGCCACCTGAGTTTGTTGCTGTAATCGTGGCATTCGATGCAGAACTAACTGTCGATGGCGTACCACTGATTACACCTGTACTTGAATCAATCGTTACGCCACTAGGTAGACCAGTTGCGCTCCAAGTACCAACCTGCCCACCAGTGTTTCCGATTGCAGAAAGTGAGTACGCAGAACTGGTGGGGCACGGTTAACGGTCATTTTGAAAGTTATCGCAGATGTTCCAGTGTAATTCGTTGCAGTTACAGTTATTGATCGCTCAGAATCATCCGCAGTACCAGTTCCACTGATAACACCAGTTGCTGTGTTAAGCACAAAGCCAGATGGCAATGTTCCCGAAGAAACTGCAAAAGTTGCCGCATCACCGCTATTTGGAACTGTGAAGGACTGTTGTTCTCCTATTGTGAAGATTTTGTCACCCGGAGAAGTCAATGATGGTGGGGCTAATGCAATAACTTCAAAAGTTATTGTTTGAGATGAGTCGCCACCTGAATTTGTTGCTGTGATTTGCGCATCTGTCACACTTTGCGGCGTGGTCGGAGTGCCGCTGATTACACCTGTCGATGAATTAATGGTTAACCCATTCGGAAGATTCGATGCTGTCCAAGTAGTAATTACGCCACCAGTGTTAGCCAGAGCTGCAATCGTAACCGGTAGTCCTTGCGTGATCGATTTCGGTGTAGTGGTCCCCAAGATTGCACGTGGTTGAATAATTCCAATTGCAAAGGTGACCGAATTTGAACCAGAATAATTAGTCGCTGTCACAGTAATGTTCCGCGACTGTTGTTCGGTGTTAGATGTTCCTGTGATTTCGCCGGTTGATGAATTTAACGAGAACCCGGTTGGCAGCGTTCCGGATGTGAGAGTGAAGGTTGCGGCACTTCCAGAATTAAATATTGTAAATGGTGAGCTCTCCCCCATGGTTATATATCGCCTACCGGGATTACTCAAGAATGGTGCATAAACAGCCGCAATAGTTCCAGAGAGTTGCGTGGTTGCAGATCCACCACTGTTGGTCGCTTGCAATGTTGCTGACCAGGCACCAGCGGTCGTTGGTGTTCCTGAGAAATACCCCACGAGGTAACGGTTCCGCCCGTATTCGTTGGAGCAGCAAGTGTGTACGGCACACCTTGCGTGAGCGACTGAACTCCAACCGATGAAAGCACCGGTGGAACATCGATTACCGCAATGTTGAAAGTCAAAGCAGTTGATGGGCCAGCCGCATTTGATGCAGTAAAAGAAACACTCGATGAGGCAGTAATCGTTGTTGGAGTACCGCTAAGCACACACTGACCATTAACAAGTGACAACGAGATTCCTGTCGGCAAAGTTCCGGAACTCCTCGTGCACGATGTTGCTTTACTTCCAGTGTTCGGCAAGGTAAGTGAGTAAGCGACACCACGACCGAGATTCTGGGTAGAAACTGCTGAGAAAGTTGGCTTTACCCCAGCCGCCACGATGGTAAAGGATGTAAAACTTGTTGTTCCACCCGAGTTCGTTGATGTAACCGTATAGGTCGTTGATGATTTAGCTGCGGTTGGAGTTCCGGACAGAGATCCAGTGGTCGTGTCGAATGTGAGTCCGGTTGGCAATGCAGGTGAGATGGCCCAGGAGGTAGGTGGGCTACCTGCATTTGTGTAGGCAGGGGGATTAATCGTCGTCATCGGTTGATCAACTGTGAGCGATTGAGCTCCAGAATAGACCGTGGTTCCAAAAGCAGGCTTTTGAACAGTTACGGCGTAAGTAGCGGTTATCGTTGCTGAACCGCCATCATTTGTCGCCGTCCACGTGTACGTAGTTGATGCCATCGTGGCGGTAGGCGTACCGGTGATTGTGCCAGTCGTTGTATCCAGACTTAATCCTGCTGGAAGTGCCGGCGAGATAGACCAATTTAATGCGTTGGGATAGGAAAGCGTTGGACGGGGAACAGTTGTTATCGCCGAATCTTTTGCCCATGTATACGATCCCGCGGACAAGGCTACAGGCTTCGTTGGCAACGCGGTGATACTAAATGTTTGACTACTTGAGCCATACGTGTTCGATGCAGTTACTGTGATGTTTGAATACATCACCTTTGAGCCGATTGCATTGTTAATAATCGGGACAGTTCCTGACAACGCACAGGTAGTCGAATTTATGCTAAGCCACGTGGGCTTGTTCGCCGAGATAGAACAGCTAAACGAGTTAAGTGAATTTATCCACTTTCCTGTCGGCGTATAACTGAATGCAAGTCCGTTTCCTTGACTCGCGTCAGGTATGGGATCCACAGTCGGCGCAACGTTAGTGACGTTGATTGTGATAGATGAAGACGTTTGATAAGTACGGCCGAGTGCAGAAATCGCCAACAACGTTGTCACAGATCCGCTGGTTGGGGTTCCGCTGATTTCACAAGTCGAACTATTAATAACTAGCCCTGTAGGAAGCGCACTTCCGAAAGCACTACACCCAGCGATGTGCCCAGCAGTCAGCGTAATTGGTCGCCAAGGAGTCATCGGAGTAAACGCAGTTACCGTAATTGACGATGGAGAAGCGTTAGTGAACACAAGGGCATAGTCATTGATCGCCAACATGAAGGTTGCCGACCCCGAACCTACGGCATTTGAAGCCGTGACGGTGTACGCAGTAGAGAGCTGTTGCGTATTATCGAGCGCAGCTCCAGAAATAACGCCCGTAGCTGTATTCAACGACAAACCGTTTGGTAGCGCAGGTGTGATGCTCCACGAAGTAGCAGTACCTGCAGACGTAGTGAAGGTATAGCTACACGCCGTTGTGCCAGAGACACTCGCCTCACAAGTCTTTGTTTGACCAGCAGTGACAACTGGAGCAACAGGCGTGACAGTGAATACGAAATTCACTGTCGTAGCATTTCCTGCAGTTCCATAGTTGTTACCCGTTAGTGAAACGTTGAAAGTTCCTGCAATCGTGGGCGTGCCGGTAATCGCACCTGTTGACGCATTTAGCGTCAAACCTGTTGGCAACCCTGTCGCGG
Source organism: Actinomycetota bacterium (assembly GCA_009918005.1). GTDB lineage: Bacteria > Actinomycetota > Actinomycetes > S36-B12 > UBA5976 > UBA5976. Next base: position 4,079 of record RGDC01000041.1, read on the forward strand.
ACCAAGTCGTAATGGTTCCACTCGACGGCGTTGGTACAACCCATGAGGTGTACGCCGATGATTGCGGTGCAGTGACGTCAGCAACGGTAAACGTAGGTGCAGTACCACCAACCGTGAGTTTGAGTGGCAACGTTGTCGAACCTGAGCTGTTACTCACAACCATCGAAAGTAAATACGTGCCTGTCGAGGTACTTGTTCCCGTAATCGCACCAGTAGAAGAGTTCATTGCTAAGCCATCAGGTAGACCGGTCACGGCGTACGAAAATGATGCGCTTGAAGCGGATGTAAGGGAGTTGAAGTAAATGATTGGTGAAGGCAACGCCGGATTAGAACAGGTCACACCGTAGTTACAAGTATTGGTATACGCCGCATTGTAAGAATATGCCGGTGCATAAGCCTTCACTGCAAAGTTCAATGTGTAGGTGGTGGCTCCAGCTGCGTTACTTACCGTCACCGTGTAAGCACCACTCGAAGCAGTCGCTGGCGCAGTTCCTGAAATGTACCCAGTGGTCGAGCTCATTGAAAGGCCTGTGGGTAACGCTGGGTTGACCGACCAAGATGTTACAGCGCCACCAGAGTTTATCGGAGGTGCGAATTGATCCGATACATTGACAAACGTACTTAGTGATTGACTCGCAGGAAATGATGGTTGCGAGTTTGTAATCAGCAACTTCATTTTCGTCGGCGTCGACGTGTAGAAATTCGAGTTGATAGCAACGTACGAGACTTGATTTGTTCCCACCGTGAGATCTACTGGCGTATTGACCGTACCGGTGATGATGCCTGTGTACGGATCGTAACGAAGGCCAGCTGGAAGGTTTGAAATTTGCCAGAGGGACACTGGTCCGGTCGTTATCGCCGGAGGGTTAATCGTGATGTTTCCTGTAGGAACCGTCACATCTGGTTGTGCCGCAAGGACCGGTGCCTGTGTCGCGCCATCGATAGGCGTTGAGCCAAAAACGGTGGTACTGGAAACAGTTGTTGCTGCCCAAATTTTTCCGTCAAACGGAATAAAGCCTTGCATGTTGTAGGCACCTGAAGTAGGGACATCAGCGACTTTGACCGCCGCGGTCGTGCCATCGAACGAATACACGCCAACCCCATTGACGTAGTAATACATCTTCGAGCCAGTCGTATGCACACTCGAAATAAAAGTACTTCCCGAGCCAGGAGTGATATCTGAAACCAACGTTGCGGTTGGAGAAGATCCTCCAGTGACCTTATAGAGTTCATAACCAACCGACGTGTCATACGATCCGGTGTAGTAAAGAGTGTCGTTGAAATTCACCAAGCAGTCCGGATTTGGATTCGCCAGAGAGCCGGGGTCTTTACCACGCAGATTTGTTACATTTCCAGCGGTATCCATGACCCACAATTCAAATTTGCCAGACGAATCAGACTTGGCATAAAAGGCCATGTATTGCGATGTCGTGACAAAGTGATCGTTGTTGCCATCGAAATTGCATCCGCTTGCTGAGCCAGTGGGCAATAAACCGCTATTTGCTGACTGAGCGATTGGAGTACCCGAGTTTGGTGATGAACCAGCAAATGTTTCTGGATACGTATTTGCCGCCAACTCAACCTTTAGACCGTCAAATGAGTAAAGCTCAACACCAGCGGCAGATCCCACAGAAACGTTCGCTGACCCAATGCGGTAATAAATTTTGTCATTGAACAACGTTGGGGTTTGAATGACGCCCGCTGCGCCACCGCTATTCGTGGCAGTAACGGCAGCCAGTTTTGCCGTACTGCTAGTCCAGTCCCAGTGATACAGGCCGTTAGTAGAGGTAGCTGAGCCATTACTGTCGGTGAACCAAAGCTCATTTCTCCACTTGATTAATGAACCAGTTGAAGTGGCACCAAACGCAATTGCAGTACTTGTTTTATCGACATCTACTGCGAGTGAGGCAACGCCACCCGGTGTGTATTTATAGACAGCCACTCCATAAGTGGAGTTACCTCCAACAAAGTAAAAGGTTCCGGCATTTTCCACCCATGAAAATGTGTGGTAATCGTAACTAAGATGCACATAGGGTGGCGGCACTTGCATGATCGTTGTCGACGTGGAAGTCAACGAGTTCATGGAGCGAAGTTCAAATATGTTTCCATTGGTCTTGACAATGTAAAGCAGCTCTGAACCGTATAGATGCGACCACCAAATAAATGGCTGTGTTCCGTTAATTGTGGAGAGTGTACTTTGTCCTTGACCACTCCACGTAGACGCAGCCGTAGCTGGAGTAGCTACTCCGATCAACAATGAGGTAGCTACACCAATGCTGGCAAGGATTGATGTGAAATTTCGAGCCTTTTTTCGCAAGTGCCCCATTAAAGAATGCCAACGAGATGCATCGGGTTTTACCCGCGCATTCACAAGTGCACTTGTGGCACGTAGTCGCTGAAGCATCGAATCTCTACAAAACTCATTAGTTTCCGGCTATTTGTCTGTATTCATTGCAACACGGCCCCATAATTGCAATTATGAAATTAGGGGTTGGCTACCTATGGATGCCGTAATTCGATGGCTACCAATTGAAATTGTGCGCAGCCACTCTCGGCACTATGAGGAGTAAGGCACGGTTGCTCGGAAAACCACATTCGTCTGATTTTTTGAGAGCGACCATGACTTTGTAAGTTCCCCATATATATGTGAACCAAGGCCATGACTATTTGTTGAAAAATCCGCATCAGATTGATCTTTGTGTGAGACACAAATTTCAATCTCCCGGTTTTGCACCAGCGATAATTCGACAGTTGTAGCTTGCGCCTGCCCATGCTTCACTGCATTTGCAATCGCTTCCCGAACTACTTCAATGGTGCACTGGGTCGCAACGAAATCGCGTGAGACAATTTCATCGAATTCTCCAGGCATAACGAAGTTAACCTCACAAACGCCATCCCAAAAATCGATCACATCATCAAGTTGAGTGCCAAGTGCTGGACTTTCTGGTCGTTCCATGTGCTGAATCAATGACTTTGCTTCATCTATGTCCGAAATGACTTGCTGAAGAATTTCCTCCGTTAACTCTTGAGAGCGCGACATGCGCAATGTTGCCGACTGTAGCCGCGCTTGTACTCCACCATGCAAAAGCCTGCCAAGTTGTCGTTGTGAAACAAAAAGCTCATGGCGCATACGTGCTAAGGCACTAACGATGCCATCGTTTGCCTCTCGAGCCTGATCTAAGAATCGGAATCGACGTTCAACAACAAGTCCAAAGTACCCTGCACACGACATTATGAATGCAACACCAATTCCAAGACCGGTGACAAAACTTTGATCCAAAATCGTTGGTGAAAAATTCATTATTCCAAAGAACAGAAAAATAGATGACAAATTTACAAGGACGCCAGCTAAGTTCACAACCAAGAATGGCATTTCAAATCGAGCTAAGACTTTATGCAGCAATTGCGAAGTCACGCTAATTGTCATCAGGGCTGGGATCCCCACAGTAACTGCAGTTCTAACGTCAAAGATGAAAGACATCGAAGGTAAAACAAATAGTGCCATCCCAAGGGTTCCTACGATGGGCTCAAATGCAGAACCAAGCGGAACTCTCACAAGCCAACGATGCCGAAACGAAGCTCGTGAAATCTCTCTGCGAATTTGCGAAATAGATTGCTTAGAAAAGCTCGTATTAAAGTCTTCATCTCCTTGGGAGAGAACCAAGGTATGACTCAATGGGCGAATCACCTGATCTATCGCTCTTCGTATTTGTGGAATTGCTTCCTGCTTTTTCGCTTGTTCATTTGGTGAAATGGATTCTATTGTTAAACGTAATTCATCGATAACAGGATCTATTTGAGTTGCGATTTGCCTTTCAAGTTCCGTTCTCTTTGATGCCAATTGCTCTTTTAGATTCAGTTGCATTCCACGGAGTTTGTGGCGATTAGTTGCAAGCTTGGTAGATGCTAATCGCATCTCGGAAACGCTTGCAACGAAAATTGTAAATACGGCAAACTGTGCGAGTGCGGACTCCAAAATGTATGGAGCTGCACTTATTCGTCCAGGTTTTAGTGAATGCCCAATTAATATCCGCTCAATAGCCAAAGGAATAAGGGTTGAAAAAATCGCAGCTCCAATCCAAACCAAGACAATTTGAGTCTTTCTAATACTTCCTTGAGTTGGTACTTTAACTAATTGAGCCATGGTTAGAAGGCCAATCGCACCGCTTAGTCCGAACAGCAAATCATAAAAATGAGCAGGTAGTTCAGAAGTTTGTGGCGTTTCCACTTTAGGAAATGCGAACCCTGTCACAAAATTGTTGATGACAAATAGAAATGCAACTACCCAACTGACTGCGTATCTACTAAACAGCCACTGAATAAATGGGCTAGACGAACGATGACTAGTATCTGTCAAGGTCGCAATTCCTCGATCTCTCATGTTCTTTCTCGCGAGTGAGTGCCGACACTAGTCATGTATTCGCGAGCAGCAACTACTCGTACATTTATATCTGCCGAAGACTCAATCTGAAGTGCTTCGAGTGTGCGCGTTATTGCACTTTCTGTTGCAGCAAGCGAACGTTTGCGCGCATCTGCAATTTGTTGATTGGTCTTTCCTTCAGCCAATAACTGGAGCACTTGGATCTGCGTCCGAGACAAATGCGCTAATGGTCTATTTTCATCTTCATGGTGACGAAAGGCGGAAATACTTCGTTCGGTTAGAACTGCTTCAAGTGCTGCAATTAGAGTATCCGTATCCTCAAGCAAGTGTTTATTTAGATATGCAGCGTTCTTATAAACAGCATTGTTTTCACGTCCGGCAAACCGAGGATCAGGTAAAGCGGTCAAAAAGACAATACTCGTATCTTCCGATTGGGAACGAATTGAATCCGCGATATCAAATCCTGTTAGTCCATTTCCTAAATCAATATCCAGAACTACTGCATCAGGATCGATTGCATTTATTACCCTTCGTGCATCAGCCGCATTAGGCGCTGTGGATACCGAAAAGCCAGCCGCTTCTATTGCGTCGGCAATTAAGGAACGTAAAAAGCTGTCATCTTCCACGACAACAACTGACCGTTTGTACTCAACCATTTATCCCACTCATTAACCCTGTTGGTAGAGAATACGGCTTTCTAGGGTTAACCCTCTGTTTGAATTGAGGGCTATCCCCCAATTTAGCGATTTATCCGTTTCAATCCTTCCCGTATTGCCAATGGCGTAAGTTCTGGATGGCCCTTTACAAACTTCTTTACTGCTTTTGGATCTACATTGGAATAGCTTCGTAACGCCCAGCCGAGTCCCTTGGCAATAAAGAATTCTTTTTCGGTTGCCTGAACTTCGCAATATCTGAATAGTCGTTCGGAGTTGGTTTTAGTTCCAAGTGTTAATTGGTGAATCAAAGCTGAGCGAACTAACCAAATGTTTTTCGACTCAATCCAGTTGTCCGTAACTTCTTCTAACTCAGGATTTGCAGACACTACTATTTCAATTGATTTACGCACTGAATCAACTGTGTCCCACCAAGATTTGTTCTTGATGAACCAAGGCGCAACGCGCTTTACGTAACCCGCTGACAGACGGGGTGCGTTTTTAGCCAACAAATCGCAAGCCACGTATTGAAATTCTCGTTCTGGCTGCGCCCACAGTTCCTTGCACAACAGGATCAGGTCGCGCTCCGAAAGATCTCGCGATTTCTTAACTAGATCCTTTGATAGCTCGCGCCGCAACGGTGTCTTGATGCCCAGAAACTCAAACTGGTTTCGCATGTA
>RGDC01000042.1 GCA_009918005.1 Actinomycetota bacterium
CACGTAGTTGCAGCAAAGGCAGTTGCACTCAAGGAATGCGCAACGCCGGAATATCAGAAGTATGCAAAAGATGTAATTGTGAATGCTCAGGCACTAACGGCAGGTCTAGCTGCGGAAGGTATGCGCCCAGTCACGGGTGGTACCGATACGCACTTGGCGCTTTTGGATCTTCAAGGTATCGATGTATCAGGTAAAGATGCTGAGCAGCGTACTGGGGCTTCTGGAATTGTTTTGAACAAGAACTCAATTCCATATGATCCGAAACCAGCAGCCGTAACCTCAGGTATTCGCGTAGGAACTCCATCACTGACAACACAAGGTATGGGGGTTACTGAAATGGCCACAATTGCAACCATGATTGGCCGTGCAGTTAAGTCTGATAACCCTGCTGTGCATGCAGAAATCAAGGCTGAAGTCCTAGATCTAACTGCGAAGTTCCCGGCATACCCGCGGCCATAGTTACTTCTGGGGTCTAACCTTTCTATATGCGTGAGTATTTATTGTGTCTAGCAGCTGCGGCTGCCGTCACATATTTACTAACTCCATCTGCGCGCGCTTTAGCGATCCGTTATGGCGCAATGGCTGATGTTAGAGATCGCGATGTTCATCTTTTCCCGACACCGCGTTGGGGTGGCTTGGCAATGCTGGCAGGGCTTGGGGTAGCCATTATTTTGGCAAGTCAATTGCCATTGATGTCAACGATCTTTAACGATCGAACGCAGATTTACGCATTGATTATTGGCTGCCTCATCATTGTTGCGTTGGGTGTAATTGACGACAAGTTTGGATTGGATGCACCAACAAAACTTGTGGGGCAAATTTTGGCTGCTGGAACAATGGCCATGCAAGGAGTTACTCTAGTTTGGCTTCCGATTCGTGGAACTTTCATCCTTGATCCGACCACTTCAGTACTTTTGACAGTTTTAGTTGTTCTAGTGAGTATCAACGCAGTGAATATGGTTGATGGACTAGATGGACTAGCTGCAAGCATCGTATTAGTAGGCGCTGGCGCTTTCTTTGCTTATTCGTATTTCCTTTCAGTTGCTAATGGTTACCAGCGTGCGGCACTTGCCACTTTGGTTTCAGCATCTTTAATTGGAATGTGTGCAGGATTCCTGCCGCACAATTGGTTCCGAGCAAAAGTATTTATGGGAGACACTGGTTCGATGTTGATCGGACTTTTAATGGCAGCCTCTTCAATCATGCTTACTGGTCAAGTTGACCCGGGCGGCTTGAGTGGCGGCACCTTGCTCCCTGCGTTCCTGCCAATCGTGTTACCACTTTCAATCCTGGCAGTGCCACTACTAGATCTTTTTCTGGCTGTCGTTCGACGCACTCGAAAAGGTCGGTCGCCGTTTGCTCCCGATAAAGAGCATTTGCATCATCGACTTTTGAAGCTAGGTCATGGTCAAGAGCGTGCTGTTTTGATCATGACTGCCTTCACAGGACTTTTGGCATTTGGCGCAGTAAGTACTGCCTTTGTTCCGGTTTGGGTGACTGGATTAGGGGCAGGATTAGGTGTGGTCGCCCTGGCAAGTTGGGCGCTAAACCCACCCCGCACCAGAGCTACTGCCAGCAGCTGATCTGAATTCATTAAGTACCGCTCCGACTTAACCAACGACACAATGAGAGACTTACTTCCATGACAAGCCAACGCCTGATTCTTCGAGCAGCAATTCCAACTTTTGTAGTTGGAGCCCTAGCCACAATCACTGGTTACATCTCAAGTGGAAGCAAGGGATTGATTGCCGGTATCTTCGGGACACTTCTCGTGGTGGCTTTCTTCTCTCTGGGCCAGCTGGCTCTAGATAAGGTCATCCGGACAAATCCAGGCATTGCCACTTCAATGGCCTTGCTCCTTTACCTGATCAAGGTGGCAGTCCTATTCGTCCTGTTGCTGATCTTTAAAGACACTGAAGCCTTCGACACCAAGGTATTTGCGGCCACCATTGTTTCTTGCACAGTTGTTTGGTTGGTTGCAGAAACTTGGGCATTTGCCACGGCAAAAGTGCTCTATGTCGAGCCAGGATCAGGTCCAGATATCCTCCCGATTGACACCAAAGAACCTAAAGATTTGTGACCTTGTGAAAAGCGTTGCTAAGCCAGGGGTCCGTTCTGCGGACTTGAAAATGCCTGATAATCTTGTTTTGCAATGAAGGCAGACGGAGCTGATTTCCCCAACAGCGACGACAGCCGCGAGACAGCAGACATGGCCTGGCGTTCAGTTAGTAACTTAACTGCCGGGTTGTTGTTGTATGGCGGGCTTGGTTGGTTTCTCGGACAAAAGTTCGGTCATCGAAATGCATTCATAGCCGTTGGATCGATTCTTGGAATTGGCTTAGCGCTTTACCTCACCTACGCACGCGTTTCGGCAATGGACCGAAACACCACTACGAGTGACCGGAGCAAAGACCAGCAATGAATGTAGTTAAGTTCAGCGGTGACGTTTCATGTCCCGTAACACCACACCTGAATTCAGGTTGTGGTTTTCCTGCACCAAATGCTGAAATCTTTTTCCTCGAGCCATACACAACTTTGCATGTCGGAAGCATGGAGTTTGTAATTGGTAAAACCTCCATACTTGCGGCCCTAGTTGCCATCATCGTTGCAACCTTTTTCTTGGCCGCCTCGCGTCCACGCAAAATGGTGCCAGGCAAATTGCAGTCATTAGGCGAACAGGCTTACTTGTTTGTGCGCGACCAGATTGCCCGCGAAGTTATTGGCAAGGACGGCGATCGCTTCGTGCCTTTCCTAGGTTCAATTTTCTTCTTTGTATGGATTTCGAACTTGATGGGTGTAATTCCTGGTGCCCAGTTCCCAATCATGTCGAGCTTGGCCTTCCCGGTGTCACTAACACTTATGGTCTACGCAACTTATATGTTCATCGGCATGAAGCACCAAGGTCCTATCAAATTCTTCACCAGCGCAATGTTCCCACCGGGTGTGCCAAAGGCAATGTATGTCCTGCTCGCACCACTTGAATTACTTCAGTTGGTAGTAACTCGACCAGTTACTCAGGCCATTCGTTTGTTTGCAAACATGTTCGCCGGACACCTGTTGCTAACTACATTCACGTTGGCTGCCTATTACTTACTTTCCCCATCAATAATCGGAGTTTTGGGATCGGTAACTTCCTTCGGAGTCACCGTTGTATTAACTGGATTTGAAATGTTTATCCAGGGGCTACAGGCATTCATCTTCACGCTCCTAACTGCCGTTTACATTGGTGGTTCGTTACACGCAGAACATTAAGATTTTCCAATTGAGCAATTAATTGGAACTTGCAAGACAGAAAGTAAACCTGAGTTTCTGGACAAGCCAGTAACTCACGACAGAAGGAATAAGTTATGTCAGTGCTAGCAGAAGTAACCGGCTCGATCGGTTCAATTGGCTACGGCCTTGCAGCTATCGGTCCAGGCGTTGGTATCGGAATCATCTTCGGTAACGGTGTGCAGGCTATTGCTCGCCAGCCAGAGGCTTACGGCGTTATCCGCCAGAACATGATTCTTGGCTTCGCGCTAACTGAAGCCCTTGCGCTAATCGGCTTCGTTGTCCCATTCGTTTTTGGTGCTTAATTCAAATCGAGGTTTGACCTACCGTGTTTAACATCATCGCTGCTGAATCTGAAGTCAATATTCTGCGCTTGCCGCTAGATGAATTGATTATCGGAACACTTGCGTTTGCCATAGTTTTCTTCGCGCTTGCAAAGTTTGCATTCCCTGCAATTAGCAAGACTCTTGAAGATCGTGCAGATGCAATTGAGGGCGGACTTGCTCGTGCCGAAAATTCTCAAGCAGAGGCAGCAGCCATGCTTGAGCAATATCGTGCACAGTTAGCAGACGCACGTGGTGAAGCCGCAAACATTCGAGCTGAAGCGCAAGCTGAAAAAACAGCCATGATTGAAAGTGCTCGTGGTGAAGCAGCAGCAGCTGCCGCATCAGTTACCGAGCGCGCTCAAGCTCAAATTGAAGCTGAGCGATCTCAAGCCATGTCATCGCTACGTCGCGATGTAAGTGAATTGGCATTAACACTTGCCAGCAAAGTTGTTGGGGAATCCCTAACCGACGATGCTCGTGCTCGTGCTTCTGTTGATCGTTTCATCGCAGACCTAGAAGTTGAGGCAGCCAAGTAATGATTGGTGCATCCCGCAATAGTTTGGCTTTGGTCCAGGAATCTTTACGTTCCCGTTCCGGTCAGGGCGATCTGTCCGCTCTTTCTGCTGAGCTACTTGCGACTGCCGATGTTTTGGCTGGGGAAAAATCCCTTCGGCAAAACTTGGCCGATAGCGGACAGCCAAGTTCTGTTCGTAGTGCGCTTATCAATGACGTGTTTGGGTCAAAAGTTGGCGCCCCAACCGTTGAGGTTCTCAGTGAAATTGTTGCGGCTCGCTGGTCTTCAGATACTGACTTAGTCGACGCTGTTGAGTTGCTTGGTTCCCAAGCTGCATTTGTTGCTGCCGATAAGGCTGGATCACTTGACCGCGTGGAAAGTGAATTGTTCCACTTTGGTCGAGCAGTTCAGGCATCTTCAGAACTGCAAATGACGCTAACCGATCCATCCCTTAGCGCAGAAACCAAGTCAGCCATCGTTGGTGATTTGGTTGGAAGCAAAGTTGATGCGATCACTCTAGGTTTGATCAAGCATGTTGCCGGACACCTTCGCGGTCGACGCGTTGATTCGGTATTAGAGACACTTGGAAATCTGGCTGCTGAACAACGCAACCAAGTTGTTGCTGAAGTTCGATCTGCCGTAAACCTAGATGCTGATCAAACTCGTCGACTATCTGCAGCTCTTTCCAAAATCACCGGTAAGAACGTGAGAATCAACGTTGCAATTGATCCAAGTGTTCTAGGTGGAATTTCCGTAACCATTGGTGAAGACGTAATCGATGGTTCGATCGCTGCTCGACTTGAAAGTGCTCGCAGATCCCTGCTGGCATAGCTCACAAAGACCTAAGTAAATCCACGAACTAACAAGCAAGAACTAACAAGAAGAAAGCAGGACACCATGACGGAACTCTCGATCCGCCCGGATGAGATCCGCGACGCTATTGCTCGCAATGTTGAGTCGTTTACGGCTGGAACTTCGCGCGAAGAAGTCGGACAGGTAACCCAAACCGGTGACGGTATTGCTCGCGTTGAAGGCTTGCATTCCGCAATGACCAACGAATTGCTTGAGTTCGAAGGCGGCCTTAAGGGTCTAGCCCTGAACCTTGACGTTCGTGAGATCGGTGCAGTTCTTCTTGGAGATGGCTCCAAGATCGCCGAAGGTCAAAGCGTAAAGCGCACTGGCGAGATCCTCTCGGTTCCTGTTGGCGATGGTTTCCTAGGTCGCGTAGTTGACCCGCTTGGTAACCCAATTGATGGACTGGGCCCAATCGCAGCCGAAGGACGTCGTGCACTAGAAACACAGGCTCCAACTGTGGTTCAGCGTCAGCCAGTTAAGGAACCGATGCTAACTGGCCTAAAGGCAATCGATGCAATGACCGCAATTGGTCGTGGACAGCGTCAGTTGATCATTGGTGACCGTCAGACTGGAAAGACTGCCGTTGCTATTGACACAATTTTGAACCAGCGCGAAAACTGGAAGTCCGGCGACAAGAAGAAGCAGGTTAAGTGCATCTATGTTGCGATCGGACAGAAGGGTTCAACGATTGCTGCTGTTAAGGGTGCACTCGAAGAATTTGGTGCAATGGAATACACAACAATCGTTGCTGCTCCAGCATCTGACCCAGCAGGTTTCAAGTACCTAGCTCCTTACACCGGCTCTGCGATTGGGCAGCACTGGATGTACAAGGGCGAGCATGTATTGATCATTTTTGATGACCTTTCCAAGCAAGCTGAGGCATACCGTGCCGTTTCACTTCTACTTCGTCGTCCGCCAGGCCGCGAGGCCTACCCAGGTGACGTTTTCTACTTACACTCACGTTTGCTAGAACGTTGTGCAAAGCTTTCCGACGACCTAGGCGCAGGTTCAATGACCGGACTTCCAATCATTGAAACCAAAGCTAACGACGTATCGGCATACATTCCGACAAACGTTATTTCCATTACCGATGGCCAGTGCTTCTTGGAATCGGATCTCTTCAACTCAGGTATTCGCCCAGCTATCAACGTAGGTATTTCGGTATCTCGCGTTGGTGGTTCAGCACAGCCTAAGTCGATGAAGAAGGTTGCTGGTCGTCTGCGTCTTGATCTAGCTCAGTACCGCGAACTTGAAGCATTCGCTGCTTTCGGTTCCGACCTTGATGCTGCATCAAAGGCTCAGTTAGAGCGTGGTTCCCGCCTTGTTGAACTTCTAAAGCAAGGTCAGTACCAACCGCAGTCGATGGAACGCGAAGCCGTTTCCGTTTGGGCTGGTACTTCAGGCAACCTAGATGACGTTCCAGTGGAAGACATTCGTCGATTTGATGCTGAATTCCTAGATCATGTTGAACGTAATCACAGTGCAATCTTCGAAACTATTCGTAGCACCACAGATCTTTCAGATGACAACATCAGTTCGTTGGAAAAGGCGATTGCTGAATTTAAGAAGCAATTCCGAACAACTGCAGGTCACTCATTGATTAATGATGCACCGGTGGCGGCAATCGACGAGTCTGACATTGACGTTACTCAGATTGTGAAGGTCAAGGCTTAAGCATGGGAGCACAACTACGGGTCTACCGACGGAGAATCAAATCCGTCCAGTCGACCAAGAAGATTACGAAAGCAATGGAGCTAATTGCTTCGTCGCGTTTCGTCAAGGCGCAACAGCGCGTTGAAGCTTCTTTGCCGTATACCCAAGAATTACTCCGGGCAATTTCGGCTGCTGCATCTCATGGAAACAGCAAGGGTGCCTTTGTTTCTGAAGTTGAAAATCGTAAACGTGCCGCGGTAATCCTGATTACTTCGGATCGCGGTCTTGCCGGTGCTTACTCTTCTGCAATCATCAAAGAAGGCGAAGGACTTAATGCGCTTCTTAAAGAAGAAGGCGTTACTCCGGAGCACTATTTAGTTGGTCGTAAGTCTGTTGGGTACTACAAGTTCCGGGAACGCAAAATTGCAAACTCCTGGACTGGTTTTACTGACCAACCAACTTACGAAGATGCCAAGCGAATTGCTACTGCCGTAATTGAAGCCTTTAATACGCCTACTGCTGAAGGTGGCGTAGACGAGATTCATTTGGTTTACACCCACTTCGTGAACATGGCTGTTCAAGAAGTTCGCGTTCGCCGAATTCTTCCAGTGGAAATTCTAGAAGTTTCCAAAGCCGAAGCTTCCGAAAAACTAGACACCAAAGTTTTCCCACTTTATGACTTCGAACCAAGTCCAGAAGCTGTACTTGAAGCTTTGATCCCTCGCTACGTCGAGAACATGATTTACACCGCATTGTTGTTGGCTGCAGCCAGTGAACACGCCGCTCGTCGTCGTGCCATGAAGTCTGCATCTGATAACGCTGAAGAACTAATCCGCACACTTGCTCGTCAGGCCAACCAGGCTCGTCAGGCAGAAATCACCCAGGAAATCAGTGAAATCGTCGGCGGCGCCGACGCACTGGCGTCCGCATAACCAGGGAGTAAGTAGATATGACAACCACGACACAGACATCTGTCGGCCGAGTAGCTCGCGTTACCGGTCCTGTTGTTGACGTTGAGTTTCCAGTCGAAGGCATGCCAGCGCTATACAACGCGCTGCACGTAGATGTTGACTTCGGTGATGGGGACAAGCGTCTGCTAACTCTTGAGGTCGCGCTTCACATTGGCGACAACATGGTTCGCGCGATTTCGATGCAGCCTACTGACGGACTCGTCCGTGGCGCCGAAGTTCGCGACACTGGTGACTCAATCACAGTGCCAGTTGGCGATGTAACAAAGAGTCACGTGTGGAACACACTTGGCAAGCCACTTGACGTGCCAGAAGCATCACTTGAAATCAAAGAGCGTTGGGGAATCCACCGTCCAGCACCAACCTTCGATCAGCTTGAGTCAAAGACTGAAGTTTTCTGGACCGGTATCAAAGTTATTGACTTGCTAACCCCTTACGTTAAGGGTGGAAAAATCGGCCTCATGGGTGGTGCCGGTGTTGGTAAGACCGTTTTGATTCAGGAAATGATTACTCGTGTAGCCAAGAACTTCGGTGGTGTATCGGTATTCGCAGGTGTTGGGGAACGTACCCGTGAAGGTAACGACCTTTTCCTAGAAATGACTGAGTCTGGCGTTATTGCCGATACCGCACTGGTATTTGGTCAAATGGATGAGCCACCAGGCACGCGTCTTCGTGTTGCTTTGTCAGCTCTAACCATGGCTGAGTACTTCCGCGATGTTCAAAAGCAGGACGTGCTTCTATTCATCGACAACATCTTCCGCTTCACTCAGGCAGGTTCTGAAGTTTCAACACTTCTTGGCCGTATGCCATCTGCTGTGGGTTATCAGCCAACACTTGCTGATGAAATGGGTGTGCTCCAGGAGCGCATTACTTCAACTCGTGGCCACTCCATCACTTCACTTCAGGCGATTTACGTTCCTGCAGATGACTTGACTGACCCAGCGCCTGCTGCAACTTTCGCTCACCTTGATGCGAACACCGTGCTTAGCCGTCCGATTTCGGAAAAGGGTATCTACCCGGCTGTGGATCCACTTGATTCCAGTTCCCGTATTTTGGATGCGCGCTATGTAGGTGCCGAGCACTATGCAGTTGCTGCTGAAGTTAAGCGAATTCTGCAGAAGGCCAAGGAACTTCAGGACATCATCGCCATTCTTGGTATCGATGAACTTTCTGAAGAAGACAAGATCCTGGTTAACCGTGCTCGCCGCATCGAGCGCTTCTTGTCACAGAACATGTTCGTGGCTGAAGCCTTCACTGGCCAAAAGGGATCTTTTGTTCCAGTCGAAGAAACCGTTGCATGGCTGGTGGCATCGATGACGTTATCGAGAACGCCAAGAAGCTTCAGGGCTAATCGTGTCTGAACTTAACGTTTCTGTCGTAGCTGTAGACCGCAGTGTTTGGGTTGGACCGGCTAAGTCGATCGTTGCCAAAACGCCAGAAGGCGAGATCGGCATTCTGCCAGGTCACGAACCGGTGCTGTCTTTGCTGGTGAACGGCGTGGTTCGGATTGAACCTACTGAAGGTGCCAAAGTGGCCATCGCAGTACATGGTGGGTTTGTTGCAATGGATTCGGACAACGTTCGAATCTTGGCTGAGACTGCTGAACTGTCAAGTGACATTGATGTTGACCGAGCCCAGAAGGCATTGGAGAAAGCTCGCGCTGCCGGTGAGGATTCACCAGAAGCACTTGCTGCAGTTCATCGCGCCGAAACTCGCTTGAAGGCAGCTGCCACTGCAACCGCGGCTGGTATGCATAGTTAATTACTTATAAATAAAAAGGAGCTGAGATTTTCTCGGCTCCTTTTTATTTAACTCTTACAATGCTGGAAGTTGCAGTTCCATTTGGGGACGTGATTTGCACACGGTAGTACCCAAGTTTTGAAACTTTAAGAACCCGGCTTTTTATTGCAGAGGTAGAAGTCACAGTTTTCCAAATTCTGCCAATCTTTTGCTGGACAATTGTCCTCGATCCAGCTGGCGCAGTTACCAAAATAGATATTCGTTGTTTTGTTAAAGCTTTAACTTTAAGAGATTTGGACATTGCGGAAAGGGCAGCAGCCTTTTCCGCAGCGACTCGGGCAGCTTCTGCATCAGCCGCCGCCTTATCCGCAGCCGCCTTATCCGCCGCAGCCTTTTCAGTTGCTAATCTCTCGATTTCAGCGAGCCGAGCAACTTCCGCTAGCCGC
>RGDC01000043.1 GCA_009918005.1 Actinomycetota bacterium
GGCTGTCACTGGTCCTGATGCATAAAGGTTCGCTAGCTCCATGGATCGCTTTAGGACATCACTTGAATCAACAACTTCATTGACTAATCCAAGAGTTAGGGCTTCATCAGCATTGACGCGGCGGCCCGTAAAAATAAGATCCTTTGCACGTGATGGCCCAATGAGTCGAGCCAAACGTTGAGTTCCGCCACCGCCAGGAATGATTCCAAGCAAGATTTCCGGTTGGCCCATGACAGCGTTGGATGCTGCGATTCTAAAGTCACAACTAAGCGCTAGTTCTAAACCGCCGCCTAATGCATAACCTGTGATCGCTGCAATCGTTGGGACTGGAATGTCACCTACGGCATTGAAGCAAGCTTGAAGTCCTGGAGTCTCTCGATGGGCGATTTCGCCATCCCAATCAATCATTTCTTTAATGTCAGCGCCAGCCGCAAAAGTTCGCTCGCCACCATAAATTACGACGGCGCGAACTTCGTCAGAACTTGAAACCTCGAGCGCAACCGCTTTGATTTCTTCCTGCATAGCTCGGTTCAGAACGTTCATTTTTGGACGCTCTAAATGGATAACTGCAATACGCTCTTGGCGTTCTACTCTGATGAATTCGGACACGTTATTAGCCTATCTATTGATTGGACATCAACGTAACTTTTTGCGCCAAATTAGAAAAGCGCGTTTGTTAATGCGAATCTTGCCTTTACTACAGCAGGATCTGTCGGACCAGCAATTTCAAAAAGTTCTAAGACGCGCTCACGAGTTTTGTCCCTCTCATTACCTGAGACATTGCGCAAATGTTCAATTAACAGTTCGAAGGCATCAGCAAACTCGCCCATTAAAAACGTTGAGTCGGCTGCTCGCAAAACTGAGTCTGTATCTAATGTCATATTTTCAATATCAGAAGTTAAATCTCTACCGTCAGTTCGCTGCAACAGATTCACATTCAGTAGACCTATTTTTGCGATTGCATCACCAGGTGTTACCGAAAGAATTTCTTTATATGCAGCTGCAGCGTTTTCCCATTCACCGGATTCAAGTGCAGCTTCAGCTGCATCAAACCTTGGATCACTTGGTGGTTGGCGATCTTGGTTTGCGTCCGGTAATTCCTGAGCTGAATCTTGCTCACTACCCGCGCGACCAGTGATGCCGGCTTTTTCGGCTTCAAGTAACAAGGCTTCCAAAACTTGGCGTACTTGTGATTCAGGAATTGCGCCTTGGAACATTGGCGCTACTTGCCCGCCGATTACTACGTAAACCGCAGGAATTGATTGCACTTGGAACGCTGCCGCAATCTGCTGTTCAGCATCTACATCCACTTTGGCAAGGATCCAACGTCCGTTGTATTCAAGTGCGAGTTTTTCCAAGATTGGTGAGAGCTGTTTACATGGTTCACACCACGTTGCCCAAAGATCGACCACCACTGGAACCGTCATCGACTTGGCCAGTACATCTGCTTCAAAACTTTGGGTAGTCACATCAATAATCAAATTGCTTGCAACTGGATCTGCAGCTCGTTGGGCAGCGGCTTGCGCTGCTTTGGCTTGCGCCTCGCGCGCTGCTGCAACTGCACCAAGATCTATGGCACCTTGCAAATTCATATTGGACTGATTCACGTCTCTATTGTGACGCATTGTCCGAACTATGAGTTATTCAAGTCCCGCAAAATCTGGTTAACCGCTAATTCAGTTGAGATTGCGCCACTTGCCACTTGAGCGCTGAGTGAATCCAACGTAGTTCTATTTTCATTCATTTGCTCTGTTAGTGAATCCAGTACCGCCCGACGCAGGTTAAGTTTTGCGCGCTCAACTGAACGTAATGCGCGATCCCCCGAAGAAACTGCCCATTCATGATGTTTTGCAATTGCTTGTACTAATTCAGGTAGACCTTGGCCCGTAGTTGCAACTGTGGTGACAATTTCAGGTGTCCAGGATGAACTACTTGCTGAGCCAAGTCCAATCATGGAACGCAGTTCTCTAACAACTCCTTCAGCACCATCACGGTCGGCCTTGTTGACTACGTAGACATCGGCTATTTCAAGGATTCCAGCTTTGGCCGCCTGAACACCGTCACCCGCACCTGGGGCAAGAACTAGTACTACAGTGTCAACTGCATTTACAACATCGACTTCGGACTGGCCAACGCCAACCGTTTCGACAATGATTACGTCAAATCCCACTGCGTCTAGAACTTTTGCTGCCGCTTGGGTCGCGCTTGATAATCCACCAAGTTGGCCGCGCGATGACATGGAGCGAATAAAGACGCCTTCATCTAAGGCGTGCTCTTGCATTCGAATTCGATCACCAAGCAACGCACCACCAGTAACTGGCGAAGACGGGTCAACTGCAAGTACTGCAACACGCAAACTTTGGTTTCGATACTCGGAAATCAATGCTCCAGTTGTAGTTGACTTTCCAACTCCAGGTGGACCCGTTACGCCAATAAGTAATGCTGAACCAGAATCCGGCAGGCCACTTAAAAGTTCAGGTAATTCCGATGTGCCATCTTCAATAACGCTCAATGCCTTACCTAGTGCGCGCACGTCTCCATCGACAGCTGCTTCAAGTAAGGAGTGCATTGGAAAATTGCCTATGGAACTCTGATTATTAATGCGTCGCCTTGACCGCCACCGCCGCATAACGCAGCCGCACCAGTACCACCGCCACGCCGCTTTAGCTCGTTAGCCAGATGAAGCACAATTCGTGCGCCTGACATGCCGATTGGATGCCCGAGAGCAATAGCACCACCATTTACATTCACTTTAGAGTCGTCAATCCCAAGTTGATCCATACTGACAAGTGCAACAGAGGCAAATGCTTCATTCATTTCGTAAAGATCAAAACCTGCTGGGTCTAGACCTACTTTTGCTGCCGCCTTTTTGATTGCGCGGGCTGGCTGGGCCACCAAAGATGCGTCCGGTCCTGCGACCATTCCGTGCGCCAAAATTTCGGCCAACACGGTTAGTCCTAGTTCAGCCGCTTTCTTTTCGCTCATCACAATTACAGCAGCAGCACCATCACTAATTTGTGAGGATGAGCCAGCAGTAATTGTGCCGTTTGGATCAAATGCAGGACGCAGTTTTCCAAGCGTTTCTGTCGTAGTTTCAGAACGCACACCTTCATCGCTTGCAAACAGGATTGGGTCTCCCTTTCGCTGCGGAATTGATACTGGAACAATCTCATCTGCAAATAGACCAGCTGCGTGAGCGGCAGCGGCTCTTTGGTGCGACTTTGCAGAGAACTCATCCTGACGTTCGCGAGAGATTTTTTCTGCGGCAGTGTATTTATCGGTTGCTTCGCCCATTCCAAGTTGATCAATTGCGCAGTAAAGGCCATCGAATGCCATGGTGTCTTTAAGAACCCAGTCGCCGTACTTCATTCCTTCACGACTGCCAACAAGTACGTGCGGCGCATTTGTCATACTCTCCATGCCGCCAGCGACAACTACATCTGCTTCGCCAGAACGAATCATTTGATCTGCCATAGCGATTGCATTGATTCCCGAGAGGCAAACTTTATTGATGCTTATCGCAGGAACTTCAAGTCCTATTCCGGCTTTAATTGCAGCCTGGCGAGCTGGCATCTGACCAGATCCAGCCTGCAAAACATGCCCCATGATGACGTAATCAACATCAGCTGCTGATACGCCTGCTTTTTCCAGCGCACCACGAATCGCAGTTGCTCCAAGTTCGACAGCGGAAACATCTTTTAGTGTGCCAAGCAGTCGACCGATTCCGGTTCGAGCTCCACCAACAATGACGGACATTAAAGGCCTTTCAGGTCAGGAAAAGTGCGGAGAATTGCGCGCGATGTGCAAAATCCCTTACTGTCACCTTAGCGATGTTCTTGCCTTTAACAGGAATCCGCCCAATGATTGCGAGGAATGCGATGGCCAACTTAAGTGCTGCGCTAGGTGGAACGCTGCTAGGAATCGATCATGTTGGGCTGGCAGTTCGAGATCTAGATGAGGCAATCGCTAGGTGGTCAACGACATTCGGACTTGAAGTTTCGCACCGTGAAATCAATGAGTCCCAGGGCATTGAAGAAGCCATGCTTGACCTGGCTGACGGCACTCGTTTGCAGCTTTTGGCACCAATTAATTCCGAATCAACAATTGCAAAGTTCCTAGAACGCAGTGGCGAAGGTATGCAGCAACTTGCATTTAGAGTAACTGACATCGAAGAAGCAATGGCAAATGTCTTGAGTGCAGGAATGCGATTGATTTATCCTGAATCTCGAATTGGTACCGCGGGATCTTTAATTAACTTCGTTCATCCAAAAGATGTTGGTGGAGTTCTTGTTGAACTAGTTCAGCCAGTCGATCACTAGCTCAGGAATCTATTCCCACTTGTTCAACAAGTAAGTGTCTATTCCGACTTGTTCAACAAGTAAGTGTCTATTCCGACTTGTTCAACAAGTCGTTCCACCGCGACATCTCGCCATCCCAGGTCCAACTCAGTTCTGGCATTTCAGGTCGAATCCGCTTTAGCGCTTGATTCCAAGCGATGCGAACAAATTTTTCGCCAACCCAAAGATGGCGACATTCAGGAATGCCAATTACCTCACACTGCGGAACTACTGCAAACTTTTCTTTCGCTTCAGGTGGTTTTAAATAGTCGTCAAGTTCGGGAACTAATGCCGTAAGCGGGCGACCCGAACTTGCCCAAGACTTTAAATTCTCTTCTTCACTCCACATCAACGGTGGACTAAACAAAACTGCACCTTGAACTGGATCCACATTGCCGTGCATCAAAGTAACGTCAGTTCCAAATGACCAACCGACGAGCCAAATATTTTCCAGTTCGCGGTCTTGCGCAAATTGCAACGCAGCTTTTAAATCTAAGCCCTCTAAGACTCCCTGATCGTACTCGCCTTCACTTGTGCCGGCTGCGCTAGTGGTTCCTCGGGTATTCCATCTCAAGATTGCAACATCTGCTAGCGCAGGTAGTCGCCAAGCAGCTTTCTTAAAGAGATGACTGTCCATCATTCCGCCACCCGTTGGATTTGGATGCAATAACAAAATGGTGGCTTTTGGTCTTTCAGAAACGGGAAGCGCTAACTCCCCTACCAAGTGCAGGTTGTCTTCGGTTACTAGCGTGATGGATTCACGTTTAGCCGGTAGCACGCTGTTAGAAACAATTTCAGTCATCAGTACTTCCTGGGAGTTCTGCGTTTCCAACAGGCCGTGTGCCAATGTCTTCTCTCATCTGCTGAGTAATCCATATTCCAAGCAACGATATGCGCTGTACCTGGTTGGATTTCGCCCTGGCATCCCGGGCATCGATAAACCTTCACTGAAGTTTCGCCGGTAAGTGAAGTTACTTGCCATTCGCCATCTGCATGATTTTCAGTGCGACCAAAACTGCCAAGCTTTAGCTCAGGCGGCTCTTCATTTGAATCTCTTCGGTTTCGGCGCCCCATGATCTAATTCTAAGTTCAATTCAAAATTAGCTAGAGCGGCAATGGTTGATAAGCAACGACGCCAGTTCGCTCCGAAAGTTCTGCTTGCGCAGACCTAACCTTTTCGATACCCATTTTTTCGATTACTTCGAAAGGGCCTTCAGGCAGGCCACAGCCGAGTTTCATTCCTGAATCAATGTCCGCCTTTGTGGCGTAACCGGTGGCTTCCATAGCAATGCAGTCACCAAGATAGGCAATCAATAAGTCGTTATGAACTTGGCTCTTTACCGCTTCGTTTGAATCAGTCGGTGCATCCAGTCTCTCCGAGTAATCGTAGAAACCAGATCCGGTCTTGCGACCCTTTTTACCTGACGAAACTAGTTCAACCATGCCCACTGCTGGTTCATCAATCGCCAACTTGGTATCAGCATGAATGGTTTTCAAGATTTCAACACAAGTATCGATACCTATTAAATCCAAAAGTTCGCATGGGCCCATTGGGTAGCCAGAATGTTCGCGCATTGCGGCATCCATTTGCTCTTTGGATGCCTGACCAGAATCTAGAATCTGCACTGCATGATTCAAGTAACGGAGTAAAAGTTTGTTAACGATAAAGCCTGGCTGATCCGAAATTCGCGCCAAGTGCTTTCCTAGTGAATTTCCAAGTTCGATAACTTCAGCCACTACCTCAGGGTCGGAATGTGCCGTTGAAATAACTTCGACAAATTTTTGAACTGGAGCAGGGTTGAAGAAGTGCATTCCAATTACTTTTGCAGGACGCGAAGTTGCATTGGCAATTTGAGTAACCGACAGACTTGAAGTATTTGTTGCCAGAATTCCACTTGGCTTTACGGCAGCATCAAGTTTAGAAAAAATCTCAACCTTTAAGGAAAGGATTTCCGGTGCTGCTTCAATAACAAGATCGCAATTTGCCAGTAAGTCAAAATTTTCGCCGAATAAGACTCGGGCAGAAATTTCATCACTTTGATCTTGAGTCAGTTTGCCTTTCGAAACTGCTCTAGCTAGGGACTTAGTTAGGTTCGATTTACCAGCTTCAACTGCGGCGGCGGATTCTGCAACTCCCACTACCTGGTAGCCAGCTCGAGAAAACACTTCGACTATGCCGGCTCCCATGATTCCCAGTCCAACAACACCTATTTGCGAAAAGCTCATGTGTCTAGTCTGGCAGACCACATTTAATGCCAGTGCGTTGCCAGACTTAATTCTGCGATTTTGGATAGTTTGCGACAAACTTGTTCTGTGCCAGCCTGGAACTCGTTTTCATACTTCTTTGGTCCGCTCGTGGCATTTTCCGCCTTGGGAATCATGGTTTTGATATTGCGCTGGGCATTTGCCCGTGGTGGCTCAGTTGTTGAGCGCCCCGCAAAATCAGGAAACCCAGATGAATATGGAATGTTGATTCCAGTTGCCTCACCAAGTAACTACATCGAAGGTGAAGTTTTGCGGAGAACTTTAGTTGATGCCGGGCTGAGGGCTAGCTTGGCTCAAACAAATGATGGACCGCGAATTATGGTCTGGCCAAAAGATGTTGAATCAGCAAAAAAGATTCTTAAAAAATCTGCGGGCTAGGTTCGCGGACGATAATGGCACCAAGAGCGCTCAGCTGTTCTTCAAATCCGACATAACCACGATCTATATGCTCCACAGCATGAACTGTAGTCTCGCCTTCGGCAACTAACCCTGCCAAAACTAACCCAGCACCGGCTCGGATGTCGGTAGCTTCAACCGGTGCCCCAGACAATTGCGAGCGACCTCTAATCAATGCGTGATGTCCATCCGTTCGAACTTCAGCACCTAGCCGAGACAATTCCTGAACAAACCTAAATCGAGCTTCAAACAAGTTTTCGGTAACCATTGCAGAACCCTCAGCAATGGAATTAAGCGCAATAAATTGCGGCTGCAAGTCAGTTGGAAACCCTGGATACGGAAGCGTTACAACATCAACAGCAGTAGGACGACGATTCATTTGAATTCGAAATCCGTCACTGAGTATTTCTACTTCCGCTCCTGCCGTAATGAGTTTTTCCAGCACAATCGATAGGTGTTCATTGTTTGCATTACGAACAGTGATGTCTCCACCAGTGATGGCTGCAGCAACTGCCCAGGTTCCAGCAACGATTCGATCTGAAACTGTCGTATGTTCAACTGGTCGCAAACTTGAGACGCCGGTGACTGTAAGCAGTGAAGTGCCAACTCCATCTATCTGGGCACCCATTGCGAGCAACATGTTGCAGATATCGGAAATCTCGGGTTCACGTGCAGCATTATCAATTACGGTCACACCGTTTGCAGTAACTGCAGCCATTAACAAAGTTTCAGTTGCACCAACGCTTGGAAAATCTAAATAGACATGCGTTCCAATTAGTCCACCGTCAGGTGCGTGAACAACAAGGTAGCCATGCTCGTTAGCAACCGTTGCACCCATGCGTTCCAAGCCTGCAGTGTGCATATCTAAACCACGGGATCCAATTGCATCACCGCCTGGTAAGGCAACATCTGCAGCGCCAGTTCTAGCAACCAGTGGACCTAGTACCGCAATTGATGCGCGCATACGTCGTACTAAGTCGTAGTCCGCTCTATGTTCAATAGTTTCTGGAACTTCTATTTCAACAGTCTCAGTCTCTGCGCTATAGGTAACAGAACACCCGAGTCGGCGAAGCAGTTCGGCCATGATCGTGACATCAAGAATGTTGGGAACTGCATGAATTACTGTTTTTCCAGGAGCAAGCAAAGCAACAGCCATAAGTTTCAAGCTGCTGTTTTTTGCGCCAGTTACATGCACCTCGCCGACTAGGCGGGCGCCTCCTTGAATTCGAAAAACATCCACGATTAAGCAGAATAACGTGTTTTTTGGATTTAATTTCTAACCCAAGAAAAGGCAGATAAACCCAATGCGCCCTAGGCTTAGGGCATGGTCAATTTAACAAGAATTTACACGCGTACTGGTGACGATGGAACTACCAATCTCGGCGACATGAGTCGAACTGGCAAGAACGATCCTCGCCTAAAGGCTTATGCAGATGTGGATGAAGCAAATAGCTCAATTGGCCTAGCAGTAGCTGCTGGCGAATTAAGAACTGACATTGTCGAACTTCTTACCATGATTCAAAATGAATTATTTGATGTTGGCGCAGACTTATGCACACCTGTAATCGATAACCCAGAGCATGCACCGTTACGAGTTACAGCCGATTACATCGAGCGACTTGAATCTGCTTGCGACAAATACAACGAGGAATTAGAAGCTCTTCGCTCCTTCATTTTGCCTGGTGGAACTGTTGGTGCGGCTCATCTGCATGTAGCTAGAACTGTTACTCGTCGTGCCGAACGAAGCACTTGGGCTGCTATCGACATGTATCACGGCGGCATGAACATGTTGGCTGCAAATTACCTAAATCGACTTTCAGATTTACTGTTCATACTTTCGCGAGTAGCGAATAAAGAAGTAGGCGATGTGCTTTGGAAGCCAGGCAGCACTCGCTAGTCAATAATTAGATTTACTATTGACCGATCGATGTGGACATTTTTGAAAGTGCTGCCATCAACTTGGCATGAAACTCATCGCCATCAATGGTCCAGGCAACATATCCGTTTGGCTTCAGACCATTACGTAGTCGAGTATCAGTAACTGTCATGCCAGTTGTTAGTTCGCCCTGGCATTCAACATCAATAAACGCAGGTTCAAGTTCCATGATGTTCGGCCAAATTGCTTCTGCCATTGCAAGCGCATCATGCTGATGTGAAATGCGTTCGCCGAAAAATGATGCATAAAAATTCGTGTAAGAGTTAAGAATATGGTCAAAAACTTTGCCAAACTTACTTCCATCTTTTAGCCAGCCCCAAAGGTGCTCATAAGTCTTCACGGAATGAGTCACGTCTAGTCCGACCATCACAGTGTTAATCCCACTGGCAAAAACGCGTTTTGCGGCTTCTGGGTCATGCCAGATATTGAATTCAGCAACTGGCGTCACATTTCCAGTCCGAGCCGCTCCACCCATAATTACAAATCGATCGATCATCGGAATCACATCTGGGTGCTGATCTACTAAGTGAGCAATATTTGTCAGCGGGCCAATTGCCACGAGAGTTACTGGATCTGCTGAATTTCGAATCTTTTCCGCCAAGAACGCGGGCGCATCTGTTGAGACCACTTTCGTTGTTGGCTCAGGCAGATCTACCCCAGCAAGACCGTCATGACCATGTACTGGTTCATATCCAGTTTCCATCTTCGCGCGCCCATATGGCTCGTCATAACCGGATGCAACTGGCACGTCAGTTCGCTCCATAAACTCAAGTAGACGCAGTGCATTTCGAGTTGTTGCTTCGAGTCCTGATTTCGATG
>RGDC01000044.1 GCA_009918005.1 Actinomycetota bacterium
AAAGTTGCCAGGATGTGGATCTGCGTGCAAGAGTCCAACCTGACTTGGTCCAGAAAGTAAGAAGCGTAAATACATTTTTCCAAAATGATCACGTTCATCCTGTGTACCGGATTCAATCAGGCGTGCAAGTGATTTTCCTTCAACCCATTCAGTGACAATGACATTCTCGGCAGCCGCTAAAACATGTGGGATGAAGTAATCAGGGTGACCATCGAAGCCAACCGCAAACTTTCGTTGAACCTTAGACTCATGCAGGTAATCAAGTTCCTCAGCCACGCAGTCAGTAAGTTCACGCAAAATAGAACGAACATCAACGCCGGGAAAAAATCCGGCAAACAATCGCCCAAACCGAGAAAGCTGCTGCAAGTCCGCGAGAAGTGCACCCGATGCGCCAGGGTATTGAATTTTGACTGCTACATCGCGGCCGTCATGCCAAACTGCGCGATGAACCTGCCCAATCGAGGCTGCTGCTGCCGGTTCGTCATCAAAAGACGTAAAGCGTTCGCGCCAGTTATCTCCGAGAGATTCGCGAAGAACTTGGTGCACTGACTCAACTGCCATAGGTGGCGCAGAGTCTTGGAGTTTTGTAAGTGATTCGCGGTAAGGCGCTGCTACATCGTCTGGCAAGACTGATTCAAATACGCTCAGGGCTTGACCTAGCTTCATGGCGCCACCCTTTAGTTCGCCAAGGACACTGAAGATTTGTTCCGCAGTCTTGGCCTGCGCCTGTGCTGTGGCATCTTCGGCGGACATACCCCCGAGACGCTTGCCCAGACCCACAGCGCGGCGGCCAACATGGCGAAGTGGCAATGCCGCAATTCGCGCACTACGGGATAGGCCACTTTGGGATAAATCGCTCACACTCAATTGTCAGGCAGTTAGGTCCCATCGGCATCCGCAGGCAGGGTGAAAGAAGGTGGGATAGGTCTCAACTGAATTCAGCGAATCTCCCAGTTTTAAGATTTGCGCGCCATTTGTTTCAGGCTCATCGACCCAAGTTGAAACTAACCGGACGACTTCTAGGGCAGTTTTCAATATCAGCGAAATGCTTGCGCTATCCACAGTTGGGCTTTGGGAGACTTGTAGATCAATGAGTGGCCATTGTGGATCTTGATCACATCGGTGTAGGTGTAAGCAGCGAAGGCATGGAGTTTCGCCAGGACCAATTACCGAACTGATGAGACTGACTGTGGAACTTGTTGCGGCGAATAGGTGAGAGGTATCAGTGGCAACCAATAGGTCTGCACTTGTCGCAGAAATCCATGGGAAATCTGCGCGTTGATCGGGCAATAGAATTTCGAGTTTTCGATTCGAACGAAATCTTAGGGAGTTTTTATGTGCAGAAGCACCACGTATCATCCGCTCAATCAAGTTTTTGGCCACATTGTCTCGACGAAGTCCAATGTCGATCCGAGATGCGCCCCAGGGAGTTAAATCGGATTCACTCACCAGTGTTGAGTCATGAACTGTAATGTTGGGAAATCCAGCGCTGGCAAGTAGTAGACATACAGTCATCCCAAGACGACCTGCTCCTCTAATCGATACTTCGCATCCAATTCTTTGATTAATTGCATCAAGATCGCCACCAGTTTCACGTAAGAGATTTAGACGCTGGATCTCACTTACTGGATTTTGCTGATCATAAGTTGCAGCTATTGGGCCAGATTCAACTAAACCAAGTGAAGTCAGTTGAGTTAGGAAATTTTCGCTCGATTGCAAATCGTGTCCCTCTGAAACTAGTTGGTTGCAAATCTCGGATACCGAATGTGCCCCGGTTAAGAATTTTCTGATCGTTTTGCCGACCTTTTTGTCTATAACGAGTGCCGAATTCGGGTTGATTCCAATTTGCACCTGAGATGAACCACGTTCATAAATGCGAACGCCTGGAGCGAGTCTTGGATTAGAAATTTTCATTTGTGAATTCTTCAGTTTGTGATTTGTGCAAGACGCAAACATTCCACAATGTCTTTGTGTTACGCACTTCCAATAGCTGCGTTATCAGAGTCTGGAAAGTGCGAGGCTTTTGATACCAATCTATGAATTTAGACATATGCCCCATGGGGATAAAACTATTTTCTTTCCACATTCCGTGGACAACATAATGCCTGATAAATAGCGATATTCACGTGGTCACAATCAATCTATCCCCAAGTTGTTCACCAGTAATCCCCAATTAATTGGCAGGTATCCCCAGTTAGTCCCCAGCCTTGTCCACAGCAAAGTTCAATACTTCTCAATTTACGTTGCGCTAACTACTTAGTTGCGCGTAAGTTTCACGAGTTGAAGCTCTCGAGATAACGAGCCGACATTCGCAAGGGGAAGGCGAATGCTTGAGCACGCGGCTCGAGAGCTTCATCATTTTCGCAGACATCTGGACTAGCCTTAAGTTTTGTGACTAGTCAAAATCAGCCTTCCCTTTTCGATGCCGACGATCAATTTGAAGGAACTGACTTGGATTCACTAATGAGTGAACCAGTTGAATTTGTTTATCAGCGAACTGATTTAACAAAAGTGGAAGTAAAGCGAAGTAAGCGTGCAAAGCGAAATGTAACTGCGTATCGCGATAATGAAAAAACCGTAGTTACAGTGCCAACCAGAATGGCAAAGCGCGATGTCGATGCCTATGTGGCTGAACTAGTGAATCGCTTAGATGACCGAGATGAGAGAACTACCTCACAGGATTCCCTTGAGCAACGAGCACGATTACTTTCCCGAAAATATTTAGGTGTAGATCTGTTCGAAACCCATAAAGTTCCAGTGAAGATTCGTTGGGTTACCAATCAAAATTCTCGTTGGGGATCCTGCACCCCTGATGAAGGCAACATTCGACTTTCCCATCGAATGCAACGGATGCCAGGCTACGTAATTGATTCAGTAATTGTTCATGAATTGATTCATTTGTTGGTAACGGATCACAGCCCAGCATTCTATGAATTGATGAACAAGTTTCCAGAACACGAAAAAGCAAAAGCCTACTTAGATGGGTATTCTCATGCGCAACAGTTTTTAAAGTCTGAGTAGCGCAAAACTCAAGAATCGGTTTGTGGATCCTCTTTAGAGGATTCAATCGCCTTGTTCAGTTCTGCCATTAGATCCTCGGTACCAGTGGAAAGAAAAGCATCTATGTCATCAATGTCAGAGTCGCGTGGAAGTAAGTCGGGGTGAGACCAAAGCGCATCGCGAGCAGCAATTCCTTGAATATCAGCTAAACGTTGCCATAAAGCGGCAGCCTCCCGCATTCGCCTTGGACGCATCTCCAGTCCGATTAGTCCGCCAAAGACTTTTTCGGCAGGACCGCCTGCTGCTCGCCGCCTTCTAAAGACCTCTTCAAGTGCCCCAGCGGACTTTAACCGACTACCGGCCGCCTGAGTCACCACTACGGTGACCCAGCCCTCAATTAGCGCCAAGAGTAGTTCGATCCTGGTTAGCGCGGCGACTTGTTCGGGAGTCTGTGTGGGCTCAAACAACGAGGAGGCCATCATGCTATTTATGCTTTCCGGATCTGTGGGATCAATCTGCGTCATGGCAGATTCGATTGCAGTGGTGTCAATTTTCACACCTCGTGCGTAATCCGATATCGCGGCCATTAATTGAGATTGAATCCAAGGGGCAGCAGTGAACAATCTTTGATGAGCTAATTCACGAAGGGTTACGTAGAGCCTGGCTTCAGATTCATCAATGGATAGGCCTTGAATGAATAAATTGGTATTTGCAATAACTAACCCAGGTTTACCTGAAGCGTTTAATGGAATACCGACGTCAGAGTTACTTAAAACTTCCGTAGTCATTTGTCCCAAAGCTTGACCGAATTGCGTTCCAAACATGGTTGCACCCATGGATTTTGCCATAGCCATAAGAGGTCCGGTGATTGCGGCGAAGTCAGGTGAGGCCAAAGTCTCTCGAAGGTTTGCCGCCACTTCATCAGGCAGGCTGGAAAGTAATTCATCTGGAATGTTTAGGGTTCCGGCATCGTTACCGGATGGCAACATGCCAGCCATAACACCTGCCATTGCATCTGCGACTGGTTGCACAACGATTTTCCAGGAATCAAAAGTAGAACCTAGCCACTGCTTGCGAGTTACTCCGTTAATCGTGTGACCGGCACTTGGGATAGTGGTTGCATCGTTGAGCCATAAATCAGCCAAGTCAGCAGCAGCTCGAAGCTTTTCAGCATCGGATTCGCTGATCTGCGGATCACCAGCTTTTTTCAATTCTTGATCGGAGGCCGTATGGGCACTCGTCCAGTTAACTGAGCCTCCTGAAGGATCGCCGCCATTACGTAGCATGCGTCCCATATTTTCCAACATGTCTGCTAACTCATTGTTGTCATCTCCGCCAGGGGCGAATCCAAATGGCATTGTCATGGTTCCTACTTATCTTGTTCTAATTAGGTCCAAAGGCTCCGAATACTTACAAGGTTATGCCCAGGATTAACCACAACTAATCATTTTGGAACTAGCCCACGGCGAACATCCGAAGTATTCACGTACGCTGTAACTCTGGAAACTTTCAGATTCCCCTATAAGAAGCGGTAATTGCATGCGACCAAAAATAAAGCCCACTCTCACGTGGATACTTTTGATTTTGCTGGGTGCCGCAATGTTTATTCCAGTTCCATACGTGATGACTTCGCCAGGACCCGTTTTTAACACGATTGGCACAGTTGACGAAGTTGAATTGATTTCGATTTCGGGCACGCAGACTTATCAAACTGAGGGTGAACTCGACATGACAACGGTCAGCGAGTACGGAGGCCCCCAACAAGGTCTAGATATGTTTCAAGCTATTTTGGGCTGGCTAAATCCAGATAAGCGAGTCGTGCCACGCGAATCGATTTACCCTGAAGGTGAGACTGAAGAACAAAATATGGCACGAAATGCCGAGGCATTTAGTACTTCGCAGAGCTACGCGATCGCAGCAGCAATGGATTATTTGAAACAGCCAATTAACGAAAAAGTAATTATTACCAGCGTTGGCCTTGATACCCCGGCTCAAAACAAACTTCGGGCTGGTGACGAAATTCTGGCAATTGATGGTGTGCCGATGAAAACTCCAGAGCAGGTCGTTGCGGCAGTGCGCTCTAAGCCCATTGGAACTGCCTTAACTTTTTCAGTTGTGCGCAGCGATTCAAAGCTTGATGTTGTTGTCACTTCCGGCACACGCCAGGATGATCCAACAACTAATGAGGACGAATCAAAACTTCCATACATTGGTATTGGAATCGACATAAGTTACTCAGCAAACTACGAAATTGATTTCGGTGTCACAGGTGTTGGGGGCCCAAGCGCTGGAACTATGTTTGCCATCGGAATTATCGACAAGCTAACTCCTGGCGCGCTTACCCAAGGAAAAACAATCGCCGGCACTGGAACGATTGACCCAAAGGGAAATGTTGGCGAAATTGGCGGGATTCAACAAAAGCTAATTGGTGCTCGTGATGCTGGCGCAGTGCTGTTTTTAGCGCCTCAGGGAAACTGCAGCGATGTAGTTGGACACATCCCAGATGGATTAACCGTGGCTGCAGTTAAAACTTTAGATGAGGCAATGGCAGCAATCAATACTTTTAATTCAGGCAAGCCAGTTACCCCGTGTTTCGAATAGAATATAAAGGATCCTAGGAAAGTGAATCACAATGCATGAGATTTCAGCGCTCGAACTGTTAGCAATTTACAAAAACGTCTCAATTGTCGACGTTCGCGAACTTGACGAATATGTTTCGGGGCACATTCCAGGTGCAATTCACATCCCGCTTTCTACAATTCCAGTTCGCCAAGCCGAAATTGATAAGACAAAGACTCAGTATCTAATTTGCGAAGCAGGCGGTCGATCGGGACAGGCTGGAAAATTTTTAGAAGACCAAGGATTTGATGTTGTAAACATTGCCGGTGGCACCGGTGCACTTCGACAAATTGGCACACCATTAAATATCGGCGAACAGCCTTAGTTGTTTTGAGACAGTTCCCTAATCTGCAAAAGTTGATGCCAAGGCATCATTAAGCCGAGCAACTAAATTTGGAGCAACTGCTACTGCGTCCGCTGAATCATGAGTCCGGTACCGCAGTGCATTTAGGTTTTGCCCGCTTCGCAGAACTGCACTGACAATTCTCACGTCGCGTCGCTCTGGGTGATCTGATGCCGCTTGCACAAGTGCAGAGTCATCTGTGACTGGTAAGTCTGACTCAGCTGAAGGAGGCAAAACGATTCGCTCCAGAGCGACAATGGCCCCTGCCACATCCTCAGGCCAGGCAATGGTTCCCAACAGCTCATCTAGTTCCAAAGTGTCCTCAATCTCTTGCTCGACTGAAGTGAGGGGCATTTCAGCACTAATACCGAGTTCATCTGCCAATTCGGGGTTGGCAGAGAGCAAACTTGCCGTAGGAACTAGAGCAAACAGGCGAACCGGTTGATCCCACCCTGCGCTAGCTACGTGGTCTTCAACTTCCCGAATCAAAGGTTCAAGGTTTGAGGCAAAATCCATAGGGTAAGTCTGTCGTATCTGCTTCGCGATATTTCAACGTAAGGTATTTAAGTGAGCATAAATTTAGAACGTCCTCGTCGTAGCCCTCTAGGAATAACCCTTTCGGCCCTAGTGGGTCTCTTTGTTGCATTCTCTATATTCGCCGGCTTTTATACCGACTGGCAGTGGTACGGGTCGGTGGGCCACACCGATGTTTATACCCAGCAACTAGCAATCAAAGCAATCCTGTTTTTTGGCTTTTCGATTTTGACTGCACTGAGCATTTGGGGTGCAGCCACTGTGGCGCATCGTGCTCGTCCAATCAACTTGCCGGCAACTCCTGAGGAATTTGCGTTCCAAAAATATCGAGAGAGTTTAGATTCGTTTCGTCGCATAGTGTTTATTGCTGGACCAATCGCATTTGGAGTTTTGACAGGGTTGTCAGCTTCAAGCCAGTGGAAAACTTTTATGCTGTGGCGCAACTCAACTACATTTGCTCAGACTGATCCACAATTTGGTAAAGACATCTCGTTTTATGCGTTTGAACTTCCATTCCTTAAATTCTTTCTAGGATTTGGATTCACAATTCTGATCGTTTCGTTAATTGTTAACGTCGTAGTGCACTACATCTACGGTGGCTTGCGCACGAGCATTTCGCAGTCAACCGACTCAGCTCGCCGGCACTTAATGTTTTTCCTAGGAATGCTAACGCTATTGAAGGCAGGTGCCTATTCAATCGACAAGTTCTCGTTGGCAACAAAGTCCGATGCCTTAATTACTGGCCTTAAGTACACAGATGTTAATGCGGTTGTTCCCGCTAAAACCATTTTGACTTACATTGCGCTTGCAACTTCCATCCTTTTCTTTATCGCAATTTTTAGAAAAGGCTGGTCGCTACCGTTTATTGCCTTTGGCGCGATGCTAGGAGCTTCATTTGTTATTGGTGGGTTATACCCAGCTTTCGTGCAGCAGTTCCAGGTTAAACCTTCCGAGTTACAACGCGAGTCACCCTACATTCAAAGAAATATTGATTCGACGCTGTCCTCATATGGACTAAAAGATGTGAAGTTTTCGGAGTACGCAGCAATTGATAATCCATCGCAGGCATCGCTGGCAAAAGATGCTGGAACCCTCTCAAACATCCGACTCCTTGATCCAGCTCTTAACTCTCCAACATTCAGTCAGCTGCAACAGATTCGTGGCTTCTATGCTTTCCCAGAAACACTCGACGTAGATCGATATCTGATTGATGGCGTAAAGCGTGGAACCGTTATCGCGGTTAGAGAAGTAAACCTCGATGGTGTCGCAAGCGATCAACGAAACTGGTTCAACGATCACATGGTATTTACACATGGGTATGGCGTTGTGGCGGCTTATGAAAATACTTCCCAAGCAGATGGTGCACCTAAGTTTTTAGAAAGCAACATTCCACCTTCAGGCAAGCTTGATATTGCGCAACCGAGAGTTTATTTCGGTGAGCAGTCGTCGGCCTATTCCATCGTTGGCAGTAACGCTAACCAACCACCACTAGAACTTGATTTTCCAGACGACAAGAGTGCCAACGGCCAGACCAACAATACCTACACCGGTTCTGGTGGCGTTCCGATTGGAAACATGATTCAACGTGCAATATTTGCATTGAATTATCAAGACACAAATATCTTACTTTCAAATCAAATTGGTCCCGATTCAAAAATTCTCTACGATCGTGATCCAAAGACTCGGGTAGAAAAAGTTGCTCCTTGGTTAACTCTTGATGGGGATCCGTACCCTGCTGTCGTAGATGGCAAAGTTCAGTGGATTGTCGACGGATACACAACAACGAATGAATTTCCATATGCTGCGCGCGTTTCCTTGCGAGATGCCACGGCTGATTCGGTTAACACGCAATCCGCATCGATGCCTTTTAGCGCAGGGAACATCACTTATATTCGCAACGCCGTTAAGGCAACAGTTGATGCGTATGACGGAACGGTAAATATCTACGCCTGGGATGAAAAGGACCCAATCCTACAAACCTGGAGCAAAGCTTTCCCTGGAGTAGTCCAACCAAAGTCTGCAATTCCTGCTGGAGTACTGGATCACATTCGTTATCCAGAAGACATGTTCAAGGTCCAGCGCGACGTTTTAGCCAAGTACCACGTTGGCGATCCACAAGCGTTTTACTCAGGACAGGATTTCTGGATCGTGCCAGAAGATCCAACTAAGCCAACAATCGGACAGGCCCAGCCACCGTATTACTTAACGCTACAGATGCCAGATCAGACTGCACCTACGTTTTCGTTAACAACGACATATGCGCCAACGAAGCGTCAGACTTTGGCAGCGTTCATGTCGGTTAACTCAGATCACGGCGATGACTACGGAACAATTCGCGTCTTGCAACTACCAAGAAATACAACTATTCCTGGTCCGCGTCAGGTGCAGAACAATTTCGAGTCTGATCCAGAAGTTGCTAAGCAACTTTCGTTGCTTCGAACTGGTGGCTCAGATGTAGTGCTCGGTAACTTGCTTTCCTTGCCAGTCGGTGGCGGCTTGCTCTACTTCGAGCCGGTCTATGTTCGTGCCTCACAGGGCGGCGGGTATCCATTACTTCGAAAGGTGCTTGTTTCATTCGGATCCAAGGTTGCCTTTGAAGACGATTTGGAAACTGCGCTAAAGAAGGTTTTCACTGGGCAAACCACAATTCCAGTTGATCCCACGGATCCAACAGCACCTGAGACTCCAGTAACAACTCCAGAACAAGATCTGGCAAAGGCAATCATTGACGCCAACAAGGCTTACACCGATGGAGTAGCGGCCCTGGCTGCTGGTGACTTCGCGGCTTATGGCGCGGCGCAGGATCGACTTTCAGAGGCGCTAGACCGCGCTACAACTGCGGGAAGTCAGATAGCTGGTGAGAGTCTGGCACCAACGTCTACACCTTCACCAGTTGCTACTCCGGCACCATCGCCAACTCAATAACCAAGTTAACGATTTGGTTGGGCTGGAATCCTCGCGTATCCTTGGAAAACCGACGCGGGGTGGAGCAGCTCGGTAGCTCGCTGGGCTCATAACCCAGAGGTCACAGGTTCAAATCCTGTCCCCGCTACTAACGAAAAATGAGAGTCCTTTGGGACTCTCATTTTTGGTTTCTAGCGGCACTCGGATTTGAGGAGGAACAATTCACGTCAAGTGAATTGTGACGGAGTCCTGTCCCCGCTACTAAAAAGAAAAGACACCTTCGGGTGTCT
>RGDC01000045.1 GCA_009918005.1 Actinomycetota bacterium
TCGCTGGTCTTTTATTGCTCGACTTGTTGCACTTGGCGCAATTCCAGCGACTGCGATTGATGATGAGCTAGTTCGCGACAACACTGCGGGCGGTCAACGTCAGGCTGCATCCGCTCGTTCTGGTATTCCAACTGCTGAGGCAAAGGCCACAGCTTGGAGCGCAGCAGTTGAGAACGATGACCTTGCTAATGCGCTTTTGGATTCAACGGTTGGAGGTTTTTCTCAGCCAGATCAACGCGAACTGTTAGTTCCATACGTCGACAAATATTTCTCGGTGCTGGAAAGTATTTGGGAAACCCGAACGAATGAAACTGCCCAGACCATAACTATGGGACTGTTCCCGTCCTTACTTGGATCACCAGAAATTCTTGCTAAAGCAGATTCATTCATCGCCAGCAGTAAAGACTTCGGCGCAACTCGCCTCGTTAAAGAATTGCGAGACAACGTGGCACGTTCACTTCGCTGTCAAGCAGCTGATTTATAGTTCAAAAACAAAAAGAGACGAACCATTTCTGGTTCGTCTCTTTTTGTTTAAGTCTTAGTAACTAATTTCGCGCTTTTCAGTTCCAACTTCAACTTGGCGGTCACTCAAAGTTGGATCGTCGAGGAATCCACCTTTAGTTGACTTACGCGCGGCACTTGTCCAACTTGGTCCAAGAGTTAAAAGTGCAATGATTCCGGTAATGGTGAGTGGTAGAACTACAAACCAAAGGATTGCACTTAAGGTGCCCATTGGTTCGCCTGGCTGGTCTCCATCATCTCGTTTAGTTGACTCGGCAAATGCAGGTAAGACAGATGATGTAACCAAAACTGCGCTGGCTGATGACACAGACCAAATGCGGCGAATGCTCGTCTTCATGTGTTTAGTTTACGATAATACTTTCTCGACACGACTACGCCCCATGACAAGCAAGAAGTTTGTTGCCAGAATAGGGTCATGACCAATTCAGGACTTCCAGATTGGTTCCTAGGGGAACCAATGAAGATAATCATCATTTTCTTAGTTGCATTTGTTGTGCGATTCATACTGGTGCGAACAAGTAACCGCATTATCCGACAAGCTTTTGGCTCCAGCGAACGCCGTGATCAACGATCCTCCACTATTTCACTGGTCTTAAACACAATGACTTCAGTCATTATCTGGGGAACTGCAGGCTTGATGGTCCTTTCAATCTTGGGCGTAAATGTTGGGCCATTACTTGCAAGTGCTGGAATCATTGGTGTTGCACTTGGCTTTGGCGCTCAGACTTTAGTTAAGGATTACATCTCAGGGCTGTTCTTAATTATTGAAGACCAATATGGCATCGGAGACGAAGTTGAGATTGGAGCTGTGAAAGGCAAAGTTGAAGCGGTGGCACTACGAACAACCAGAGTTCGTGATGAATCCGGAGTCCTTTGGTACATCAGAAATGGCGAAATCTTGAACGTCGCAAACTTCAGTCAAAACACCACTTGGGAGAAGTAGGCAACCCCAATCTGCAAAATCGCCAATAATCCGTAAGACTTAGGTATGTCACAACTCTGTTTAGTAACAGGCGCTACCGGATATATTGGTGGCCGCTTGATCCCTCGCTTACTGGAGCAAGGAGTTCGAGTTCGGGTATTAGTTAGACACCCAGAACGAATTTCTCAGCACCCCTGGCACAATCAAGTCGAAATTGTAAGTGGCACAGCGGATGATCCTGATACTTGTGATGTCGCCCTAAAAGACGTTGATGTCGCGTACTACTTGATTCATGCCATTGGCAGCTCTGGTGACTTCGAAGAAACCGAACGCCATACTGCAGGGATATTCGCTCAGGCAGCAAAGGCAAACAAGGTAGGAAGAATTGTTTACTTAGGTGGCCTGCAAAATGATCCAAAGCTTTCGCCACATCTCAGGTCTCGTGCCGAAGTTGGAAATATTTTCCTAAGTTCTGGCGTCCCAACCATTGCCTTCGGGGCTGCTGTCATCATCGGTTCAGGAAGTCTTTCGTTTGAAATGTTGCGCTACCTGACGGAACGACTCCCAGCAATGATCACGCCGCGTTGGGTGCGTACCAAAATTCAACCAATCGCAGTTCGAGATGTCTTGCGCTACTTAATTGAGGCGCGTAATTTGCCAGCTGGATTAAATCGAACTTTTGATATCGGTGGACCCGACGTATTGACCTACCAAAAAATGATGCACGGCTATGCAAAAGTAGCTGGCCTGCGAAAGCGCATAATCCTGCCGATCAATCTGCTCTCCCCTGGCCTTTCGGCGCGCTGGATCGGGCTGGTAACTCCGGTGCCAAAAAATATTGCTCGACCATTGGTTGACAGCTTAAAAACTGAAGTGATTTGCGCCGAACATGACATTAAGCAATACATCCCTGACCCGATTGAGGGCTTACTTGGTTTTGAGGACTCAGTCGCCCTCGCGCTAACTCGAATTCGACAGGCAAACGTGAAGTCACGCTGGTCTTCGGCTTCTATGCCAGGCGAACCAAGTGAGCCACTGCCTACTGATCCAGATTGGGCCGGTGGTTCGTTGTACACGGATGATCGTTATGTCATTTCGAATTCAACCCCGGAATCACTGTGGAAGATTATCGAAGGTATCGGGGGCGAGAATGGTTGGTATTCCTTCCCGCTAGCTTGGGAAACCCGTGGAGTTATCGATCGATTTTTTGGTGGCCCAGGAATTCGTCGCGGCCGAAGAGATCCAAATAAATTACTAGCTGGCGAAAGTGTAGATTTCTGGCGCGTTGAAGAATGTATCCCAGGACAACTACTGCGACTTCGAGCTGAGATGCACCTGCCAGGTCTTGCTTGGTTAGAACTTCGGGTCGAAGAAAATGATGCTGGCGAAACCATGTATCACCAGCATGCTATCTATCACCCCAAGGGTTTAGCCGGTCATGCGTACTGGTGGTCAGTTTGGCCGTTCCATGGTTTTGTGTTTGGTTCAATGACTCGCAATATAACAAAGGCTGCGGTGGAACTAGATCGCAAGAATTACGCTTCGAATACGGCAAACTAGAGGCGTGGAACAATCACTCTTTGATGCAGTTGGCGGCGAAGAATTCTTTGTAAAACTTGTCGATGGTTTTTATAAAGGTATTGAATCCGACGAAGTCTTGCGTCCGATGTACGTGGACCAAGATCTAACGGAATCTCGTCGTCACTTGACGCTCTTCTTACAGCAGTACTGGGGTGGTCCATCCACTTATCAGGCAGAACGTGGACATCCAAGACTTCGAATGCGCCACATGCCATTTGTCATTGATGATGATGCGCGAGATAGATGGATTTATCACATGCACGCCTCACTTTTCCAAATCGAAATGGATGAAACCCTTCGGGAACAACTCTGGACTTATTTGGTCTCCGCTGCCCATAGTTTGGTGAATACTCCCTAACTTCATCATTACTAAGCACCAAAACGATATGCTTGCAGAATGTCCACGGCACTTTCTCGAATCCATCGTGCGTGGTGGATCGTCGCAATTACTTTTCTTACTTTAATTTCTGCGGCCGCGTTTAGGTCAACAACCGGTGTCATGCTCGTCCCACTTGAAGAAGAGTTTGGCTGGTCTCGAAGTCTGACATCTGGAGCAGTTGCGCTGCATCT
Organism: Actinomycetota bacterium; assembly: GCA_009918005.1. GTDB lineage: Bacteria > Actinomycetota > Actinomycetes > S36-B12 > UBA5976 > UBA5976. Next base: position 3,596 of record RGDC01000045.1, read on the forward strand.
ATTAATGTACGGAATCACCGCACCGTTTGCCGCAACTTTAATCGAGCGCTTTTCAATGCGTCGAGTTGTTGCCTCTGCATTGCTACTGGTTTCAACAGGTCTTTACTTAACAACACTCATGACCCAAAGTTGGCACTTAGTGGTGCTTTGGGGAATATTCGTTGGTTTTGGTACTGGCTGCCTGGCTTTGGTATTCGGTGCCGCAGTAGCTAATCGCTGGTTTGTGAAGCGCAGAGGATTAGTGACTGGAATGTTTTCCGCCGGTTACGCAACTGGTTCCATGATTTTCTTGCCACTACTGACATTCATGATTTCAAGCAATGGTTGGCGCAGTGCCTCGATTACAGTTGCTGCATTTTGTGCAGTTCTTTCGCCAATTGTCTTTATCTTTCTTCGGGATCGACCATCAGATGTAGGTTTACTCCCATATGGCGCAACCGAGGAACCCGAGCTGGGACCGGCAGCGCCTGCTACTGCCCATGGTGCAATTGAAATTTTGTTTACCTCAATGCGACATCCAGCTTTTTGGGTTTTGGCATTTACGTTTTTTGTTTGCGGTTGGTCAACAAACGGTCTAATTGGAACCCACTTTATTCCGGCTGCGCACGATCACGGCATGCCGGCTACTACTGCCGCTTCGCTTTTAGCCATCGTTGGAATTTTCGACTTGATTGGAACGGTTGGTTCGGGTTACTTAACAGACAAAGTTAGTTCAATTTGGCTTTTAGTATTTTTCTATGGGATGCGTGGCTTGGCACTGCTAACCATTCCAATTGTTCTTGGGCCTCACGTTAATCCCCCATTGATTTTCTTTATTGTGTTCTACGGTCTGGATTGGATTGCAACCGTTCCGCCAACGGTTCAGCTTTGTCGCGAGTATTTTGGCGTCGCCCGTTCCGGAGTGGTTTACGGTTGGGTATTTTCATTTCACATGATTGGCGCTGCGATTGCCGCGTCATTTGCCGGATGGATTCGCGAGTCAAATGGAGACTACGAAATTGCTTGGTACACCGCAGCGATTCTCTGCTTGATTGCTGCAGCAGTTATGTTGTTGCTGAAAAAAATTCCAACTCTTGCCCAGCGCGAGAAAGCGAACTCAACTTCGCATTAAACGGGTGTAAGTTGCTCGAAGTTCTGCTGGAATCCGACCTGGGCGTCCTCGCTCCAAATCCATACAAACCATGGTGGTTTTCGCTCGCAAGTATTCAACGCCACCATCATGCATTGAATAGCCAATTACATAAGAGGAGTTACCCATGGATTCAATCCAAACGGTCATCTCGATTGGTTCGGGCTGAAACACAAGCGGCTTAACGTAATCAATCTCGTGGCGAACTACAAGTTGTCCGAAACCATCCAAATCCGGTGCAAATCCTGCATTTGCCAAAAGTGCAACGCGGGCATCTTCAAGGTAGCCAACGTAAGCAACATTATTTATGTGCTTGAAGATATCCATATCGCCCCAGCGCAAATGCACGGGAATTGTTAGCGCTGCCACCGGGTACCTGCCTTAACGAGGATTAATACGTACAGCGTATCGGGTAACTATTGCACTCCCACAAAATCTGCTTTACTGCCATTCGGATTGAATTGTGGGCGCTTAGTTGGAAAGTCAGCTTCGAATAGCTGAGAAGTTATCAACATATCAGCCGTAGTTCGATTAACTGCAATACCGGCATTCCACAAAGTTGCAATTCTCAGTAACGCCTTAACGTCTGGGTCATGGGGTTGTGGCTCAAGTGGATCCCAAAAGAAGACCAAGATGTCGATCTTGCCTTCGGCAATTGCCGCCCCAATTTGTTGGTCTCCACCTAGTGGACCACTCAAGAATCGATTCACGGGCAAGTCAAGAACTTCGGCCAATAGCGAGCCTGTGGTTCCCGTTGCGAACAGATTGTGCCTCGACAAAAGTCGTCGGTTTTGTCTGGTCCAGTCGAGTAATTCGGCTTTTTGATTATCGTGGGCAACGAGTGCAATGTTTCGGGTAATCCAAGGCTTAACAATTCCAGATTTGATTACATCTCTCATGCCTTAAATCTGACATGACAAAACCAACTGATTACTAACAGCGACCGAACGTAAGGTGTATTGCTTTCCAAGAATTGGAAATTAACCTCGCGTTAGTTTGCGATACGTAGCGCGATGCGGACGAGCTGCATCTGCGCCCAATCGATCAATCTTGTTCTTTTCATATGACTCGAAGTTGCCTTCGAACCAGAACCAAGTTGAATCTCCTTCGTACGCCAAAATGTGAGTTGCAATTCGATCTAGGAACCAGCGATCATGGGAGGTAATCACGGCGCAACCTGGGAATTCTAGGAGCGCATTTTCCAGTGACCCGAGAGTTTCAACATCTAAATCGTTAGTTGGTTCGTCAAGAAGTAATACGTTTCCACCCTGCTTCAAAGTAAGCGCAAGGTTTAAGCGGTTTCGCTCACCACCGGACAGGACACCTGAAGGCTTCTGCTGATCTGGGCCCTTAAACCCAAAAGCTCCGATGTAAGCACGCGATGGCATTTCGACTGCGCCAACTTTAATCCAGTCCAAACCATCGGAAACTACTTCCCAAACGTTCTTTGTCGGATCAAGTCCGGCACGGCTCTGGTCAACATAGGAAAGCTTTACGGTTTCGCCAACTCGAAGTGAACCTGAATCTGGCTGAGTTGAAGCATCGCTCGTGTCGCTTTCAGCAGCAGCAGCAACGATCATTCGGAACAAAGTTGTTTTACCAACACCGTTAGGTCCAATCACACCAATGATGCCGTTACGCGGCAATGTGAATGACAAGTCATCCATCAAGATGCGATCGCCAAAGCCCTTACCAAGTTTGTCGGCTTCAATTACAACGTTACCTAGGCGCGGGCCAGGTGGAATCTGAATTTCTTCAAAGTCCATCTTTCGAGTTTTTTCAGCTTCGATAGCCATCTCTTCATATCGATCAAGACGGGCACGACTCTTAGTCTGACGAGCCTTAGCATTTGAGCGAACCCATTCAAGCTCTTCTTGCAAGCGCTTGGAAAGTTTTGCATCTTTGGCGCCTTCAACTTTTAGACGGGCTTGCTTCTTCTCTAGGTATGTCGAGTAGTTACCTTCATATGGATAAGCACGACCGCGGTCGAGTTCAAGAATCCATTCGGCAACGTTATCCAGGAAATATCTATCGTGTGTAATTGCAATAACGGTTCCAGGATATTTTTCTAAATGCTGTTCTAGCCAGTTAACACTCTCGGCATCGAGGTGGTTAGTTGGTTCATCTAAAAGCAATAGGTCGGGCTGCTGTAACAAAAGTTTGCAAAGCGCCACGCGGCGGCGCTCACCACCGGAAAGTACGCTGACATCGGCATCACTTGGTGGGCAACGAAGTGCATCCATGGCTTGTTCAAGTTGATTATCCAGATCCCAAGCATTCTTGTGATCAATAGCTTCTTGCAGAGTTCCCATTTCGGCCATAAGCGCATCGAAGTCAGCATCTGGATCAGCCATCTGAGCTGAGACTTCATTGAAGCGAGCCAGCATTGCCATAGTTTCAGCAACGCCTTCTTGCACGTTCTCAATAACATTCTTGGAGTCGTCTAAGTCTGGTTCTTGGGCAAGCATGCCAACTGTGTAACCAGCCGAAAGCATGGCATCACCATTGGAAATCTTCTCCACGCCAGCCATGATCTTTAACAATGTGGACTTACCAGCACCATTGGGACCAACAACGCCAATCTTGGCGCCTGGCAAGAAGGACAGGGTTACGTCATCAAGAATGACCTTGTCACCATGGGCTTTACGTGCTTTTGCAAGGGTATAAATGAACTCAGCCATGAGCATGAGTCTAACGTGCGATAAACAGTGGTCTATTCCCGCAGATAGAATTGGAGCGCTCGTGGGTTCCCCACTAGCGATGCGCCCGTAGCTCAATGGATAGAGCACCAGGTTTCTACCCTGTCGGTTGGAGGTTCGAGTCCTCTCGGGCGTACCAACATTGCCAGATGCTTAGATTGACCCATGCCTCGCGTTGCTCAAACCAAAAATGGATTCGCACCTAAAGTCTGCTTAACCTGTGGCTTGGAGTTTGAGTGGCGCAAAAAGTGGCAGCGCGATTGGGAGAATGTTAAGTACTGCTCGGAAAAGTGCAAATCAAAATGACCAAGCGAATTCTCTACATCCCCTTTGATCACTTAAACCTCAGCTTCGGAGTTTTAAAGGATGCGGATCCCAAAACTAATCACATTGTTTTGATTGAAAGCACTCGAATGACTTCGGGTCGACCATGGCACAAAGAACGCTTATTCTATTTGATTTCATCAGCTCGCCATTTTGCAAAAGAATTAGAAAATGCTGGCTACCAAGTTAGTTATTTGAAGTGCGCAACAACTATAGATGGCCTTAAGGAAATACAGAAAAGTTTAGGTAAGTTACCTATCTATGCAGCCGAACCATCGTCATTTGTTCAGTACCAGCAACTACAAGAATTTGGTGTGCAATATGTTCCGAACGATTTCTTTTTAACCTCTCGCGTTGATTTCAAGACTTGGGCAGATAAGCAAAAGTCATTTTTGATGGAAACTTTTTACCGAGCCCAACGAATTCGATTAAACATCATGGTAGAAAATGGAAAACCTGATACTGGCGTTTGGAACTTTGATAAAGATAATCGACTGCCACCGCCCAAGAATTACACCTGGCCAAAGTATTTAGAACATGAACGAGATGAAATTGATCTTGAAGTTGGCGCCGAGCTAGGTATGGAACCAACAAAGACTTGGGCAACCACTCGCGCTGGTGCGCTTGCGCAATTGGATCATTTCATTAAAACGAGCTTGGTTGATTTTGGTCCTTACGAGGATGCGGTATCCGCTGATAGTTGGGCCTTGCATCATTCGTTACTCAGTCCATATCTAAACAATGGTCTGCTACATGCTTCAGAAGTAATCGATGTCGTTTTGCTGGAGTATCACGCAGGCCATGCCCCAATTGGCTCAGTTGAAGCTTTTGTTAGACAAATCATCGGTTGGCGGGAATACCTAAATGGCATGTATTGGCACTTTCCAAGATTCCACCAAGACGAAAATGAATTGTGTGAAAAGCATTGTTTCGGATATTGAAACCCGTGCCTGGACTCACCACATTCCGCGATTGATGATTCTGAGCAACTTAGCCCTAATAACTGGAACCAAGCCGATTGAATTCCTGGATTGGATGCGCGAGCAGTTTATTGACGCCAGCGAATGGGTTATGGTTCCAAACGTAATCGGGATGGGCCTGCATGCCGACGGCGGAAAGTTGATGACTAAGCCTTACGCGGCAGGCGGTGCTTACATAAATCGCATGACGCAATCTTGTAAGGGGTGTCACTACGATCCAAAATTGCGTGTTGGTGACAATGCCTGTCCTTTTACAACACTTTATTGGGACTTCTTGGATCGAAACAAGGAAGCGTTTGCCAAGAATCATCGAATGGGTCAGCAAGTAAACGGATTGAAGCGCTTGAGTGATTTACCAGAATTGCGAGTGCGAGCTCAAGAAGTCTTAAGCGGACTTGATAAGGGTGAGATTTAACCGGTTTAATGCCAATCCGTTCTACGTCTACGATTTAGCCCTTCTCTAGATTCAGGATCTAGATTCAGGACGAAATCGGGATGATTTTTGCTAACTCAGCCTCGATTGCACTCTTGGCAATTTCTAAATCACATGCAACTTGAGCGCGCATCCAGAATCCTTCAGACAAACCAAAATACTTACAAAGTCGCAAATCAGTGTCTGCAGTTATCGCGCGCTTGCCCATCACAATGTCGCCTATACGCTGCGCAGGTACACCAATTTCTTTAGCCAACCGATAGCGACTAATTTCCATAGGAACTAGAAATTCTTCCCAGAGTATCTCTCCAGGTGTAACCGGATTCAGCTTTGTAACAGTTTTCGTCATAACCGGCCGCTGTCAGCAAATGAAACAATCATTTACAAATAGTAACGCTATACGTTAGTAATGTCAAACGTTATTACAGAGAGGATCAGCGACCATCAAGGATTGGTTGGCCTG
>RGDC01000046.1 GCA_009918005.1 Actinomycetota bacterium
TCTGAGGCGTCCGATACATTCAGAGTCATGGAATCACGCTTTGCAAACCCCGGAGATGTTGGGCATTTCCTGCATTATGGCGGATCAGGCGGAACCCATGAATTGGATAATGATTTCGTAGTTGTCGACGTTGAAACTTCTGGCTTAGATCCAGCGGCCGGAGCACGGGTCATTGAGATTGCAGCCGTACGGGTAAATCAAGCCGGTCAGATCCAAGATTTCATGTCATCGCTAATTAACCCAGAGGACGGAAACACTGGAGCCGATTGGATCCATGGAATTTCTGCGGACATGGTTGCGGATGCCCCAACTTTTGATCAAGTTTTTGATGACCTAGCCCGAGTTATGGACAACGCAATCTTTGTGGCTCACCACGCAAAGTTTGACGAGGGTTTCATTGCCAGCGAGGCACAGTTGGCCGGTGCCAAGCTGTTGACTATGCCCGCCATCTGCACATACTGGCTAGCTCGAAACACAGTAAAGGGAACTGACAATTTCAAACTGGGTACCTTGGCGGCGCATTTTGAAATTTCCCAAGAGAGCGCGCACACAGCACTTGATGATGCCAAAGTGGTGGCGCAGATGCTTCCAAAAATGCTTTCAAATTACAAGTCGTTAACTTATTTCACGCAGCCAACACCGCAGCCAAGAATTGGTAGAAGTTCAGTACTACTGCCTAGATAAATCTCGCGAGATTTAATTGATAGTTACGGCGCCGTTTGGAGTTTGGAAAGTTACTGAGCTTAATCCGATTTCATCGTCTTCAACCCAAGTCAAAGCAATATCGTCTAGCAGCGCTTCTGGGGTATCACCTAACCAAGAAGTTAAGGAATCTCTATCCCCACTCAATGCAAATTCAGTGATGCTAACCGATTCAGTTCCGCCAACACTTGGGTGAGAGCCCATGTCATCCCACTTGATAAAGAATGGCAAAATCGGCTCGGCGATCAAGTCGATAACCCCAATCTGTTTCCAAGTTAGATCCGTACCACCTGGACGCAACCGATGCCCTTGGCCCGCCTGACGACCAATTCGAGTTTCAAGAGGCGCGACATCATCAACGCGAACAGCCCAACCCATCCAGCCACCGCCAGCCTCTGCGCGATTGCGAACTGCCTGACCAAATGGCACAGTCTCAGCAACTGGGTGCTCGAGGGGAGCAACAATTTCAATGTATTGGCCGGAAGCCATTGGCAAAATGAAGTTGCGAGTACCTGCACGCGGGTGCTTACCGCCATCGATAAATGCAACGCCTAACTCAGCACCAAGGCGCTGCACTGTGTCCGCAAGTTCGGCATTCGTGACGGCGTAGGCGACGTGATCTAGTTGCATGAGAAAACTTTGGCACAACCGGGATAGGTCCGCATCACCGGGGTCAGGTTTTGCTTGCGACACGCTGGGCGTGTCATTACCGAGGTTGCGGCGGTTTGTTGTCTAGATTTTCGTTAAGCACCCAGAGGGACGGCGGAGGGGAAGCCACCCGAACTCTGGGTGCTCTTTTGTGCCCAAAATTGTTCTGGATTTTTAATCTAGAACCATAAAATTCTGCAGAATTCACAACTACGAATTGCGCACATCAACTTAGCTACGTTGGATTTGAATTGGCTCGTGACGCAGGCTTTGGCAATGAAAAATACTAATGATGAGCAGGCAGATTCTTTCTTAGATCCGCAGGCACCTTCGCTCAGTGCCAAGCAAGTAAAGCAACGTAACGCCCAATTAGTTAAGGCTGCAAATACTTTTGCCACGGCCATTGCAGCTGATGCACTCTCTGCTCGCGGTGAGCTAGTTACCAGCATCTATGAACGTATGCAGGTTGAAGCGGATCTAACGTGGCACGAGCATGCGCAGTTAAGCGTTGGAATTTGCGACATCAGAACTCGAGATGGCTTGCTTCGAATGCTTCATGATTCACCGGAGTTACGGATGCAGTTTCAATCCCATTTGATTCGCGAAGTGGCTAGGGCTGAGCAGGAATGTATAGCGCCGCTAGCAACTGTTTATGCCGGCATTGCCTGGCTCGAAGGACAGACTCAAGTCACGCGACTGGCCGTTGATCACGCGTTGAAACTTGACCCAAGCTACTCGCTAGCCCAACTTCTTGACATTGCACTGCGCCATGATGTTCCGCCAAGCGTTTGGTCTTCATCGCTCGCTGCAGTCAGTTTCGATGCCTGTTTAAAAGGTGCCGCGTAATTATCCACAGGTTGCAAATCCAATGATGAATCCGATCCCGAAAAACCTAGGATCAAACTCTTGAGCTCTTTAGTCCACAGGCATTTCGGGGGAATCAAATGAAAGCAAATTTGAGACGTAACATTTCAGCAATTGCGATCGCCATAGGTCTTGCGATGTTTGTCAGCTCGCCAAGTTTTAGTGCAACTCCAGATGTTGGTGGAAACAATTCAATTTCAGCATATGTTGGAACTGGTGGATTGTTGTTGCCAGATTCATTTTCAGGATCCAAAGCGACAAAGTCAGCTGTTTCAGATTGTATGGGTTGCACTTGGCGATACACGGTCTATTGCATGCAAGGAGCGAACACACCTTGTAAGCATGCAGTTACATCATGTCCGCGGGGAAGTCTGCTCTACCGAGTTTGGTTTGGCCACACACCCACCACGATTGCTGTGATCGGTTCCGTTTGTTGGGGGAGCCCCGAGCCAATTACTCGACGCCAAGTTGAAGGTCGCATCGATGACTATGTGGTCCGCTACATTCCAGCTTTGCGACCCGGTTTTGATCCACCGGGTGGATCGCTAACCAGTGTGCCGGTGATTTTCTGGACCGGACAGCCCACAAACTTTAAGCCACCAAGTTTCATGCTTTCAGGGCATTCGGTATCAATCACGGCGATACCAACTTGGCGCTGGATCTGGGGAGATGGGACATCGGCCTGGAAAAGCGTGGCTGGAGCTCAGTATCCAAGTAGACAAATTACTTACCAATATCGAAGTCCAGGAAACTATGACGTTGGGGTGACCGCAGTTTGGCAAGCCAAGTACACCGTCACAGGCATTGGAACCTTTGATGCTTCTGGCGAAATCTTGCGACAGGCTGGAAAATTGGCGGTTCCCGTAAGGTCTTCCAAGACAGTTCTGATTTCGCACTAATTGGCTAAATTGGACCCCGACGCCCTCGATTCTGCAGTGTCACAAATGGGGGGTACACTTGAGAAACATCCTCGCGATGTCGCCCGTGTTGAGCTTTTTGCTTGACAAGGGCTCTTGTTATTGCACGAATACTGCAAGCTAGTTCTGAAAGAGGCATAAGTGGCACCGAAGAAGGCAGCACCAGCCAAGAAGACTCCAGCCAAGAAGACTACGGCCAGTAAAGCAACCGCAGCAAAGTCAGTTGCGAAAAAAGCAACGCCGGCAAAAGCAGCCAAGAAAGCTCCTGCTAAAGCGGTTGCCAAAAAGAATTCAGTTCCGGTAAAGAAGTCAGCCGCTAAGGCACCTGCAAAGACTGCAGCGAAGTCGGCAAAACCTGAAACCAAGAAAACTGCTGCGCCTGCAAAAGTTTCCAAAAAGTCTGCCAAAGTTATAGCCGGTGACGACGAACTAGAAGTAATTGATCTAGATGCTGACATCGTTATTGACGATGTAGAACACTAGTTGCAGATCTTGCTGACATTGCAGACGAAGATGAAGCCAAGCCAGTCATTGCAGTCGATAGCGACAATTTAGTTATCTCCGACGTTGATGACACCGACGAACCAGTCCAGCAAGTTATTACTGCTGGCGCCACTGCTGACCCTGTTAAGGATTATCTAAAGCAAATCGGAAAAGTCCCGCTGCTTAACGCAGAAGAAGAAGTTGATTTAGCAAAGCGCATTGAAGCCGGATTGTTCGCCGAAGAACTACTTGCAACTCGCGGACCGTTCAAAGATCGTCGTCAAGGCGACTACGAATGGATTGCTGAAGACGGTCAACGCGCAAAGAATCACTTGCTTGAGGCAAACCTTCGTCTTGTTGTTTCGCTAGCGAAGCGTTACACCGGTCGTGGCATGTTGTTCTTGGACTTGATCCAAGAAGGCAACCTAGGCTTGATTCGCGCAGTTGAAAAGTTTGACTACACCAAGGGTTACAAGTTCTCGACTTACGCAACTTGGTGGATTCGCCAGGCAATCACCCGCGCCATGGCTGATCAAGCTCGCACAATTCGTATTCCAGTTCACATGGTTGAAGTCATTAACAAGCTGGCTCGAGTTCAACGCCAGATGCTTCAAGATCTTGGTCGGGAACCAACACCGGAAGAGTTAGCCCGCGAACTAGACATGACACCTGAAAAGGTTGTTGAGTGAGTTTGGTGACTTAATCGAGGACTCTGAGGCTATTGTTCCAGCTGATGCTGTCTCGTTTACTTTGCTACAGGAGCAGTTGGACTCAGTACTTGATACCTTGTCAGATCGCGAATCTGGCGTGGTAAAGATGCGCTTTGGTCTTACTGATGGTCAGCCAAAGACATTGGATGAAATCGGCAAGGTTTACGGCGTGACCCGGGAGCGCATTCGCCAGATTGAATCCAAGACTATGTCGAAGCTTCGCCACCCATCGCGGTCCCAGGTATTGCGCGATTACTTGGATTAAGAATTTTCGATCAACTTTTGATCGTTGCAAAAAGGGATTAGCCCAGCGCTAGTCCCTTTTTTGCGTGTCGCAGCGCCTTAAAGCGGTCAATTTCAGGCAGAGTTAAAGGGTAGTTTTGTCTAACTTTGGTGGTTTTGAATGAAAAAGTTTGTCCGCAGCGCGACCGTAGTTGTAGCGATTTCATTGCTTGTTGCATCTTGCTCCAAGGGAAACGAAACCGCAGACGCGAGCCCAACCCCAAGCGCGTCCGAAGCGCCGGTGACATTGTGGCCATTTACTCAACTACCTGGTCCAGCTGATGCTGCCGAAAAGCCAGTACTTGCAATAAAGATTGAAAATGATCCAAGTGTCCGCCCGCAGTATGGCCTAGACATGGCTGACTTAGTCTTTGAAGAGTTAGTTGAGGGCGGAATGACCAGATTCATCTCGGTTTTCCAGTCAGAAATCCCTGAAGAAGCTGGTCCGGTTCGAAGCGGTCGTCACGTGGATGCCAGTATCGTGCCAACTTTTGCGGACTATTTTGTATTTTCCGGCGCCGCTCGAGCAACCATGAAATATTTCGGCAACACAATTCCAAGCAGTGTTGTGATTTCAACCGAGGGCGCTCCGGGCATGCATAGAACTAAGTACCACCCAATGCCACACAACTTGTTTATGTACCCACAAGATTTGATTGATAGCAATAAAGCTGCAGTTTCAAAGACTGACGGTTTCTTCGTTAAGCCAGCCACAGCTGCCGAGCCTGCTGGTATCGCAATTAGCAACGTGGCTTTGAAATTCAGTCCGGCTACCAAACCGAATTGGACTTGGGACGCTGCGACAAAGCTTTGGTTACGTGATGACGGCAAGAAGCCGCATATGGCAATTAGCGGCAAGCAACTGTCAGCTACCAGCCTGGTTGTGCTTAAGGTCACTGAAACAGATGCAGGCTACAAGGGTTCAACTGGTGGCTATGTGCCGCGAACAGTCGTCACTGGAACAGGCAAAGGTTACTTAATCATTGGTGACACCATGACTGAAGTCACTTGGTCAAAACCTGACGAAGTGACTCAGATGACTCTTACTGATCCGTCAGGAAATGTGGTCCATCCAGCGCCTGGAAAGACTTGGGTTGAGTTGATTACCACGAGCGGAGATGCAACCTTTACGCCGGCAGCGGCACCGTCGGCTTCGCCTTCGAAGTCTTAGCAGATTTAGGCGTTATCCAATTGGTGGGTTTCGTCTTGAACGTCGACAGCTACTGCGCGTAGACGAACTTCATGCTCTTTAAAGTGATGGCTACAGAACTGAAGGGCAGAACCGCCTTCAAGGAATACGCGGACTAGAGCTTGGGCAGCACATCGATCACAACGATCGGCAGCAGTAAGTGGAGTACGAGTGATTGTTGAAGTCATCCTTGCACCAGTTTCTCTTTGTCACTTTTTACCTGTTCTGACTATTGTTTAATCATTTCAGACACTTCGCTTCTTAACACGCCGAAGACTTGCAAGAAGCGTTTAGGTTCACTACTGGCGTAGAAATTCATTTGTAGCTAAGTCCAATGAATGATTTCACAAACGCACTAGGTGTCAGTAGGAGTGCGGCGTGGCAGACCGGTGAATAGGTAGAAAATGCCTATTCTTATAGGGTTATGGCAGCCAAAAAGACCGCATCTGGTGCGGGCGATTACAACGCATCTGATCTTTCGGTTCTAGAAGGCCTAGACGCAGTTCGCAAGCGTCCCGGTATGTACATCGGGTCCACCGACTCACGCGGCTTAATGCACTGCCTTTGGGAGATTATCGATAACTCAGTGGATGAAGCGCTAGGCGGCCATTGCAATCGAATCGAAGTGACGCTACATTCCGACCAAATAGCCGAAGTTCACGATAACGGCCGAGGCATACCAGTCGATGTTGAGCCAAAAACGAAACTAACTGGCGTAGAAGTGGTTATGACCAAGCTTCACGCCGGCGGTAAATTTGGTGGCGGGTCATACACAGCATCAGGTGGCTTACATGGTGTTGGTGCTTCAGTAGTAAATGCCCTTTCAAGCCGTTTAGATGTTGAAGTAGATCGTTCTGGCAATACCCACGTGATGAGTTTTAGTCGGGGAGTTCCTGGCGTCTTCGTTGGAAAAGACGAGACTGGCAAATTCACCAAACAGGGTGGCCTAAAAAAAGCTGGTAAGCCTGCGAAGAAAACCGCAACTGGAACTCGAATTAAATTCTGGGCAGATTCACAGATCTTTACACCAGACGCCGCATTTGATCTTACGGAAATTCATGCTCGCGCCAGGCAAACATCATTCTTAGTTCCGGGCCTAACGATTGTGGTGACTGACAATCGGTTAAAGAGTGAAAATATCTCAGAGTTTGTACACGTTGGTGGAATTTCCGAATTCTGCGAATTCTTAACAACCGGTGAAGCAGTGTCTCCAGTCATTCGCCTAAAGGGATCTGGAAAATTTACTGAGACGGTTCCAGTTTTGGATGATCAGGGGCATATGACCCCGCAAGAAGTTGAACGTGAACTCGGTGTCGACATTGCTTTGCTTTGGAACAACACTTATGACACCACATTGCAGTCTTATGTGAATATTATTTCAACCCCGAAAGGTGGCACCCACGTCACTGGTTTTGATCGTGCCATTGTCAAGGTCTTAAATGAACAGCTAAAAGCGCTGCGCTTACTTAAAGCTGGCGAAGATGCAGTTTCCAAAGAAGATGTACAAGAAGGTTTGACTGCGGTTGTCACTGTTCGTTTGGCGGAACCACAATTCGAAGGCCAAACCAAAGAAATTCTAGGTACTCCAGCTGCGGCAAAAATTGTCAACACTGTAGTTAGTAACGAGCTTTCAAACTGGTTTACTAACCCACCACGAGGGGCAAAGCCGGCCACCAGAATTGTTTTAGACAAGGTAGCCAACGCCTCTAGAGCCCGATTGGCTGCGCGTCACCACCGAGATACGCAGCGCCGCAAGACTGCGCTTGAATCATCTACGCTTCCTGCCAAGTTAAAGGATTGTCGAAGTGAAGACAACGATCGTACGGAATTGTTTATTGTCGAAGGTGACAGCGCGCTAGGAACGGCTAAGTCAGCACGTAACAGTGAATTCCAAGCCTTGCTTCCGATTCGTGGAAAAATCCTTAATGTACAAAAAGCATCACTTGCTGACATGTTGAAAAACAATGAGTGTGCTTCAATTTTGCAGGTTATCGGTGCGGGCTCTGGAAGATCTTTTGACATGGAGTCAGTTCGCTACAACAAGATCATCATTTTGGCTGATGCGGATGTCGATGGCGCACATATCCGCACCTTGCTTTTGACGCTGTTTCAGCGGTACCTAACTCCATTACTTGAAGCTGGTCGAATCTACGCTGCCGTGCCGCCGCTGCATCGTATTGAAGTTGTTGGCGCGGCAAAGAAGCCAGGCGAAATTGTCTATACCTACAGCGATGCGGAAATGGCTGCCACAGTTAAAGAACTAACTAAGCAAGGCAGACGTTGGAAAGAGCCGATCCAGCGCTACAAGGGTCTTGGCGAAATGGATGCTGTGCAATTACGTGAAACCACAATGGATCCAGAAAAGCGCACTCTGCGTCGCATTACCGTTAGCGATGCAAAATCAGCTGAGAATGTTTTTGAATTACTAATGGGAAGTGAAGTTGCCCCGCGTAAAGACTTCATTATTGACGGCGCTGCAAAACTCGACCGAACAAAAATTGACGTTTAAGACTGCTTTGCGCGACTTACTGCAACTGGTACGCCGCCAACGCCCCAGTCATCCGCTGTTACTTCGTTAATTACGATTCGAACATTATCTGGATCGGCAGCAAGAACCCGAATCGCCGCTTCGGAGATCTCCTTAATCAAGGCATGCTTTTGTTCGACGCTTCGGCCTTCAATCAATTGCACAGTTATAAATGGCATGAGATTCCTAACTAGAAGTCGTATGTCTGAAGTTTGCCAGTGTTTACATCAAAGACAGCGCCACCGACGGTTACTTTGTTGGCCACTAGGAATGGGTGAGTACGAATGCGTTTAACATCCACCTGAAGTGCTTCAATTGGGTCGCTAACGGTTCGAAATTCCACACTTCTAGTGTCGACACCGTACTCCTTAAGAATCGTTTCGTGAATTTCCGGTTCCGATGCACTAGCCATTCGACAGTCAGTGTGCGGCATTACCAAGACGCGATTGACGCCAAGGAGAAATGTTGCCAAGACCAGAGTTCGTAGAACGTCATCAGTAACTCGAGCTCCGGCGTTTCGCAGAATCTTCACATCACCGGGTCCCATTCCAACAATTGCCAGGGGACTAATACGTGAATCCATGCAGGTGATAATTGCCAGACCTTTAGCCGCTTTGCCGGTTAGGTGTGAGCTTTCAAAATCTGTTGCATATTCCTTATTGGCATCAAGAACATCACTGAATACTTCGACGGGAAAGGGGCGATTAGGCATGTCTTATTCGCCGCCACCACTGGAGTGACCTGGGAATACACCTTGATGTTCATCGATGTAAGGAACTGAATTATTAACTGCTAGCCCGGCCTCACCAAAACCAACTTTTGCCAACATACGTTGTGATGTCGCCTGCGGAGTAAACCCGAGGCAAGTTTGTTTTCATTGTGGTGTCAACAAGAATGCGACGCTTTTCAAGTTCGATACCCCAATTGGAGATTGGTCCAATGTTTGCAATGAAACCAAGCGCGGCAACTAATGTTTGTGCGGGCAGAGTTCGAGATTCGCCATCTTTGTTCTTGATAGTTACAGATTCAATCCAGTCGTCACCAGCAACACTTTCGACTTCGGAGTTGATGATTAGTTCAACTCCCATAGCTCGAACTTGATCAACTGTTGCGGCATGCGCACGGAAAGTATCACGACGATGAACCAGAGTTACTGACTTTGCGATTGGCGCTAGTGAGTAGGCCCAGTCAAATGCAGAGTCGCCGCCACCACTGGAGTGACCTGGGAATACACCTTGATGTTCATCGATGTAAGGAACTGAATTATTAACTGCTAGCCCGGCCTCACCAAAACCAACT
>RGDC01000047.1 GCA_009918005.1 Actinomycetota bacterium
TGGAACATTTTTAAAATCATAACGCTGACAACGAGAAATCACCGTTCCAAGCAGTTTGTGTGGATCGGTCGTGGCCAAGATGAAAATGGCGTGCTGTGGTGGTTCTTCCAGTGTTTTAAGAAGCGCATTAAAAGCACTTACAGAAAGCATGTGAACTTCATCTATAACATAAATTTTGTATTTACCACGCGCTGGTAGATATTGAACATTTTCAATTAATGATCTTACGTCATCTACGCTATTGTTAGATGCCCCATCGATTTCAAGATAATCCATGGAGTTTCCCGCATCTATGTCACGGCAACTTGCACAGACGAGACAGGGATTTAAATCAGACTTAGGTTGCTCACATATGATGGCCTTAGCAAAAAGTCTGGCAATGGAAGTTTTTCCAACCCCTCTCGTACCAGTAAATAAATATGCGTGGTTAATGTTTCCACTATTCAGTGCCCGCGAAAGTGGTCCCGTGACGTGTTCTTGCCCGATTACGTCAGAAAACTGACCAGGTCGGTACTTTCGGTAAAGGGCCAAGGACATATGTAAGAGAGTAGTCGGTAGCCCTGACTGTCATAGAAATCACTGCCATAGTTTCCCCTAACTGATTTGGGTTAGGTGATTGGCGCCGAGCAAACCTTCTACGCCAAAGGCATTCCGCTGCTGTCCCCTCTGTTAATCAACGGCTATCGCCGTACTGATTGCAATTGACCTCACGGTCAAGCAATCAGGGGACCGACCGACTTGCTCCATAGCTTTGGCTTTAGAAGTTTGCTCTGTGCCCTAACCAGCGGAGGATAGGGGATTTGAACCCCTGAGGGCTTTCACCCAACTCGCTTTCCAAGCGAGCGCCATAGGCCACTAGGCGAATCCTCCGTGGTCGAGATTACCTGTAATTGCTGCATCAGCGCTAATTGCGAGGTTTCGGTGGGTACTTATTCTTTATGCGAGAGAATCAACTATGAAAATTGGATTCTTGGGTGTCGGTACCGTATCAACTGCAGTAATTGAGGCCATGGCTTCCCGAGGTGGGGCACAAGAAACTATCTATCTATCGCCCCGCGGCGAAAAGCGATCAACTGAGTTGGCTGCCAAATTTGAGCACTGCATCCGACTGGAATCTAACCAAGCGGTGATCGATGCCAGTGACATGGTTGTCATCAGCATGTTGCCGAATCAAGTTGATGAAGCGTTGTCTGGTCTTAACTTTCGAAAAGATCAAATCATCGCAAGCTTCATTGCCGGCACTCCACCTAGTGGAATCGCAAAACTAACTGCGCCAGCTAAACAAGTTAGTCAATTGATTCCACTTCCCGCGATTGTGCATCACAAGGGCCCATTAGTTATTTGTCCATCACAGCCTGATGTGGTTCGGGAGTTTGCCGGACTTGGTGACATCGTGATTATGGAAGATGAATCAAAGATACGAATTCTCAGCATTACCTCCGCCGTTATGTCTACTTACTTCACAATTCAAAACACGGTAATCAAATGGACTGAGGATAACGGAATTGATCATGACACTGCATCGCAATATGTGCGATCACTGCTCGAGGGTCTTGCTATCGAAGGCCAGGCCGCAACCGACGCAGAGCTTGCTCATTTGCCTGTTGAACACGAGACACCAGGCGGATTGAATTTCCGAAACCGAACCGGGTTGGAACAAGAAGGTTGGTTCGATGCGCTTTACAACCGTTTGCAAGATACATACTCAAATGCCAATTTGAAGGCGAAATCAAGCGAGTAATTATCTAACTAGAATTAAGAACAGCCCCTCGCGTGGCGTAATCCTGTGAACCTCCCCAGGGCCGGAAGGCAGCAAGGATAAGCAGGCTCTTTCGGGTACGCGAGGGGTCTTAACTTTTATAAAAGTTATTCGCCGCCGTAAACGTGTGGTGCTAAAACTCCAACTTCGCGCAGATTGCGGTACTTCTCGGCGTAATCAAGTCCAAAGCCAACTACGAATTCATTAGGAATATCGAAGCCGATGTACTTGGCCGGTACTTCAATCTTGATTGCATCTGGCTTACGCATCATGGTCATAACTTCAATGGATTTTGGATTACGTGACTTTAGATTCTTGATTAGCCAAGAAAGCGTTAAGCCCGAGTCCAAAATATCTTCGACAATCAAAACGTCGCGACCCGCAAGATCGATATCTAAATCTTTAATGATGCGCACTACGCCACTGGACTTTGTACCCGAGCCGTATGAAGACACAGCCATGAAATCAAATTCCACAGGTATTGAAACCGCGCGAGCTAAATCAGC
This sequence comes from Actinomycetota bacterium, assembly GCA_009918005.1. Classification (GTDB taxonomy): domain Bacteria; phylum Actinomycetota; class Actinomycetes; order S36-B12; family UBA5976; genus UBA5976. The sequence goes on from RGDC01000047.1 coordinate 2,266, forward strand.
CATCACCATTACTGCGCCCTTAAGCACCCCAACCATTAATACTGGCTTGTCTGCGCTTGCGTAGTCTTGATCGATTTCAGCAGCAATCTCACGAATCCGAGTATCAATTTGTTCAGTAGTCAAAACGATGCTCGTCAATTCATTTCCAATTTGTGCTGCGTCCACGCATTGCTCCTAGATTTTTAAGGCTGATAGAAAGTAAGTCTTTCATGTCGTCTTTCAACCTTGACACCGCCTGGCAAATTTAGTGCTCCTTGTCCATGCCAATTTGTTATTAAGGCATCGATAGCTAGCACATGATCCCTGGTTAAGTCATTAATTGGGCAACCATTTGAGATTGCAAGTTGCCGGATCACTCTGGATCTTATTGCTCTTGGCAATGCGCCAATCAAATTCACGTCATCGCTCACTCTAGTGATTTCAAAGCGCGCTAATGCGTCAAGTGCATCGGCATCATCGCGCAAGAGATCAGCACTTCGCACTAACGCTTGAGTTACACCAGGGCCTAGTTCTGATTCCAACATTGGTAAAATTGTGTTTCGCACCCGAACTCGCGAGAACTTGGTGTCACTATTGTGCGGGTCTTCAAAAACTTTCAAGTCCTTAACTTCCGCACGAACTGTAGCGCGATCAATGTTTAGGAATGGTCGCCGATAAATTCCTTCGACTGCGCGCATTCCAGAAAGTGAACGTGCTCCAGATCCACGAGCCAATCCAAGTAATACGGTTTCGGCTTGATCTTCTAAAGTGTGTCCAAGTAATACTGCCTTGGCCTTATGCTCGCTAACTACGTTGGTGAATGCAGTGCGGCGGGCATTTCGAGCCGCTGCTTCCATGCCGCCTGAGCCCGAACCCGATGCCACATCTACATTCACGATCAAGACTGGATCAGCGCCTAGTTCTCTGGCTGCCTCGGCTGCAACTTGGGCAGTTTTTGCCGAGTCCGCTTGAATCTGGTGATCGATAACGATGGCACCAACAGCGAATGTTTTTTCTTTACCTACATGCACTGCACATTTGACCAGCGCCAAACTGTCAGCGCCGCCACTGCAGCCAACAAAAATCAGATCTCCTGCTTCTAAATCCGCAAGATTGGCAATAAGCCCTTGTCGAAGTTCCAGGTTGATCATGCTCTGACTCTACGCAATTTATCTGGCCCTAGAATGTCAGTATCGAATCTGATGGTAAATCGGAAATCTAGAAATGGCGGGGCATCATGTCACTTGAGTTTGACGTACTGGTTGAGATTCCTGGTGGTAGCCGCAACAAATACGAGGTGGACCATGAAACTGGGCGACTACGCCTCGATCGCATGCTTTTCACTGCAACCCGCTACCCGCGTGACTACGGGTACATCGAAGGCACACTTGGCCAAGACGGCGATCCATTAGATGCACTCGTCCTAATTGAAGAGCCAACTTTTCCTGGTGTATTAATCAGATGCCGCGCAATCGCCATGTTCCGAATGAGCGATGAAGCTGGCGAAGATGACAAGATCATGTGCGTGCCTGCGCATGATCCGCGTAAATTGAGTTTGCAAGATATTGGTGACATGCCAGAATTCGAACGCCTTGAAATTCAGCACTTTTTTGAAACTTACAAAGACCTTGAACCTGGTAAGTCAGTCGAAGGCGCTACTTGGGGCGATCGCGCGGAAGCCGAAGCTGAAGTACTAGCCTCCATAGCTCGCGCAAAAAACGCTCACTAAAACTAAGCGTTTGCTCCAACTGGAAGTCCGGACTTAAGTCGGTTAACCACGTCGACTGCGCTCCAGCCAGTTGGGAACTCTTTCAACATTCCTTCGACATCGCTTGTGGTTGCGCCCAAAGTTAGAAGCGGAGCTTCCTTGTAACCGTCTGGACGTTCTTGACCCAGACCTACCGCGGCGACAAGTCCATTACATAAGCAAATACGTGCGGCAAGATCTTCCTCCTCGCCACCCTTTTTTAGATAAGGACTGTCGGGTTCGGCGGCGCATCGGTAACTGACCTTGCCGGCTTCATCAATATGGCTAGAACGTAAGTAACCAAGATCGCAAAGACGTGGACGCGCTTTGTAAACATCTGCATCGCCAATGGTTCCAGGCAGGTCTACAACCTTGAAGGGGAAACCAGTTGGTGAGGCGCGATGATCTGTGCGAACCCGCAGATTTCCTTCACGGGCAGCTTGCAACATTTGCTCTCGGTATTCAGGAAGCAAGCCTGACTCATTGCTTAAGGCAAAGAGTGAACCTACTTGAACGCCTTCAGCGCCAAACGCAACTGCTTCTGCAACTGACTCCGGAGTTGCGCGACCGCCAGCTAACCAGAATGGCAAACCAACATCGGCAACCTTTGGAATGTTCGCTTCGTCCTTTGGTCCGTAACCAGTTTCGGTATCTTGCAGTTTGCGTGGTGGCGCGTTGTGTCCACCAGCCATGAAGTGCTCAACAACAAATCCGTCTGGTCGAGTAACTTCATCACGAGCTAAATATGAAGCAAGAACTTCTGCAGTAACGATTGCCAAGAACGCTGGACGAGGTAGTTCTGGTGCTTTACCAAATGACTCAAGTGGATTGAATTCCAAAATTGGAGCAGCCATTCCAGCCGGGCGATCAGAATCAATACTTAAGTGTCCTGGCTTACCTTGCGAGAAGTCCGTCATAAGTTTTGGAATTTCGCGCGGAATACCTGCGCCCATCAAGATTGCATCGACGCCAGCAAGCATCGCTCCGTAAAGTGCAGCAGGAGTTGCCGTCTGAAGTTTTTCTAAAAAGTTGATGCCGACTTTGCCATTTCCTGATTGCTTAGCAAGCCAGACTTCAACAAAGTTTGAGGCAACTGCAAGTTGGTCATGTTCTTTATGAGCTTCTAGGCTCAAGCGGCGCATTGGACGAAATGGTTTACCTTGTCGGCCTTCAGGTTTGTAGAACTTCGCCAAAATTTCTTCGGCAACTTCTGGATACGGGAAGTGCGAAAGAGCTTCACGCATGTGACCACCCTCATCGCCATTTTGCAAACGACGAGTTACCACAGTTTCTAAAGCAGTACCTGAGACGACACCGAGTTGTCCCTCATTTGCGACAGTGCGCGCTAAGTACCAAGAAGATACAGCTGCACCCATGCCACCTTGAATAATTGGTGGCAAGCCCAGGTTGTTCATGAAGTCTCCAAAACCTCTCGTTGGCTACGGTAACGTAACCTACGCTAGCGTAACCTACGCAACCGTAGGTTGGGGCTTAAACCCCGATTTAATGGGTTTTTGAGCTAAGTGTCTAGGAATTTAGGGGTTCTGGCTGGATTTCAGCGGTTTCGGGCGTCTTTCCTTCAAGATGACGAACTGCAGGCACCGAGAGCATTGCAGCTAATACGGCTGTAAATATGACGCCCATATAAATCAGAGTTGTTGAAGATCCAAACTTTTCAGTTATTGGTCCGGCCACGATTAATCCAAGTGGAGCTAAAGCCAGCGAACCAAAGGCGTCATAGGAAGTAACTCTCGAGAATGATTCACGCGGAATGTTGCTTTGCATTGCGGTCATCCACAAGACAAAAAAGAAATCAAATGCGATTCCTGCGAAGAAGGCACTAATCATTATTAGAGGAATCCAATTGGTTGCACCCATCGTCAAAATCCAACCAGCGACTGCGACTTGTGCGCTTAGTGCAATAACCAGCGGATGCTTTGGTCGCACTTTTAACGAAACTAAAACTCCAGCGATCATGCCAGCTGAGAGTGCTGCCAAAATCCAGGACCATGGCTTTGGGCCACCAAGTTCTTGTTCAGCGTGCACGGGACCAACAACTGCAAAGACACTTTCGAATATCATATTTAGGATTGCGTAGCCCGCAACAATCGTGACTACCCAGCTGCGACTTATAAATTCTTTCCAGCCATGAACAAGATCCTCATAGACGGTTGGTGAATGTTCAGTTTGAACTCGAGTTTTTCCATATTTGCGAAGTGTGAAAACTAGCAAGCCAGCAATCAAGAAACTAATTCCATCCGCAACCATTGCCCAGCCCGCACCAATTCCGGCAACAATAATTCCACCTGCAACTGTCCCCGCGATGTTTGCACCATTGGCACCTAATCCAACGACCGCGTTAGCGGACTGCAAATCATCTTCGTCAACTATTTCAGGGATTAATCCAGCAAAAGCTGGCCACCACAATGCGTTTAATGATCCACTGATAAATGCAATTACAGCCAGACTAAATACCGTTGCAGTGCCATTAATTAACATGAAACCATTCGCTATTACAAAACCACTTAACAAAATGTCGGAAACACCGACGACTAGTGCTCGGGGAAATCTATCTGCAACAACGCCACCAAACAGCATGAATAAAACCATTGGTCCCATTTGTGCCGCCATGACAATACTTAATGAGGAAGCGGTCGAATCTTCCAAACTAAGAACACCGAATGCTAAAGCAATTGGGCCTAACCCATTTCCAAGATTTGAAATGATTCTTGCCGTTAGCAAAGTACGAAACGGCGGTAGCAACCAAAGTCGCTTTAGATCAGCAAGCATGTTTATCTCACTGATAAATCAGCGCTGGGATCCTTGACCCAATCGATGACACCTTGCCAAGGAGTCCAGCCTTCTTCGACTGCAAAGTGGCCAGCGCCTTGAATCAGAACGAATGGCAGATCAAGTGGGGTTGCGTAAGTTGACTCAAGTCCTCTTGGTAGCCAGGGATCTGATTCACTGCCAACCAGCAAAGTTGATTGGGCTGCCTTATGGGCTGCAGACTTAACTTCTGCTGCCGAGAAATCCATTTGAAAATCTGGCACTTCGCCGCATAATTCTGGGTCTGCGGGTGCAACCAACATAACTCTGGATGCTTGTTCCTTAAGCATGTCGCTCTGCGCAATATGAAGCCAAGTTAGACAGCCCAAAGAGTGTCCGAGAACAATTAGCTCACCATCACCAACTTCATTCAACATGTCTAGTTCAACCTTGAGAACTGCAAGCCACTTTTCTAGCGTTGGTAATTCGGTATCAGGAAGTTGTGGATAGGCAACCACATGGCCCTCTTTGCGCAACGCAGTAGCCAGCAAGCGATGCCAATGACCATTGGGGCGTTCATTTCCCCAGCCATGAATGATCAACACTCGTTTCATAATTTCTCCAACCTACTAGTGCAAAATGTTTACTGCACGAGCAACAACAAGCGCGACCACAATTAGTGAAGTAACCGACTGTAACAGCATTAATCCTTTAGCCCACCGGGTAAGCGGCAAAACATCAGTTGCACTAAATGCGCTTGAGTTTGTGAAAGAAATATACAAATAATCAAAAAATGATGAGGACCAATGTGGAGCAGCTAAATCAGGGTCGGACATTTGCGGAAACATAAAATCTGGAACACTCTTTTTCGCCGCAGCTCGCGCACCGGGTCCACCGCGATCAAATTCCCAGTACCACAAAGCAAATACAATTACATTTGTCATCCAAATAGATCCACCGGTAATCAACAGGCTTTTTGCATCTCGAACTTGGCCATTTAGAAGTTCATTGATTAATCGAGCAATCGAATACAAATTAGCGGCCGACATGGCAGCAGCCAGCCCAAGACTCAAATTCCGAGGTGTACCGGAGTGGGAACTTACGCGTCGCGGCTCAAGGAGGTTTATTAACAGCAGCAGCGCAGCTTCAATACCGCAGATAAACCAAGGAAATGAAATATTCAGGGTCTTGGGCAAAGTCAATTGCATCAGTATTACTAATGCGACTACAACATTTATTGGAAGTCGGGATTCCCCCTTGTGCTCATGGTGCCAGAACGGGGCTTTGCGATCGGAATCCGAAGAGTTGCTCACAAACCCCAATCTACTAACCTGTCGAGGGATGGACGCTCTATCTACCCGACAAATTGGCAACGAACATAGAATGAAGTCATGGCTGAGTATCAGATTACTTATTGGCGAGATTTCCCCTCGATGGTTGTTGCTCGACGTGGTGATGAAACTGTAAAGGTTTCACTTGCTAGCAGATTCCAAGAAGCGATTGATGAAGCAGCTATGAGATTGGATGCGGCTGACGCAGATGCATACCTTGATGGCTGGATCCGAAGTGATTGGACTTCAGTTGATGGCGAACCTGCAGAGGTGGCTGAACGTATCAGCGCTGATCTGGAAAATTCACTTGATGAAGCTGCACTACAAGCAATGCTCGACAAACTTTCCTAATTAAGGGGTAGACATGGTGAACGTTTATGAATGGCTTGATGCCGGTAACACACTTGTTGGTGATGGTGCTATGGGCACTGCGTTGCAGGATCTTGGACTAACCGACGGTGGCGCACCAGAATTATGGAATGTTGAGCAACCAGAAAAAGTTGCTTCTGTTTTAGCAGGTTACGCTGCTGCTGGTGCCAACGTAGTAACGACTAACACTTTTGGTGGAACAAAAGGTCGCTTAGAAATGCATGACCTTGGTGAGCGAGTTTTCGAACTAAATAAAGCTGGCTCTGAAGTAGCCCGCTCAGTTGCTGACAAATATGAAAACGTTTTTGTATTTGGTGACGTCGGTCCATCTGGTGAATTAATGGATCCAATGGGAACTTTAACTCCAGAATCTGGTCAGGCACTTTTTGCCGAACAGATCAAAGGTCTCGTGGCAGGTGGCTGTGACGCAATATTGATCGAAACCATGAGTGACCTTGGTGAAGTTGCCGCTGCAGTTGCTGCTGCAAAAGAAGTAGCGCCAGGGATGCCAATTGTGGCAACTTTAAGTTTCGATACAAACCTTCGCACCATGATGGGTGTTAAGCCAGCTCAAGCAATTACAGAAATCGCTGCCATGGGCGTGCGCTTGATTGGTGCTAACTGCGGTCGTGGCACAGATGAGATGCGAATCATTGCAAGTGAACTTGCAGATGCTAAGCCAGCTGATGTACACGTATTCATTCAGTCAAATGCTGGTTTACCTCAACTTGTTGGCGCTGACTTCGTTTACACCGGAACCCCTGTTGAAATGGGCGAGTTCGCACTTGAAATGAAGGCGCTTGGAATCAATGCAATCGGTTCCTGCTGTGGTTCAACACATGAGCACACCGCGGCAATTGCTGGAGCCCTCAAGTCCTAAATGACTGAAGCACCTGATCGTGGCGACTTAGGCCCCGGGGAGTTCTATCCGGTAGTTGGCGTCGGCCCACATCCTTTACCTTGGCCAACTGATCAACATTTTGATCCAGAGCATCTAGAGCTTGGTGATCGCAGAAATGTAGTCGATAAATATCGTTATTGGTCAGTGGA
>RGDC01000048.1 GCA_009918005.1 Actinomycetota bacterium
GTCATGCGAGCTGCGTGGTCATCACACAAGTCGTAGCAATGCGGCTCGGCATATGTTGCCAGTGGTCCCAGCACTGCTGTGGAGTCCGCGTAGACATAAGTCAGCGTCGCAACAGCTCTTTTACTGCACGAAGGTTTTGAACAACGGCGTGATCCCACATTCGCCAAACTAGCCGACATAGTCTTGGGCTATGGGTATCGAAACACCGAAAGGTGTGAGGACATGAGTATTGCAACACCGAAAGGTGTGAGGACATGAAAACTGGAGTGCCAGATAGCGTTAAGCGTGACCGGCATGACCGCGGTTTGCGTGGACCAGTGCTACCGCATTCAGCGCCATCACATGAATCCACTGATCAATTCTTTGTTCGGGAAATGCGCGAAGCGGTCGAAGACCTTGATGGTCGACTCGGGACCATGCTTACTTCGATCAAGTTCGCACTAGAAGAAATTCCAAATAAGCGCGATTTAACTTTTGCGAGCGGTCATGTGCCATTGGGTCGAATTGATCAAGGCAACCCGACGACGATTGTTTTGTATCAGCGACCAATCGAAATGCGATCTGACTCAAAGGAACTTCTGCAACGAGTCGTGCGAGATGTGTTGGCTGAACTAGTTAGTTTGGTAACAGGCCTACGTCCAGATGATGTTGATCCAAATTATGAGGGTCCAGAAATTAGAAGCTAAAAAAGCAATCGGCCCCAATCCCAAGGGATCAGAGCCGATTATTAAAGCCTTTGAAGTTACCCAGCCTGTATTTATTCAGGCGGATTGATTATCCAGCCTGTGCCCGCTTTAGTCGGCGACGCTCACGCTCAGATAGGCCACCCCAAATACCAAAGCGCTCGTCATTCTCTAGCGCGTATTCAAGACATTCAACCTTGACTTCGCATGAGCTACAGACTCGCTTTGCTTCGCGAGTAGAGCCACCCTTTTCAGGGAAGAAAGCCTCGGGATCGGTCTGGGCACAAAGAGCACGTTCGTGCCAACCCAGATCGTCAGTTTCAGTGAAGGGAAGCAGAGCGAAATCGCTCACCTGGAACCTCCTGGTTAGACGTAACGAGTTTGTTGCTGCCCGGATGCGAGCGACAAACCCTTGTGTTACGTGGTCGGCGAACCGAACTTCCTCTTAAATTACACAGGTGTTATTCGTTTGACAAGTCATATTCGTTTATAAATAAGGGTTTTTTCAAAAACCCCACATAAAACCCTAAATTTAAAGGGATTTTAATCCTAAATGAATTCTTGGTAACTGCGTGTTGCCACCCCCGATTTGATCGTATAAGCAACACATATTCACTGAATCACAACACTTCAACAAGATGGAATACTCAATGCCATGACGATTACGAATGATTCTGCAGAAGCAACTTCTTGGTATTCAAATCCTGCAGCACGTAACTGGTCTTGCGATGCGCCCGCAAAAGAAGTTGCGCGCTTTCATCAGAGTTTGCCAAATTATTCAGTCACACCGTTAATCGAGTTGCCAACTATCGCGGTAGAACTTGGCGTGGGGCGAGTTTTCATCAAAGACGAATCTGCTCGTATGAATCTTTCCGCTTTCAAAATTTTAGGAGCCGCTTGGGCAGTTGCGCAGGCATTAACTGACGGTGCTAACCCGGCTGACATTGATGATGTTAAGGCCGCAATCGATTCGGAAAACAAACCAACGCTAGTTGCCGCAACTGATGGCAATCATGGTCGAGCTGTGGCACACATGGCCAAGCGACTTGGTTTGGAGTGCGCAATAGTTATCCCAGATGGCGTCAGCGAGCAGGCAATCAATAACATCGCTGGCGAAGGCGCCGAGATCACAATCATCGATGGCAATTATGACGAAGCCGTTGAATTAGCTAAAGAGATTACTTCGACGCTCGACCACGCAATTCATGTTCAAGACATGTCTTGGCCAGGTTATGAACAGATCCCGAATTGGATCATCGAGGGTTACACCACACTCTGCGTTGAAACTGATCAACAGTTGCGCGAACTTGGCTCAGGTCCAGCTGATCTAGTTGCAGCCCCAGTGGGAGTTGGTGCCTTTCTGCACTCTGTCTTGGCGCATTACCGAAGTCAACCCGGACGAAATCCAGTTGTCCTGAGTGTTGAAGCAGTTGGCGCCGCTTGTGTTTTGAAATCTCTGCAAAAAGGTGAGCTCACCAGCGTCGATACCGTGCCAACGATTATGGCTGGTATGAATTGCGGAACGCCATCATCAGATTCATGGCCAACTCATCAAGCTGGCGTTGATGCTGCGGTTGCGTTGACTGACAATGAAACCCGTTCGGATTTAAAAGAGCTTGCAGATCTTGGAGTTGATGCTGGACCTTGTGGGGCTGCAACTTTGTCAGGGGTTCGCAAAGCCCTTTCTACGCCAGAACGTCGCAACGAACTCGGGATCACAAAAGACTCAGTAATCGTTTTATTCAGCACCGAAGGCCGAGCCGCTAATCCACTTAGTTAGATTTCCCTCAGGCCTCGTCCAAGTCGTTCAATTGCTACTTTGTAAACTTCAAAAGCTTGGCGCCTGCCAACAGCAACCGCTTCAATGCTTACTCCCTCAAATTCACCTGAAGTCAATTGCCGATAAACCAATCTGTATCCAGGACTAATGTCTTTGCGAACATCAAAATACAGTTTGAAGCAATCAGATAAGTCGCCAATCTCTGAGTGCGCGGCAAGTGCCTTTCCCCTAATACGTCCTCGCGCTAGATCATCCATTAAAAGGAAAGCAACATTTTGCAAGTCGCTTGGCAGACTTTGTATGTCACCCAAAAAACCGTCGACATAAATAATGTCTAGATTCTTGCCGTCCCCCACTTAAACTCCCCCCGAAGTTTGTTAAATTTCTTCAGTACTCACCTGGTAGTCAGCCTCGGTGATCTTGTCCAGATCTGCCTCAGTAATCCCCAGTCTCTTCATGGCTTCCTCGCGCGTGAATTTTTTATCGTTGAGACGTGAACGAACCAACTCCGCGAGAAAAACTTCTTCTATAGCTGGAAGCACTCGCTGAAAAAGCTCGTAAGGAATCGTTACCGCTTCAGGCTTGCGGTGGGAACCAAAGATGACAGGTGTGGCAGTTATTCCCTCAGTCCGGAATCGGGCCATGACCTTTGAAAATTCTTCGCGGGCTTCGCCGACTGGGCTGACCTCGATGAAATCAAATAATGCGCTCATAAACCAAAGATAAACGAAAAATCCCAACTTGTACAGATTTTTGTACAAGTTGGGATTTGCTCCGATTTAGGGCCTTTGATTACTAAACGGGTTCGTCAGTCAACCACTGCGGAGATGGCAGGTGAACCAGAACGATACCCAGGATCGCAAGCACTGAATTTCTAAACGCTGGCTCTAATCCGTTCCAATCGGTCGAGCGCCACATCTGGAACCATTCGCCACCGATAGTGATAAATCCACCCATGAACAAAATAATGATCATTAGCAAACCAATTGTGCTGAACTTTCGAGCAGCAAAGTAGGACTTGGATTTGCTGGACTTAATCCAATGAAATGTTGCGAACATCAAAACTAGAGCTGCAAGGCTTTCCCAAATGATCACACCGATATACGCGATCGTGATTACAGTTTCGTTTGTGATCGCACGACCCATAACGTCAGGATCTAGTCCGACGCCTTCACCCTGACCAAAGTTCGTGGTATCCATGCGCAATACGTGATTCACAAAATCAAAGTTTGTTCCGTAGTCAAAGATGTTTCCGATTGCTACGAGCAACATGTATAGCCCGTTGATGGCAACTACAACTGCAGCGGCCATCGCCAGGGATCCGATTCCCCAGTGGCGTGATTGATTCTGATTAGACATTTATTTCTCCCGTCGGTGCTTTAACCATGGCACAACTAAACGGGAAATTCGGACATTTCTCTAAAGAGTGGTTTCACCTAGGGGGATAACCGATTGCAACTTCGCAACAAACAACGTGGCCAGGGCCGGGGTCGAACCGGCGACCTTTCGAGTTTCAGTCGAACGCTCGTACCAACTGAGCTACCTGGCCACGCAAAATCGATCAACATCAAAGATGAAAACCGACCTTGCAGCGACCCCGACGGGACTCGAACCCGCGACCTCCGCCGTGACAGGGCGGCGCGCTAACCAACTGCGCTACGGGGCCTTAGATACCCAACTTTAGGCTAGGTACTTCAGCCAATTCCAAAACGGTCAAGTCTTGAAATCTTGCGTACCCCCAACGGGATTCGAACCCGTGTTACCGCCGTGAAAGGGCAGCGTCCTAGGCCACTAGACGATGGGGGCAAATGCTTATCTTGCGAAAAGCATGAGATTGAAGCATACGGGAAAACAACCGCATCAGGCAAAGCGATTAAGGCTCCCTAGTGCTTGATTGAGCCGAATTTAATTACTAATTAAACCGATGCGGCTTCGTTGGAAGATGGCTGGGAAATCGAGCTAGCGACCAGAAGATTCTGCACCTCATCCTGGAGGTAGCGGCGATGCCCACCAAGGGTGCGAATAGCGGTGAGCTTTCCTGCGTCTGCCCAGCGAGTCACCGTCTTTGGATCGACCCGAAAAAGGGCCGCAACTTCAGCGGGAGTCATTAGGACTTGGGAATCAGACACAGGGAAAAACCTACTTTTCATTAGTTTTTGACTTTTTTATTAAATCCCCCAATTCGGACATCAGCGAGCCGAAAGGCCCGTTTTCAGGCAATCTTGACCAAATGCTTACTGTTACTCAGGAGTATGCCCTGAGTGGCTCTCTGACCCTCAAAAAAACCGTTAAAACTACCCGTTCGGTGCACTAATTAAAGGCTCAGATAGACTGACAATCTGTTATCAGCCTGCAGATCGCAATAAAATCTGGCAAAGCAGTAACACACTTAGAAACTCCGGGTAGTTAAGGGGGCGCAGTCATGGGACGTGGCCGTGCAAAAGCCAAGCAAACTAAAGTTGCTCGCGATCTGAAATACAACAGCCCGAACACAGACTTAAGCGCCCTGCAGGCTGAACTTGGTGGCTCCTCGTACGTTCCATCTGATGCTGATTTTGAAACTGCGGATGTTGAAAACGATCCATACGCGAAGTATTACGAAGATGAAGAAGACGAGGACTAAGTCGCTAACTTTCTAGCTGACTATTTTGCGTAATTTCCGACCAAGGAAACCGCGCCGCCATTTCCACCTTTAGCAACTGCATCACCAATTTCACCAGCGTTGCGAGTTCGCACCGAACCACAAACCCAAGCCGATAACCCACTTGCTTGCAACGACGTAATCGCTAGTTGGGCAGCAGACTCTGGCACAAATGCCAACATGCCAATTCCCATATTGAAAGTTTTCTCAGCTTCAGATTGTTCGATGTTGCCACGCGATTGCAGCCAAGTAAAAATTGCTTGAGGTGACCAAGTCGAGCGATCCAAATCCAAAGCCAAGTCAGCTGGCATAACGCGCGCAACATTCGCTGCAATCCCACCACCAGTGATGTGAGAAATTGAATGAACTTCAACAGCTTTGATTAAATTCAAAATGTCTTTGGCATAAATCTTTGTTGGCTCAAGAAGTTCTTCACCAAGGGTTCGACCAAATTCAGCTACGTTGTCATGCACATCAAGTCCAGCAACATTGAACGCAACATGCCTTGCTAACGAAAATCCATTTGAATGCAGTCCGCTTGATCCGATTGCTATTGCTACGTCTCCGGCAACAACTCGCTCTGGACCAAGCAAGTAGGTTGCATCAACAACACCGGTTCCAGCACCAGCAATGTCGTAGTCATCAGGTCCGAGTAACCCTGGGTGTTCTGCGGTTTCGCCGCCGACTAATGCGCAACCTGCCATCACACAACCATTTGCGATACCGGTAACAATTGCTGCCACACGTTCAGGATGAACTTTGCCGACTGCGATGTAATCAGTCATAAACAAAGGCTGTGCGCCACAAACAACTAAATCATCAACGACCATGGCGACTAAATCGATGCCAACTGTGTCGTGGATACCCATGCGTCGTGCCACATCAATTTTTGTGCCAACGCCGTCGGTTGACGTTGCTAATAGTGGCTTAGTCATTATCTTGAATGCGCTGATGTCAAACAGTCCAGCAAAGCCACCGAAGTCACCAACGACTTCGCTTCGAGTTGATTTGGCAATCGCACTTCGCATTAGATCAACAGCGCGTTCCCCGGCTTCGGTATCTACGCCAGCAGCGGCATACGAAGACTTGCTCTTATCTTCACTCAAGGTCGGCGAACCACTTCATCAATTGCTGTCATTTCGTCATGCGCAATTCCAAAACCTTCGAGCACATGCTTACCAAGTTTTGCTTCATCTGGAAGTTCAACTGGATACACGCCATCAAAGCAAGCTCGGCATAATCGATCCTTCGCCACATTGGTTGATTCCACCAAGGCATCAAGGGATATAAATGAAAGTGAATCGGCCCCAATAGATTGGCGAATTTCATCGATAGTTAATCCGTTAGCAATTAGTTCAGCTCGTGTTGCAAAGTCGATTCCATAAAAGCACGGCCACTGCACCGGTGGACTAGAAATTCGAACGTGAACTTCTAATGCCCCAGCTTCCCGAAGCATCTTCACAATCGCGCGCTGGGTATTACCGCGAACAATCGAGTCATCAACAACAACTAGCCGTTTGCCTTCAATAACTTCACGAAGCGGGTTGAGTTTCAGGCGAATACCAAGTTGGCGAATAGTTTGGCTTGGCTGAATGAAAGTTCGCCCGACATAGGCGTTCTTAACAAAACCTTGCGCAAACGGAATTCCACTAGCTTGGGCGTAACCAACGGCGGCTGGAGTTCCTGATTCCGGGACTGGAATAACCACGTCTGCATCAACTGGGAATTCTTTTGCTAAGCGTCGGCCAACTTCAACTCGAACGCCATGCACAGCATTGCCATTAATCGAAGTGTCCGGACGAGCTAAATAAACGAATTCGAATAGGCAGCCTTTTGGATCGGCTTCAGCAAATCGACTTGAACGCAAACCATGTTCATCGATTGCCACTATTTCACCAGGTTCGATCTCGCGCACAAAAGTTGCGCCAACAATATCAAGGGCTGCAGTCTCGGAAGCAATTACCCAACCACGATCTAGTCGGCCTAATACCAGCGGTCGAATTCCTTGCGGATCCCGGGCTCCATACAAAGTCTGATCATCCATAAATACAAGCGAGAATGCGCCCTTAACTTTGGGAAGCTCAAGCATCGCTGCGGCTTCCATAGTCATGTCAGGGTGAGCCGCCAATAGCGCTGTCAGGATGTCTGTATCGGTAGTGGCAATGTTTTCGTAATCGGGATAAAGCTCTCCGGCAGATTCCCGCACTTCTCGCAACCGCGAGGAAAGCTCGTGAGTGTTGGTTAGGTTGCCGTTATGCGATAGCGCTAAGTGACCAGTGGCTGTTGCGCGGAACGTAGGTTGGGCGTTATCCCAGCAACTTGAGCCAGTCGTGCTGTAGCGAGTGTGGCCGATTGCAATGTAACCAACAAGTGATTCCAAAGCCGATTCAGTAAAGACCTGAGATACCAATCCCATGTCTTTGAAAACTGTGATGTTGTGGCCATCGCTAACTGCGATGCCGGCGGATTCTTGACCTCGATGCTGCAAGGCATACAAGCCATAAAAAGTAAGTTTGGCTACTTCTTCGTCGGGAGCCCATACGCCAAATACCCCGCAGGCATCCTGCGGACCTTTTTCCCCTGGGAGCAACTCGTGATTGAGTCGACCATCGCCTGCCACGCCCCTAGCCTACCGCTCAGGGTTCTGGTTCGACCGAAGGATCGATGAATGCCAATTTGCAAAGTACTCTCTAAGTTTCCCAGTTTCGATTCCAGACCCACTGAAGTTTTCATCATCAAAGCGCTCTATAGTTGTCAGCATTTCAGAGAGTGCAACTAGATCAAAACCTGGGTCAATCATCAGAGCCATGGAGATCATCGAATCAGGTGAAAAATGTGTTGCAAGCATATAAACATCGATGAAGTCTCTTGCAAAAGCTCTATCAAACAATGCCAGTAATTTTCTTCCCGCCAATTCCTCAGGCGCGACAACTAACCCCACGTGAGTCTGAACTGGTCTCAAAATCAAGGCGCTGTCGAGGGCAAGGTCAACCAGCAGTAAATCGTCACCATTAATAATCACTCGTCGAAATGAATTTTCAGATCTAACAATTTCAATGCTCCAACCTTGTTGATTTGCAAGATTAACCAGGCTATTGAGGCCATCTTCGATCGCATAGTTTGGATTATTGGTAAAGAAGTCCAGATCCTGTGTGGGTCGTTTTGAAATGCCATGGACAAGTAGCGCTGCTCCACCAGCCAATACAAATTGATTTCCACCTGACGTGGACAAAAATTCAGTTGCTACTTGAGTTTGAAAATCTGTTAATGCCTCCAAGAAGATTCTCTATCCAACTAACACTTGATCAATAAGCGGTTGCCAGGCTAACCTAATTTTCTTTGGAATCACTATTTCGCTCCAGAGGTCAACCAAAAGTGCCCCATCGATTATTGACACAATGTCTCGGGGATTACCCTCTTGCAAAACTAACTCATACACACGTTCTCGATCTTTTCGTGACGCTAGATTGAATTCCTTATCAAGATCAGACCAATTGATGTGAATTGGGAGTTGCAATTTTCTATGTGCTTGTCCAGCCGGTAATTGCGGTAACTGATTTGGGACATAGATCGCGTTTCCTCTAGATGTAATAACTTTATGAAACTTAATCTTTGGTACAGCCACAAGTTCTAACGACAAAACTTCAAACATTCGCTCGACAGTTGAAAGTTGGGGTGACTTTCGTCCATTTTCGTAAGCAGACAATGTTGGTCGTGAAGTTCCAGATAGCTCGGCCCAAAGGTCTTGCGTAACTCCAGCCTGTTCACGGGCTTGGGCTATTAGATTCGCCATTACGCCGACCTC
>RGDC01000049.1 GCA_009918005.1 Actinomycetota bacterium
GACTGTGATCGTTGCGGCCACAACAGTTGAGAACATAACGGACCCACCGAGTGATTTAGTCGTGCCTCGTAACAGATCAGAAACTGCAGAGGGTCCGTAAGTGCGTGAAGTTGTTGGAGCTAGTACGGACAAAATAACTGGCATTGATGCCAAGACACCGGCAGCTTGCACCCCAATGATGTCTTTTACTCCTGTTAACGTCGCAACTAACGTTCCCGCAATCGCAGCCTTCATCGGAGTTTCCCACCATTGCGGAATTCGAACTGATTGATCATCAGTTAACGGCTTAGGCCAGAACTTAATAGCCATGGCAGAAACGAAAACAACTATTCCGCCGACTATCCAAGTGTTAGCAAATTGAATCAATGTGACATCAGCAAGCCCTGCTACAAACCAACCTGAAAGTAGAGCAAATGGCCAAGCTCTTCGCCAGTTAATGAACGTGAAGATATAGCAGTAAGAAACAACTGCAATCTGGCCGGCTACAACTCCGTGTGCGGCTCGGGCTGTTTGGTCTGCACCTTCCATCAAATAGATCAGAACCAAGAAAGGTGCTGTCGATAATGGCAGGCCAATTACCCTGCCTCCGATTGCATGGCCCCATCGTTTTTGAATGTAGGAAACCAGAACTACAAGTGATGGCGTAAGCAGAAGTCGAAGTAACAGAATGCTCACGCGCTAATCATGTCAGATTCGTGGGTTCCCTAGTAGAAGTTAGCCGATGCGAAATAGGCTAGGGGCATGTCAGATCGCGAAGCACTACGTCAGCAAATCATTGATAAAGCAGTTGTGCACGGAAAGGTAATTCTTTCTAGTGGAAAAGAAGCTGATTATTACGTTGACTTACGTCGAGTAACCCTTGATGCCGAAGCAGCTCCCATAATTGGTCGAGTCATGTTGGAGCTAACTAAAGATTTGGATTTTGATGCTGTCGGTGGATTAACACTTGGTGCCGATCCTGTTGCAACTGCCATGCTGCACGCAGCTGCCGCACAAGGACGCAAACTTGATGCCTTCGTAGTTCGCAAAGCTGAAAAGGCTCATGGTTTACAGCGCCGCATCGAAGGACCAGACGTGAAGGGTCGCCGTGTGCTTGCAGTGGAAGACACCAGCACAACAGGTGGTTCTGTGATGACTGCAGTCGAGGCATTAAGTGAAGCTGGAGCGGAAGTTGTTGCAGTGGCAGTCATTGTTGAACGAGCCGCTCAACCAACTATCGAAGCTGCAGGGCTTGATTACCTGTACGCCTACAATCTGCCGGACTTAGGTCTTTAGTTTCGGCCCTGCTTGCGCTGGCGTAGTACTTCAATAATCACTGGAATCAGGCTTAGCAACACAATTCCAATTGCAACCAAATCAATGTTCTCTTTGATAATTGGAATGCTGCCTAGAAAGTATCCAGCCAAAGTCATAGAAGAAACCCAGGCAACTCCTCCGATAGTGCTGAAGGTCGCATAGGTTCTAAAGTTCATCTTTGCTATGCCAGCCATTCCGGTGATAACTGAACGAACAATTGGCACGAATCGAGCTAACACAATTGCCCGGGAGCCATGTTTCTCGAAAAAGTTTTGGGTTGTTACTACGTACTCAGTTTTGAAGATCTTTGAGTCTGTGCGACTGAATAGTTTTGGCCCAACTTTGGACCCTGTCCAGTAACCCAAGAGGTTGCCAGCAATTGCGGAGAAAGTCATGACGATTATTGCAATTGCAAGCGGAGTGGAAATGAAATTGCTTGCTATGAGCAATCCGACGATAAACAATAAGGAGTCGCCAGGCAAAATGACGCCTATAAGTAGGCCGCACTCAATGAATAGAATCACGCAGGCTGCAAATAGTGCCAGACCACCGAAGCCCTTAAGCAAGCCTTCCGGGTCAAGTAGCCCCGCAGCTTGGATTGATGTTGCGAATTCGAATGGGGTAGTTGCAATCACTATATGACTGTACCCGTGACACAATAAGAACGTGGGCAGCGGCAAGCCCGACCCACAGATTTATTTATTCCAGGAGTCTGCAAAATGCCAATCGCTAGCCCAGAGATTTATAACGAAATGCTTGATCGCGCCAAGGCTGGCGCATTCGCATACCCGGCAATTAACTGCACATCTTCGCAAACGATCGTTGCGGCTATTCAAGGCTTCGCTGAAGCTGAGAGCGATGGCATTGTTCAGGTTTCATGGGGCGGCGCGGAGTATGCCTCTGGACAAAAAGTTAAGGACATGATTATTGGTTCGGTTGCGTTGGCTGAATTCGCACACGCAGTTGCCAAGGGTTACGGCGTAAACATCGCACTTCACACGGACCATTGTCCGGCAGAAAAACTTGATGGATTCATGCGTCCACTAGTTCAAATTTCAGCCGATCGCGTTAAGGCTGGTCAAGAGCCACTGTTCCAATCTCATATGTGGGATGGCTCAGCCGTTTCGATGAAAGAAAACTTAGCCGTTGCTGACGAAATGTTAGATAAGTGCGCAGCAGCCCGAACCATTCTAGAAATTGAAATCGGTGTTGTTGGTGGCGAAGAAGATGGCATCGAAGCATCACATGATGCCAAGTTGTTCTCGACCCCTGAAGATGCATTAGCCATGGCTGATCGTTTAGGTCTGGGTGAACGTGGTCGCTATTTGGTTGCTGCTACTTTTGGAAACGTGCACGGTGTTTACAAACCAGGCAACGTAGTACTTACGCCAGGCATCTTGAAAGAACTTCAAGATGCCGTTCAGGCAAAGCACAACACAAAGGACAAGCCACTTGATTTGGTTTTCCATGGTGGTTCAGGTTCATTGCTATCTGAAATTCGGGAGTCGCTTGACTATGGTGTTATCAAAATGAACATTGACACTGATACGCAGTATGCATTTACTCGCCCAGTTGCAGATCACATTTTCAAGAATTACGACGGCATCCTAAAGATTGATGGTGAAGTTGGTAACAAGAAGATTTACGATCCACGCGCATTTGGAAAACTTGCTGAAGCTGGAATGGCCGCTCGTGTTGTTAAGGCTTGCGAAGATCTTCGCGCTACCGGAACGCGTATTAAGTAATGACAATCGGACAAGATTTACTTGATGGCCCACCGCCAACACTTCTTCCCGCCGACAATCGCGCTCTTGAAGCAATTGCTGCAGGAAAGTCACCTGAACAAGTCGCTGCAGAATTTCCGGAAAGTAGTTTGGCTTGGGCCGCACTTGCAGATCAGGCCTGGAACGAAAAGCGGATTATCGAGTCATATGCCTTTGCCCGCGTCGGTTATCACCGCGGTCTAGATGCACTTCGCAAAAATGGTTGGAAGGGTTTTGGTCCTGTGCCATGGGCTCATGAACCAAATCGTGGCTTCCTTCGTTGCTTGAATGCCTTGGCTCGTGGCGCAAAATCGATAGGCGAGTCGGCAGAAGCCATTCGATGCGCCCAGTTCTTAACAGACTGCGACCCGGCCGCAACACGAGCGCTAGCCGAGTAAACCCAAATCATAAATAAGGACTAGCCTTATCTAGGTTCATCGAGATTTAAGGGGAATTGCCATGCCTGCCGTAGTGCTAGTTGGTGCTCAATGGGGAGACGAAGGTAAAGGTAAAGCTACCGACCTTCTAGGAAGTCGTGTTGATTATTGCGTCCGCTACCAAGGTGGAAATAACGCAGGTCACACCGTTGTAATCGGTGACAAAAAGTTTGCGTTGCACTTATTGCCTAGCGGAATCCTGACTCCGGAAGTAACGCCAGTAATTGGTAATGGTGTTGTTATCGACGTCGGCGTTCTCTTCGAAGAAATTGATGGACTTGAAGCTCAAGGTATCGATACTTCTAATTTGTTGATTAGCGCTAACGCTCACTTGATCACTTCGTACCACGTGACTCTTGACAAAGTAACTGAGCGTTTCTTGGGTAACTCCAAGATTGGTACCACTGGACGTGGAATTGGTCCGTCATACGCAGACAAGATCTCGCGCCTTGGCATCCGTGTCCAAGATCTTTTCGATGAAAAAATTCTTCGCGCCAAAATCGAAGGCTCACTACTTAGCAAGAACCAAGTACTGGTCAAAGTATTCAACCGTCGCGCCGTAACTGTTGACGAAGTTGTAGAGAACTTGATGCAGCACGCAGAGCGGTTGCAACCATATGTCGCAGATACTTCATTAATTTTGAATCGCGCATTAGATGAAAACAAAGTTGTTTTGCTTGAAGGTGGACAAGGAACACTTCTTGATGTTGATCATGGAACATATCCATTCGTAACGTCTAGCAACCCAACTGCGGGTGGCGCGTGTGCTGGTTCGGGAATCGGGCCAACCAAGATTACCGGTGTAGTTGGAATCCTTAAGGCCTACACAACACGTGTTGGTTCTGGACCATTCCCAACTGAACTACTTGATGAAGATGGCGAAAAGCTGCGCACTATCGGTGGCGAGCGTGGTGTAACAACCGGACGCCCTCGTCGTTGTGGTTGGTTTGATGCACCGATTGCGCGCTATGCAACTCGCATTAATGGTTTGACCGACATCTTCTTAACCAAGCTGGACGTACTAACTGGCTGGGAAAAGATTCCGGTTTGTGTTGCTTACGACATTGACGGAACACGTTCCGAAGAACTTCCAATGACACAGACTGAATTCCATCACGCAAAGCCAATCTATGAAATGCTGCCAGGTTGGTCTGAAGACATCAGTGGCGCAAAGACCATGGAAGATCTTCCAGCGAATGCTCGCGCTTACATCAAGTTCTTAGAAGACGTCAGTGGCGCTCCAATTTCTGCTATTGGTGTCGGCCAAGATCGTAACGCCACAATCAGCGTTAACGATTTACTTCGAAAGTAGTTAAATGAAAATCAGTTCAGTCAAGAATGAATTTGGTGACCCAATTGGCCTGCCGGTAGGCGAAGTAACTCGACCTGGTTTACCTGATGAATCAGTAAATCTAACCGGCAACTACTGCTACCTAGAAGTTTTAGATGCAGACAAGCATGCTGCTGAACTTTGGTCGGTCTACGCGCTGGATACTGACGGTCGCCTTTGGACCTACATGCCACAGGGACCATTCAGTAGCGAAGCTGAATACCGTACTTGGGTTGAAGGCGTTCAGCACAAAGCTGATCCTTTCTTTTACGCAATCATCGATGGCAAAACAAATAAAGCATTAGGTGTTGCTTCCTTCTTGAGAGTTGATCCCGTATCAAGCTCGATCGAAGTTGGTTGGATTACCTACTCACCGGTTATCCAGCAAAAACCAATTGCAACTGAATCTATGTATTTGATGATGAAGTACGCATTCAACCTTGGCTACCGCCGTTACGAATGGAAGTGCAATTCTTTGAACCAGCCATCAATAAATGCTGCGATGCGTTTGGGTATGTCCTTTGAAGGCTTGTTCCGCCAAGCGACCATGGTTAAAGGTCACAATCGCGACACTGCTTGGTTTGCAATTCTGGACCGGGATTGGCCGGTTGCCCAGGACGCATTTACGGCCTGGCTAGACCCAGAAAACTTTGATTCCAATGGCCAGCAGAAACTGCGCCTTTCCGACCTAACTGCCCCAATTGTTGAGTCGCGCTGGCCAAACCTGAGTATCGACGTCCAGCGCTAGGTTCAGTTATCCCTTAGTTTCCCATCCGGATTAGCGCAGGCGTAGCATTGTCTCGACCAGTAGTAGGAGTTGCTAAACCATGGAAGCTAATTCAGCCCGCGGCAAGGAAGTTTACGATCTAGACCGCAATCACGTATTTCATTCTTGGAGCGCGCAAGGCGCACTAAACCCGATGGTGATTCAGGGTGGTGAAGGTTCATATGTTTGGGATTATGACGGCAATCGCTACCTCGATTTCTCAAGCCAGTTAGTGAACGTAAACATTGGTCATCAGCATCCAAAAGTTGTCAAGGCAATCCAGGATCAGGCTGGCAAGTTAACAACTATTGCTCCGCAGCATGCAAACGACATGCGCGGCGAAGCTGCAAAGCGAATTGCTGATCTTTCACCAGATCACATGAACAAAGTTTTCTTCACTAACGGTGGCGCAGATGCAGTTGAGAATGCGATCCGTATGGCACGCATTCACACTCGTAAGCACAAAGTTCTTTCTTTCTATCGTTCGTACCACGGCAACACCGGCTCAGCAATTAACGCAACTGGAGACCCACGTCGTTGGCCAAATGAATTCTCGGCTGGTCACGTGCACTTCTTTGGGCCACACCTTTACCGTTCAAGCTTCTGGTCAGAAACTCAAGAACAAGAAACTGAGCGCGCGCTTGCTCACCTAGCTGAAGTAATTAAGTATGAAGGTACAAACACCATCGGTGCTCTGATCATCGAAACAGTTGTCGGTACAGCTGGCGTTCTGGTTCCACCTCCGGGTTACCTTGAAGGTGTTCGCAAACTTTGCACGGATAACGGAATCGTTTTGATTCTGGATGAAGTTATGGCCGGTTTTGGTCGAACCGGTGAATGGTTTGCATTCGACGCCTTTGATGTTAAGCCTGACTTGTTTGTATTCGCTAAGGGTTCAAACAGTGGTTACGTTCCAGTCGGAGGTGTTGTAATCAGTGATGACATCGCAGCAACATTCGACAGCCAAGTTTTCCCAGGCGGATTGACTTACTCCGGACATCCACTAGCTGCTGCCTCAATCGTGGCAACTATCGATGTTATGAAGGAAGAAAAGATTGTTGAAAACGCCAAGCACATTGGTGAAACAATTCTTGGTCCAGGACTTAAGGATTTAGCAGAACGTCACAAGATCATCGGTGAAGCTCGCGGTAAGGGTGTCTTCTGGGCACTTGACCTTGTTAAGGATCGTGAGACTAAGGAAATGCTGGCACCATACGGTGGCACATCTCCTGCAATGGGTGAACTTGTAGCTTCAGCTAAGAAGCATGGCTTGATGCCATTCACGAACTACAACCGTTGGCACATTGTTCCACCTTGCACGGTTTCTGAAACCGAAGCCAAGGAAGGTCTAGCAATTTTGGACGAAGTCTTTGCTGGCCTTGGTAAGTACTACGAAGGCAAGTAAGTCTTAAGAAAAATCCCGAGCCTAGTGTGAATCTAGGTTCGGGATTTTTTTGTTGTGCGAATTAGCAATAGGCTTGGGAAAGTGTTAATCCTGGTTATTGGTCAAGGTGCACGAGAGCACGCCATAATGCCCAGATTGCAAAGATTGCCGCAGTAGATATCAATGACATTCCCGCAGTCGTGGATTTAGCGAAAAAACATAACCCAGACCTTGTGGTTATCGGTCCAGAGGCACCATTAGTTGCAGGAGTCGTAGACGAACTTCGCAGCGCAGGATTTGTGGTCTTTGGTCCAAGTAAAGCGGCTGCTGTATTAGAAGGCAGCAAGGCTTTTGCTAAAGAAATTATGCAAGCTGCAGGAGTTCCAACTGCTGACAGTAAGTATTGCCAAACAGTTTCGGAAGCTCGAGCTGCACTTGAGTTATTCGACTCTCCTTATGTGGTTAAAGATGATGGCTTAGCTGCTGGCAAGGGCGTTGTTGTAACTGATGATTTTGATGCAGCCGTAGCCCATGCGATGGCATGCATCGATAGTCGCGACGGTGGCGCCGTGGTTATCGAAGAATTCCTAGATGGTCCAGAAGTTAGTTTGTTTGGCGTAAGCGATGGCACAACAGTTGTGCCACTAACTCCAGCACAAGATTTCAAGCGTCTAGGAGATAACGATGAAGGTCCAAACACAGGTGGCATGGGTGCTTATTCACCACTACCTTGGGCACCAAAAGATTTCGTTGCTGATGTAACCCAGACTGTTTTGCAACGAATGATTTCTGAAATGAATCGTCGGGGCACGCCATTTGTTGGTTTGCTATTTGCCGGGCTTGCGGTAACTAGTCGGGGAGTTCGAGTAATTGAGTTCAACGCTAGATTCGGTGATCCGGAAACTCAAGTTGTCTTAGCGCGGCTTAACTCTTCGTTAAGCGAATTGTTATTGGCAGCAGCGACTGGAAAACTTTCGAGCCTGCCGAAACTTCAGTGGAAACCAGAATCTGCAGTCACCGTTGTAATGGCAGCGAAGGGCTATCCAGAGTCACCAGTATCTGGCGCGGTTATTTCTGGGATTGATCAAGCCCAGGAACTTGGAACTTTGGTATATCACGCTGGTACAAAAACCAATGATGCTGGCGAATTACTAGTAAACGGTGGCCGGGTTCTAAGTGTTACTGCAATTGGCTCGGATTTAGCTGTGGCACGTATGCAGGCATACGCCGGAGTTGAGAGAATTGAATTCGACGGCAATCACCACCGCTCGGATATTGCGCTGAAGGCAGCGCTTGGTGAGATCAGATTGGGAGACCACAGTTGAGTAAGCCAAACATTCCGAATGTTCTTGCCGGACGATATGCCTCAACTTCGATGGCCGACATCTGGTCACCGTCAAACAAGATTGTGCTGGAACGCCAACTTTGGATCGCAGTTCTTCGCGCTCAAAAAGATCTTGGTATCGAAGTTCCAAACGGCGTAATCGAAGCTTACGAAGTTGTAATTAACGATGTTGATTTAGCCAGCATCGCTGAGCGAGAAAAAATTTCTCGTCACGATGTAAAAGCTCGGATCGAAGAATTCTGTGAACTCGCAGGGCACGAACACATCCATAAGGGAATGACCAGTCGCGACTTAACTGAAAATGTGGAACAACTTCAAGTTTTGGCTGGCCTGAAATTGATTCGCACTAAAGCCGTTGCCACTGCAGGAGTTCTTGCTGAACTGGCCGTTCGCTACACCGACGTTGCATTAACCGGACGTAGTCACAATGTTGCAGCACAGACCACAACACTGGGAAAGCGCTTTGCATCTGCAGCCGATGAATTATTAGTTGCGATTGCCCGCCTAGATGATTTGATTGCTCGCTATCCATTGCGTGGAATTAAAGGCCCAGTAGGAACTGCGCAAGACATGCTTGACC
>RGDC01000050.1 GCA_009918005.1 Actinomycetota bacterium
ATATACGCGTATCTTGGTTGCACCACACAGTTTAAGAAATAGTTTATTGTCCAAAATTCGTCGTGAAATCCGCCATCACCAAGATGGGAAACCGGCATGGATCAGGTTTAAGTTAAATTCACTTCTGGATGAAGAAATTATTGGAGCTTTGTACGAAGCTGCTGAATTTGGAGTGAAAATTGAGATTGTTGTACGTGGCATTTGTGCATTGAAATTTACTTCTCAAGCTCAACGAGAAAATATCAAAGTTCGTTCGATTTTGGGAAGATTTCTTGAGCATTCACGTATTTACTATTTTAAGAATGATAGTGCTGAGGAATACTTCATCGGCAGTGCCGATATGATGCATCGAAATCTAGATCGTCGCGTAGAGGCTTTAGTCAGGATAGAAAATGATAAGCATAAACTTAGACTGAAAGGGATTCTCGATGATTCGTTCTCTGATCAGTACTCAACATGGACATTGCAGGACGATAATTCTTGGGATCGAACAACGTTCGACCTAGATGGAAAGCGTTTGGTAAATTTCCAAGATCACTTCGTAGATCGACATAACAAAGCATGATCAGAGCAGCTGGTGCACTGCTTTGGAGACAATCGTCTCCTGATTCAATTGAAATTGGACTCGTGCATCGGATTCGATATAACGACTGGACTATACCGAAAGGAAAAATAGAGGACGGTGAGTCCGCCATCGCTTGCGCCTACCGCGAGATTTTCGAAGAGACTGGAATCAAGGCTGAATTTACGCGCCATCTCGCTACGGTTGAGTATAATGGCATCCAAAAACGAGTTAAATATTGGGTTGCAGAAAGTGTTGGTCATTCCACTTTCATTCCCAACGAGGAAGTATCCGAACTTGTTTGGAATAAGCCAAATGAGGCAATTGAATTGGCCACTTACCAGACCGATAAAGACCTCATAAAGAAATTTTTAGAGATAAGTGGTTCCACAGACACGCTCATAATCTTGCGCCACGCTAAAGCGCTAGATCGAGGAGATTGGGATGATCACGATTCTCTCCGTGTATTAAGTGAAAAGGGATTCTTGCAAGCTGAACAATTGGTTAATCACCTCGAGCCATTTAGGATCGAAGAAATTTACTCATCAGATTTTACTCGCTGCGTACAGACCGTGACTCAACTCGCACAAGCTCGAGGAATAACGATTGTGGAATCAACTTTTAATTCCACAACAGTGCCATCTTCGCCAGTTATTGTGGCTGAGCCAGAAAGAATTTGGGCGATTTCGTCATAACCATCGCGATGCACTATGAATGTGCCTGGTGAACATTCCCAAATACCAGTTTCAATTGCAGAATCTGGTGAGGTCCATGCCATCAAAATTGATTCCATCTGTCCATCAATACTGTTGGGTTTTAGTGCTGCGGGTGGAACTGCGATTTTGCTTCCACCAAGAACTGTGATTGTTGGCTCTACGCGCTCGGACATTTGAAAACCTTTCAAGTTGAATTAAACCAAGTGTAGAACGAAGTGAAACGAGATTTCACTGGCGTACGGCAAAGACTTTCCTAATCTTTGGTGCAGAATTGAAGACATGTCCGAAAAAACTTCCAGGCCAATGTCGGGACGGCAAGTAATTGCCTCCAGCTCATCCCTTTTGGCTGCGGTTTGGATCGTGGCTTTAGCTTCGATTCCAAGTGCCCAGAGTTATCGGGACCAACTCGCTGCTGGAACGGCGGCCAACCAAATTGTTACTGCCTATGACGCAATGACAGTAATAATTCCTATAACCATGATCAGCTCCTGGGTGATTACAAGTCGTTGGTTAAAGCAACTTCACCTCAAGGCAACTGCGATTAATCCAAGCGCAATGAGCCTAAAACTCCCCTGGGTATTTTGGAGTTGGATTGTTCCGGTTGTTTCACTTTGGTTTCCAAAAAGAGTAATTGAAGACTTATTGAAGGCTGAAGGAAGCGACGATGCAAAGTCTCTAATCGGAAAAGATTCCTTAACTTGGTGGCTAACTTGGGTTGGCTTTGCCTTGGTAAACAACATTGGAATTGTTTCAGCTTTTAACGCGCCCGCCGATTACGTACCAATTCGACCCGAGCTTGAGCTGGCTGGTGCGTGTTTACTAACAGGTGCGTATCTGGGTTGGCTTCGCATTGTTAAAGCGCTAGGTGACTGAGTTTGACGCAAACAAAAGAACTTATTCAAACCAAACGTTTAGATCTGCACTTAATTCCTCCGCTTGAGTTATTCATGTTGCATGAAGATCCTGATAATCCTGCACTGCTTTCTGATCGCGACTTCACAAACCCGCACAAAGAACTGACTCACGAACATTCCGGTCCCCTGCGTTGGCGAGTGCCGCAAGTAAAAGCCGATCCCAGCTCAAACGTGTGGTTCATTCGCTGGATTGTTCTGCGTGAGACAAAAGAAGTAGTTGGATCAATTAGCTTCCATGCCCCACCAGATGAAGTGGGCATGATCGAAATTGGGTTTGGAATATGTGAGCCGTGCCGGAATCAAGGATTCGGAAAAGAAGCTTTACTTGGCATGTGGACTTGGGTGATTAATCAACCAGGCGTCGAGACGTTGAGGTACACAGTTAGTGCCAGTAATGCGCCATCAATGGCGATTATCAACTCCCTTGGCTTTACTCACGTTGGTCAGCAAATGGATGAAGAAGATGGACCAGAAGAAATCTTCGAAATGTCAGTTACCGACTTTCGATCAAACCTGGAAAACGGTTTCTCCCCCAACAACAGTGCGTAACACCGGCAGATCAATCACGTCATTTGGATTCACCTTTGATGGATCTTCTTGCCACATAACTAAATCGGCTTTCATTCCAGGTGCGAGCATGCCGCGTTCGTTATCCGATCCAACTGCAATTGCAGCATTGCGGGTATAGCCCGTTAAAGTTTCGGCTCCAGTTAACGCTCGAGTTTTTCCGACGGGACCGTCATAGGAAACATCGTGCGCTCTGCGCATTTGTGCGGCAAAAATTCCCATGCGTGGATCAAACGGTGCTACTGGCCAATCCGAGCCAAGGACCACAAGCGCACCTGTGCTCATAATGTCACCAGATCGCCAGCCATGTCCGCATTGAGTGGTATCCAGGCGCTGGGACCAAGGGTCGCTTAAGTCATACTCCAGCCAGCGCATATGTACTGGCTGCATTGATGCCGTTACCTTAAGCGGCTTAAATCGAGCAATGGTGTGATCTGGTGAAGTTTCAATGTGTTCAATGCGATGACGGCCATTTGAGCCACCAGGCAAGCCTTCGTAAACATCAAGCACTTCGCGTACTGCTCGATCACCAATTGCATGAGTTGCAATTCGGAAACCTGCATCGTGAAATTGTCGAGCACGTTGGTGATAAAGCGATAGCTCTGGCCACATTGGCTCATTGCCAGCCCCTTGCGAGTCAGGATGTTCGAGCCAGGCAGTTCCAGTATCAATTACGCCGTCAAGCATGAACTTCACGCCATCAGCCTGCCAGCGCAAACCCTTTAGATTATGAGTCTGCATCATGGCTTCGACTTCTTCGATTGGCGTGTACGGGTAAACAAAGTGATGAAGCAAAATCCGAAGCTTGAGGTTTGCTTGTTCTTCGAGCTCACGCATGATGTCAACGGTCTCGAGGTTGCCATCCATTAAATGAACCTCAGTAATACCCACAGCATTCTGACGTCGAATTGCCTCGGCATACCAATTCATTCGATCCGACTTAGTCGCAACTGGCACATGTTGTAACACAATTTGCATCGCTGCCATTTCCAACAGTTCGCCAGTTGGTTTGTCATTTTCGTCTACAACTACAACCGAGTTGTCAGCAACGCGCATTGGACCCGTTAAGTTTGCAATCTTCATTGCTTCGGCGTTAACCATGCCGGTGTGAACATCTAAGGTATATAAAAACATTGGGCCTTCGCCAGCAGCCTCATCTAACAAACTGTGGTGGTACGCACCGCCGATTGCGGAATACTCAAGCGCAAAACCCATCAGCCATTTGCCAGGTCCAATTCGTTTGCGTTCGGCTGCAATTGCAGTTCGCAAATCTGAAAGATTTGAGATGCGATCTAAGTCAAGGCCTTGTGCAAACTCGGCGCCATGGAACAAATGTTGGTGACCATCGACAATTCCAGGTGTTACGGCAGCGCCATGTGCATCCATGATTTCGGTTTTGCCATCACAAGCCTCCCGAACTTGATCATCACTTCCAATTGCAATGATGTGATCTCCGGACCAGGCGATCGCCGACGCGGTTGGGCCATCTGGATTCTGGGTATTAATTTGGGCGTTAAAGATTGCTTGGTTTGCAGCCACTGAGATCTCCTGATTGTGGGACTAATCGCAACCTTAATAGAACTGCCCAGTAGATTAAGGATTATGACTGTACATATTGGTGCCAATAAAGGCGACATTGCTGAAACTATCCTGCTTCCTGGTGATCCCCTGCGTGCCAAATGGGTAGCTGAAAACATGCTTGAAGGCGCGGTTCAATACAACTCAGTTCGTAACATGTTCGGTTACACCGGCACCTATAAAGGCAATCGAGTCTCGGTTCAAGGAACAGGCATGGGCATTCCATCGATTTCGATTTACGTCACTGAATTATTCAAAGATTTTGATGTCCAGACCGCAATACGAATTGGTACTTGTGGCGGCTTAGGCAAGACGCAGCTGCGCGATGTAATCATCGGCATGGCAGCTTCAACAGATTCTGGAACTAATCGTCGCGCTACCGGCGGATTAGATTTTGCGCCAATTGCAAACTATGACCTACTGAAGGCTGCAGTCGAGGCTGCTGCTGCTCACGGCGTTACCTATCACGTTGGTGGCATTGCCTCGATGGACTTGTTCTACGATGACAGCAATGCGCTAGACGTTCTCGAAGCACATGGCGTACTTGGTGTTGAAATGGAAGCAAGTGGCCTCTACACAATTGCAGCTAAGTATGGACGTCGTGCCTTGGCTATATGTACTGTCAGTGACATGATTCGCACTCACGAGAAAACTTCTTCCGAAGAACGTGAAACTGGCTTTAAAGCAATGGTTGAAGTTGCTCTTGAAGCCGCTTTTGCTTAACGATTTACAAATTCTTGGAACTGTTCTTTAGTTCCATTGAATACATTTAAATCAGTAGTACTCGATGGCACTGCATCGATTTTGCCGTCTGCTGTGAATTGCCAAATTGTCCAGTCGTTATTCCAAATTCGCATTTCCTTTGGATCGGTGCCTAGCTTTGGTCCCCACTTAGCCAGCCACAGTGGGTACTTCGATAAGTCAGTTGCTCCCGCATCTTGCAATCTTCCAATGAACTTCCCGTTTGCATAAATCATCGGAGTTCTACCTGTAAGACTTTGCACTTCTGTTAAGAATGCACTCGTCCACTTAGCCAATCTTTGAATCGTCCAACCGCACGGTAACTCTTCTAAATCCAAAGTGAGTGGTAAGTCACCAACTTTGGCACCGCCAGCCTGTTTCACAGCGCGCTGGGCTTGCAGCTTTGCATCCGTGATTGTGCTGCGATCCAATATTCCAGGCAAGGCGTAATGATATGCACCTACTACTAAGCCTTCAGCTCGGGCCGCAGCGCTATCAATGGGAAACCACTTCAGTGCGTTTTCATTACCTCGACTTCCGCCATCGGAAGCCTTAATAACAACAAAAGAAACGTCGTATTCGGATTTCAGCGCCGCAAAATCTATTGGCTTTTCATTTGGGTGTTGCCAAACTGAAATGTCAATACCTTTAATGACTTCGGTAAAGCCTTGTGCTTTCCAAGACTTGGCATTCGGCTTGTACTCACCAGGCTTTCCTGTTGGGTAACTGCAGGAGCGGTACTTGTAATCATCAGCTTTTGGATTTGCAGCTTGGCTGGTTGCAATTGCACCAAAACTGGCTATCGCAACTAAGAGTGCGAAGGAAAACAATTTTTTCATCTTTTTCCTTGGTGGCAAATCTCTTGCGTGGCTCCCCCGATTGGACTCGAACCAATAACCACTCGATTAACAGTCGAGTGCTCTGCCAATTGAGCTACAGGGGATTAACTGGACAATCTTAACAAAATGATGTCAATGTGGCGAAACGCCCTAAATTCCAAATGAGGATCGAAGTTCAACCACGGCCTGTGCAATTTCCGATTGGCCAATCTCAGTTTTGCTTGCTTCCTGATTATCAGCAATCGCGGTCCAATAGACACTCTTTTCGTCCTTGCGTGCAACGAATCTAACCTTGCCAGCATTGGGTAATTCGAACACTCGATCTACGACTACCGTCGACGTCACCCGATCTCGCACCGCTCTTGGTAACTGACTTGCTTCATCCAAAATCCAAGAACGAGACGTTGGCTTTTGTTCAATTTGTCCCTGAAATATAACCGTCAAGTGAGGCGGCTCCCACTTAGCCTGGACCGAATCTTTCCACGGAGTCACCGTTGTTTCTTGATCCGAAATGTCGATTAAGGAGTTTTTCGTTACAGCAATTAATCCTTTGGAGTGATAAGCCCAAGCCAATAACCGACCTTCGCGAAGAGTTGCTGCCGACAAATCGGCGGGCATGGCTGGTGCTCGCTTAAACCAACTCACTAAATGTCACCAACTGCAAAGTTACGCATATCGCGGCGATAACTCTCAAGGGAAAGCAAGTCAGTAAGTAAACGTGCTTGATCGATCTCGTCTGTGCCAACTTCGGCACGACTTAACTCAGCTTTAATCTCCGCTACTCGTCTACCGGCATCCATTTCTAAAATTCTGGCCAAGACTGCTTGAACATATCTCTCATCCGGAATGTCATTTGGCAGGGGCTCGACTGCCATTGCTCGGACATGAGATTTAATTTCATCATTTGGGGCCTGCTCTAGAACTTTTGTGATCCAAGCCTGCGCCGAATCAAATTCCAGCGGATTTCCGGCTGCCGCACATGCTGCATAAACCGCTGAAGCCGCCGGCACGGTAAAAACGCTTTCTTCAAGTGATTCAAACCACGAACCCACTAGGTGCGGTGTTTGCAGGACACATTTCAAAGCTTCGCGCTCAACATGCGCAGCCTGTGACGACGCAGTGCTTTGAGCTCGCGATTGCTGTGGCGCAGATTTCTTGCCAGCAGAACTCATTTCGCTTCGGATCGTGGCATCATCCATGCCTAGCCATCCAGCTACTGTGCGAACGTACTCGGGGCGAAGTGCTGTGTCCTTGATACCTGCGAGTACTGGCGCGACTGCGCGCATGGCGGCAACCCGACCTTCGGCTGTATCTAGATCAAATTCTTCGATAGTTGAGCGCATAACAAATTCAAACAATGGAATCTTGGTGGCAATTAGGTTCTTTACGGCTTCATCGCCATGCTTCAATCGCAAGTCGCAGGGATCAAGTCCATGCGGTTCGATGGCAACAAAGGTGGATGCCACAAACTTTTGATCTTCGCCGAATGCTTTAAGTGCGGCTTTCCGGCCAGCAGCATCACCATCAAATGTGAAAACGACTTCAGCATGTTTAGTGTCGTCATCCATCAAAATTCGACGCAGCATCTTTACGTGATCGGCGCCAAAGGCTGTGCCACAAGTTGCAACTGCAGTTGTGATTCCAGCTAAGTGACATGCCATAACGTCGGTGTAGCCCTCAACAACAACGGCTTGCTGTTGTTTCGCCATGTCACGGCGAGCCAAGTCAATGCCATACAAAACTTGCGACTTGCGATAAATCGGAGTCTCGGGGGTATTTAAATATTTAGGACCTTGATCTGCCTCAGTAAGTTTGCGGGCACCAAACCCGATGGTGTCGCCACTTGAGTCACGAATTGGCCACATGACACGATCGCGGAATCGATCGTATGCGCCGCGTTGACCAGAAACCGCCAAGCCAGCTGTAATCATTTCCTCTTCGGAGAATCCTTTGCTGCGCAATTCATTTCTTAAACCATCCCAGCCCGATGGCGAATACCCAACGCCAAAGAGATCCCAGGATGTTTGCTCAAAACCACGTTCAGTTAAAAAGGTTCGGGCATGCTGAGCTTCTGGAGTTAACAATTGAGTTTTATAGAATGCACCAGCAACTTTGTGGGCTTCGATTAGTCGTGCTCGCTGACCTTGTTGACCGGCTGAGGCACCACCACCTTCTTCGTAACGCAAGATGATTCCATATTTAACTGCCAGCTTTTCAACAGCTTCGGTAAATGAAAGTGCATCAATTTTTCGAACGAAAGTGATTACATCGCCACCTTCACCACAGGAAAAACAGTGGTACAGGCCCTTGCTTGGTGTTACGTGAAATGAAGGTGAGCGCTCATCATGAAATGGGCAAAGTCCTTTGTAACTTCCGCCACCACCTGCCACGTCCCCTACTTTACGTGCAGCAACGTTGGTGCCACTGCACAAGGCTGACGTCTGTGAGGGCCGCCACCTGGTCAATAACTACGCGGAATTTCGCCACCTCTGAACTTGCTCCAAGCCATAGTTCGGTGTGAAACCGATCAAGGTTGGCTTGTGGGTCTTGACTTAGAAACTCAACCAAGTCCTTAATCTGCTGACGTTGTCTGGCGTACATCTCATCAGCACCAGCTCGGTTCATCACGAATGTTGCAGCTAAGGCTTTAAGTGCAGTTACTTCGTATCGAGCCTCATCGGGAACTACCAACGAGGCGTCGTATCTGGTCAATGGCCGTTGGCCATACTCAGCCTGAGTGGCTTGCTGAGCTGCGATACAAAAACGACCGATCAAAGTACTGGTGAGATTCTTAAGTTCTGCCAAGGAGCGCATAGTTCCATCGAAGGATGTTGGCCAACTTGGAAGTGAGCTAACTCTTATCAAGGCAGCATTAAGTTCCGCTTTTGCAAAATCTGATCCGTACCACTTTTGGGCAACTTCAACTACTTCGCTACGACCAGCACTTGATTTCAAAATGTCAAT
>RGDC01000006.1 GCA_009918005.1 Actinomycetota bacterium
CGGCCTTGGCAAGTGTTCTCTCGTGAGGTTTTGTTAGCGGATGTATGGGAATACCAGCATGCTGCGGATACCAGGCTTGTCAACGTTCACGTACAAAGGCTTCGGGCAAAAATCGAAATCGACCCAGAACAACCTGAGATTGTCGTGACTGTGCGAGGCGTTGGCTACAAAGCTGGGCAACCTTAAGCCGTGAGCACCTTGGCTCAAGAAAAGATTTCCATTAGAAGTCGTTGGCGAAGAAACCTGCAGCTACGATTGCTCACATTAACTTTCGTGATCTCTGCATCCGTATTAAGTATTGTTGGTGTGCTCTTGGTAAATCAGGTCGCGTCCGGACTGCTTGAAGCAAAGCAACAAAGCGCATTGACTGAGTCGACAGCAGCGCGCCTAGAGGTTCAACGGCTACTCGATGCAGCAGATGTTGGACTAGTCGCGCCAAACAACACTCGACTTGTTGACTCTGTGATTACGGCCCTCGCAGTTCGTGCAGGCTCCCCAGGTATTTACGATGCCTTATTCTTAAGCGACCCAGATTTAGTGGGAGTGCCTGAGCGCGGAACCAAATTGATTTCCCAAGCATCAATTCCCGAGGATCTGAGAACTGCAATTCGAGAACGAGATCGACAAGCTTGGGCTTACTCAAATTTGATTTATGAAGACGGCAAAACTACCCAGGGACTCGTTGTGGGATCTCCAGTTTCAATTCCTCGAGTCGGGGCATATGAACTTTATTTGCTGTTTCCTCTTGATAGTGAGCAACGAACTATCGATCTTGTTCAACAAGGAGTTGCAGCAACAGGAATCATTTTGTTGGTGAGTTTAATGGTGCTGGCCTGGTTTGCGACGGCTCGAGTCACTGACCCAGTAAGAGAAGCTGCAGAAATCGCAGTCCAAATCGCGTCAGGTGATTTGGATCGAAGGATGCAGGTAAATGGTGAAGATGACATTGCAAGACTTGCAGGATCATTTAACGAAATGGCTACTAGCCTTCAAAGCCAAATCATCCGCCTTGAATCTTTGTCGCAAATTCAGCAACAGTTCGTATCTGATGTCTCACATGAATTACGCACACCACTAACTACGGTGCGCATGGCAAGTGAAATGATCTATAACGCACGAGCTGATTTCGATCCTGATATGGCGAGGTCAGCTGAGTTACTGAGAAATCAGGTGGATCGATTTGATTTACTACTGAGTGACTTGCTTGAGATGAGCAAGATTGATGCTGGGGCAGCTCCACTCGAAAGTGCACCTGTTGATTTAGCGGATCTCACTGAGGCAATTCTGCGGGACAATAGTGAAATTGCTGCTGAGCACTCGACCAACTTTAAATTCGAAAGTTTTGGCGATTCTACGGTTATGGCAGACATGCGTCGTGTCTCCAGAATCATTAGAAACTTAATCGTTAATGCGATTGAACATTGTGATGGCACTGACGTTGAGGTAAAGATTGCAGGTAATGAAACTTGCGTGTCGATTTCAGTTCGAGATTATGGTCAAGGAATTGCCAGCGAAGATCTCTCAAGAGTTTTTGGTCGCTTTTGGCGAGCAGATCCCGCGCGCCAACGCACCCTTGGAGGAACTGGACTCGGACTTTCAATATCGGCTGAGGATGCAGCACTCCACGGCGGCATCATTGAGGTTTGGGGTGCTCCAAATAAAGGTGCACAGTTTGTCTTAACTTTGCCTCGGCTTGAGTTAGGTGCCATTACTAATGTGGCAATTTCAGTAGGTGCACCGTGAGATTGAAACTTATCGGCGGAATCTTAATTGGAGTCCTAGCGTTGTCAGGCTGCACTGGAATCCCTACTTCTAGCAAAGTGCATTACGGCGACGAAATCTCTGAAGATACGTCAACACAGTTCGTGAGAGTCATTGCTCGACCACCAAGCCTTGGCATGAGTCCAGCTGAGATAGTTCGGGGATTTTTAGATGCTTGCGCAGACCCATCGGAAAATTATGGAATTGCGCGACAGTACCTTGCGATTGAATCCGCCGGTGACTGGAATCCATTAACGGGTATCGAGATATATGAGGCATCTACTGTTGAGGTGGCAGAAAGTGCGGCAAGCGTTACTGTCGCCGCAGAAAAACTAGGTGCAATTTCAGATTTGGGAAGATTTCAAATTGCCGATCCTGGTACTCAAGTTTCTAAATCTTTTGAGCTTCAAGAAGATGCAGCTGGGCAATGGAGAATCTCAAAGGCGAGCGATGGCATCTTGCTTTCGAGCGGAGACGTTGACCGATCCTTCCGAAGTTTCCCAATCTATTTTTTCAACACCGATTTGACTTCTTTGGTGACTGACAACTTATTGGTTCCGGTTAGCAATTCTGGGGCAGCGACCTCGCTAGTTCGCGCTCTTCTTGACGGACCTTCACCTTATCTGTCACCAGTTGCCACTAGCGCTTTTCCTGTGGGCACAACTTTGACTTATGGTTCCGTTCCAGTAACTAACGGGATTGCACAAGTAGATTTTTCAAATGAGATTTTGGGTGCTGATGAATTGACCCGACGTGCACTTTCAGCCCAGTTGGTTTGGACTCTGAGTAAGCTTGCAAACGTTTCTGCCGTTCAAATTTCAGTCTCAGGTCAACCGTTTGTGCTGTCCAAAATTGGTCCACTGCAAACCGTCAAGGACTGGCAGAATTTTTCACCCGTACCAAACGCTAGTGAAATTACATTAAACGTGATCAGGAACGAAAAAATAGTGTCTTTCAGCAACGATGTGGAAAATTTAAGGTACGTCGCGCCAACTCCATTAGCTTTTGCAGTACCAAATATAAATAACTCTCAGATAGCAACGGTGTCGGCAGATCGTAAGTCGGTTTTAGTCACAGATTCCGCAAAATCTAACTTTAGAGTTGTCGCACAGGGTGATCAGATCTCTAAGCCAACTTGGGATCGAGACGGAAGAATTTACTTCTCAGATTTCGGACAGGGAGTACGAGAAGTATTGAGCGATAGCTCACTTCGAATAGTTCCTGTTGACGCATCAGCACTCGGCACGAGTGACCAAGTCAAACAGGTTTCAATTTCAAGTGATGGCGTTCGAGTTGCCGTCGTTTTATCAAACGGAATCCAAGATGTCATTGCAGTCGGTGCAATTTTTAGGACTGATGCCGAGACCAGAATCATCGGACTACATCGAATTGAACGTAGTATTACTTCTGTTCGGGAAATAGTTTGGAGTTCACCTACTTCGATCGCCGCGTTAGGGACAGATGAATCAAATAGTGACTTGCTTTTTGACATCTCATTACTAGATGGAAAATCTAAGATGTTTAGCGCGCCAATTGGCGCACAGCAGCTTTCGGTGGACGGTACTGGAAGGCTTCACGTCTCAGCCGTAGATGGCGCAGATCAACTTGTCTACCAACAGAATTTTGGATCGTGGACTCAAGTCACATCGGGAATTGGCGGATTTTTCACCAACTAAATCAACAAGCTGGGATTATAAACAGCACCTAAATTATTGGAGTACTCGATCAAATTTCGTTACATACTTTCCTATGTCAATTTTGAAAGAGTTAGTGTTTACCCCGAAATGTTTAGGCTGTAAAAGGCTTGGTGTTGCGTATTGCAACACATGTATTGAAAAGATTCAACCGTTTAGAGCTAGGGATTTGCTTGAATTGGATTCCTGCTTTTGTGCTAGCGAATACTCCGGCTGGATTAGAGATTCGATAATTCGCTACAAGAATGGCGATGCGAAGTATGCTGAACCGCTCTCAAAGCTTTTGCGAAAAACTTTAGAAGAACTTGATGTGTCTGGAAATCTGATCGTAGTTCCAATCCCTAGTTCGCAACTAAAGATCCGAGAGCGTGGGTTTAATACAATTGCAAACTTGTGCACACACTTGACTCATGAGTGTGACTCATTAAAGCTCGACACCTCAAATTTATTTCTACGTAGACCAGTGATTGATCAAGTTGGATTATCTGCGGCCCAAAGGTTGGCAAACCTAGACGGTGTATTTGGGGTGCACAGAGTTATAAATGGAACTGTAGTAATTGTTGATGATGTCGTAACAACAGGTGCAACTCTAAACAGCGCCGCCAGAATCCTTAGATATGCCGGTGCACAACGAGTCTTTGGATTGGCTTTGTGTGGCACTCCAAAAACCAGATAGCCTTAACATCGGCACCCACCCGGGTCCGTGATTGCGCGGCAAAGCAGTTCTTCGAAGTTGTTTTGCAGCAAGCCGATGCCAGCCGCAGGCAAAGCGGTCCACGTAAGACGACTTTTGGTCGTTGAGCACGGTGCGGTTTAGAAGTAAGTCCTGCCTGTTCTTTGATCCAGATGGTCAAAACCAACAGTGAGGGTTAGTAGTGGCGATTGACGCTGCAAACGCTCCTGCAGGCGAATGTGGGGTCGAAAATCAGGTCGGACGGGTGGGTGCTTTCATAAATCCCAAAATTATTCGAATCATTGAGACCCACTAGGCTTAACGCAGCAGTAAAGGGAGTTTTGGTGTCGGATTCAGCCGTTAAGTCCCAGCAAAAATTTATCTTAAGAGCTATGCCACTCTTCTTTGTAGGCATGACCTTGCGCCCACTAACTACCTCTGTTGGTCCGGTACTTCCCGAAATTCGTGCCGAATTCGGACTCAGTGCTACCGCCGCTTCGCTACTGAGCACTCTGCCAATCCTCATGTTTGGATTTGGCGCGATGCTAGTTCCTAGATTGCTCCACCGGGTAACACCGAATCGAGCAGTTTCCGTTGCCTTGATAGCTCTTGCAATAGGTGGAACTTTGCGACTTGTACCATCTGTAATTGTTCTCTATTTAGGAACTATAGTTATCGGCCTTGGCGTAGCCGTTGGAAACGTAGTTCCGTCAATAATTACCCGCAGAGATTTCCCTAAAAATATTGGTGGAGTCATGGGGATGATCGCGGGCGCCATCTCAATCTCGGCAGCCGTTGCTGCGCTAATCACATATCCGCTAACCGAAACTTTTGGGTCCTGGCGTGGAGCGTTAGAAGTTTGGGCGATTTTGCCATTAATTGCCTGGACCGTTTGGCGCTTTTATCGCCATGCAGGAACTGTTGATGAAACCCTGACTACACCTCGCGATATGCGTGCGTTATTCCATAGCAAGTTGGCTTGGGCATTAGTTCTTTACTTTGGCTTCCAGTCTATGAATTATCATTCAATGAACGCATGGTTGCCATCTATTTTGCGAGATTCAGGAATCGATCCAACGATGGCTGGAAACCAACTAGCACTCCTAGTTCTACTCGGCTTTCCAGCTGGACTTTTTGTTCCGCCGCTGGCAGCAAAGTTCAAATCCCAGGTAACACTTTGCGTGATCTTTGTAGTTATTTTTTCGATAGGCCTAGTTGGAATTTATCTCTTTTCAACGACTGGATGGTGGCTAAATGGAACTTGGCTCTGGGTTTCGTTGCTTGGGATTGGATTAGGCTCATCATTTCCGCTGGCTTTAACTTTAGTGTTGCTTCGCTCTGATAGTCACCAAACAGCTCGAGACCTAGGCTCGTTTATGCAAGGTGGTGGTTACATCATCTCAGCGCTTGGGCCACTAACTTTGGGATTACTCAAAGACTTAACACACACGTGGGGTGCTTCATTTATTGCTTTGGGTGTAGCGCTGATCATTCAATTATTTTCCGGCATCATTATTTCCCGACCTGGAATCATTAGCGGCACATCAAAAGGGTAAATCACAAAAATCAGCACATGAGTATCAGTCCAGTCTTAACAAAGTGCAAGAATAGGGTGTGCCTAACCGACTCGTAGATTCAACATCGCCGTACTTGTTGCAGCACGCCGAAAATCCTGTTGATTGGTATCCGTGGTCTGAAGAGGCGTTTGAACTAGCTCGTAGTCGAGATGTACCGATTTTCTTAAGTGTTGGATACAGCGCTTGCCATTGGTGTCACGTTATGGCACATGAAAGCTTTGAAAACCCTTCCGTTGCAGCCTTGATGAATGAGTACTTTGTGAACATAAAGGTAGATCGTGAAGAGTTGCCTGCCGTTGATTCGTTGTACATGGAGGCAACTCAGGCAATGACTGGACAAGGTGGTTGGCCAAATTCAGTTTGGCTTGACCATGATCGAAGGCCTTGGTACGCGGGAACTTATTTTCCTCCCCGCCCATCACATGGAATGCCCTCGTTCACCCAAGTCCTCCTAGCATTAAATGACACTTGGACCAACGAGCGAGAGCGAGTTAGTGAATCGTCGACTCGAATCATGGAGCACATCGGATCACGAAATGAACTAATTGTTAAATCTAAATCAGAATTTACTCGAGATGAAATTTCATTTGCAGTAACTTCAGGCATAGATTCTCTCGCTTTAGGTTTTGATTCGGTAAATGGCGGATTTGGTGATGCTCCCAAATTCCCACCCTCTCTGGCATTGGAATTCCTACTTAGATGTGAAGCATTAAATAAAATTGAAGGCAGCGAATCAGACTTTCGCATTATGCAAATGGTCGAGCAAACCTGTGATGCCATGGCACGAGGTGGAATTTACGACCAACTAGGTGGAGGTTTTGCTCGGTATAGTGTGGATGCAACCTGGACCGTTCCACACTTTGAAAAAATGCTCTACGACAATGCGCAACTTCTTTCCATATATGCACATCTATATCGCCTGACCGGGGATACGCAAGCGCTACGGATTACAACTGAAACTGCGGAGTTCCTAATTCGTGAAATGCAAACCCCAGAAGGTGGCTTCGCAGCAGCGCTTGATGCCGATAGCAACGATCTGGAAACTGGGCATACCGAAGAAGGCGCTTTCTATGCCTGGACGCCGAAGCAAATAACCGAAGTGCTCGGTGCGGCTGATGCAGATTGGGTGATACGCCTTTGCAATGTAACCGTAGATGGAACTTTCGAACTCGGTAAATCGGTTCTAACTCTTCACCAGGATCCAGATGACTGGGGTAGATGGTTTAACTTGCGAGAAAAGCTTTTGCTATCCAGAGAAACTAGACCTCGCCCCGGTAGAGACGACAAGATAGTCGCAAGTTGGAATGGACTCACAATCCGTGCCTTAGTTGATGCTGGCAGTATCTGCAGTAGGCAAGACTGGATTGACTGCGCCACACGTGCTGGAGACCTGTTGGTGAGCACACATCTGGGGGCTGACGCAGAACACTCGAGCAGATTGGTAAGAGTTTCACGCGATGGCAAACCGGGACTTCATGCACTTGGTGTCCTAGAGGATCAAGCACTGGTGGCAAGTGCGTTTCTGGCTTTGGCGCAGGTCAATGGCGACGACGCTTGGCGCGAATTAGCTGGGACTTTGCTTGCTGACATTAAAGATCATTTTCAGCAAGGTTCTGGATTAACAGATACTGCAAACGATGTTGAACCAGTTGCTAAAGATGTTACTTCGAGACAAGTAGATCCAACGGACAACGTAACTCCATCGGGCTGGGCCGCGACGATTGATGCAGCTTTAACGTACTCAGCATTATCGGGAGATACCGAGATGCGAAGCTGGGCCGAATCCTTTATGCCAGCGCTAATCCCATTGGTTGCATCTCATACTCGGTTTGCGGGATGGGGAAGTGCCACATTCGTTACCTGGCTAGATGGTCCTCGCGAAGTAGC
Source organism: Actinomycetota bacterium (assembly GCA_009918005.1). Lineage (GTDB taxonomy): Bacteria > Actinomycetota > Actinomycetes > S36-B12 > UBA5976 > UBA5976. The sequence continues at coordinate 7,593 of RGDC01000006.1, forward strand.
GATTGTTGGTCCAAGTGATTCTGAGCTCCAAAACGTATTGGCTCAAGGAACTGCGCCAGGTTTGGTTTACGCTTGGGATGCCGAACAGCCATTACTTCAGAATCGAAAAGTGCTTAAAGAAACGGCGACTGCGTATGTATGTCGCGGATTTGTTTGCGATGCCCCAACTAATGATTTACAAACATTAAAAAAATCAATTGGAGTTTTCAACTAAACACCAAAACGTCGATTTCTTGCAGTGTATGAGCGCACAGCCCGCAAGAAATCAATTTTGCGAAAGTTAGGCCAGTAGGCTTCGCAAAAATAAAACTCAGAATGCGCACTTTGCCAGAGTAAAAAACCGCTTAGTCTTTGTTCACCAGAAGTTCGGATCACTAAATCGGGGTCAGGTTGCCCTTTAGTGTAAAGATGTGAAGCAATGTGCTCGATATCGATTTCGGATGCAATTTCTGCTAGAGATTTGCCGATGGCCGCTTCCGCAATAAGCAATGATCTAACTGCATCCACAACTTCTTGCCGACCACCGTATCCAATTGCAACATTGACCAAAAGCCCTGGGACATGTTCGGTCGCAACTTTAGTTCTATTAAGTAGATCTCTAGTTTTCACGGGAAGTAGTTCAAGTGCGCCAACTGGATGGATCTGCCATCTTCCGGTGTTACCCAAAGAGGTCACAGTCTCTTCAATGATTTCTAGTAATGCGTCTAACTCAGAAGGTTCACGAAGTAGATTGTCCGTAGAAAGTAGCCAGAGAGTTACAACCTCAACACCCAGTTCCTCACACCACCCAAGGAACTCAGCAATCTTTTCACCACCGGCCCGATGACCGTAGGCACTTGATGAACCCATCTCGGCAGCCCAGCGACGATTCCCATCCAAGATCACGCCAACATGAGCAGGAAGCTGATCTTTGGGGAGTGAAGAAGTTAGCCGATGTCCATACAAGTCGTATGCGACATCACCCACAAGAGTGCGAATTCTTCCCATGCGCCCAAGATTAGTAGATCGCCAAAGATGCAACTACATCCCTGTAATTGTTCAGAAATTCACCAACGCGCAACTCTTTGTCTCGGCGTGTCTGACCTAGCAAAATGCAGTGCAGGAATACGGTCATTTGTATCGGGCAATTCCGAGCCTTCCCAAGGATAAATCTGAAAATCTGGGGTGAGCTCGTGGCCGAATCGAACACTCAAAAGCGCACGTATGTTTTGGATACTAGCGTCTTGCTTTCTGATCCGAGTGCCCTGTTTCGATTTGATGAACATGAAGTAGTTATTCCGGTAGTTGTAATTACGGAATTGGAAACAAAGCGCACTCATCCCGAACTTGGTTACTTTGCACGTTCAGCACTCCGCAGCCTTGATGATCTGCGAATTAAGCATGGGCGACTTGATGCCCCACTTCCACTTGGCGATAAAGGTGGAGTCCTAAGAGTTGAACTTAATCATACGAACTCAGAAATTTTGCCTGCCGGTTTTCGTTTAGGTGATAACGACACCAGAATTCTTTCCGTCGCCAAAAATCTTTCTTCTGAGGGCTGTGACGTAGTTCTAGTAAGCAAAGATTTACCACTTCGAGTCAAGGCTTCAGCCGTGGGATTAGAGGCGCAGGAATATCGCGCTGAGATTGTGCCATCAAGTGGCTGGACCGGCATGGCAGAAGCGTCCGTAAGTTCTTCTGAGATTGATTCTCTCTACAGCGATGACATCATCGATCATGAAAGCGCACGGGAAAATCCATGTCACACCGGAATTGTTCTTTCCAGTGAAAGAGGAAGCGCATTAGCTAGAGTGACACCAGATAAGCGCCTACAACTTATTCGAGGTGATCGGGAAGCATTTGGCTTACATGGCAGAAGTGCAGAGCAGCGAATCGCATTGGATTTACTGCTTGATCCTGAGATCGGAATTGTTTCACTTGGTGGGCGAGCTGGAACGGGTAAGAGTGCCTTAGCACTTTGTGCTGGCCTTGAGGCTGTCATGGAGCGCCAACAGCACCGCAAAGTAGTCATTTTTCGGCCACTTTATGCAGTAGGTGGCCAGGAACTTGGCTACTTACCGGGTAGTGAAAACGAAAAAATGTCTCCATGGGCCCAAGCAGTATTTGATACCTTGTCAGCCGTCACTTCTGGTGATGTGATCGATGAGATTTTGGAACGAGGAATGCTCGAAGTCCTGCCTTTAACTCACATTCGGGGTCGTTCATTGCACGACACTTTTGTCATTGTGGATGAAGCGCAATCACTGGAGCGAAATGTTTTACTGACAGTACTTTCGCGCATTGGAAAAGATAGTCGAGTTGTTTTAACACACGACGTTGCGCAGCGAGATAACTTACGCGTTGGTAGACATGACGGTGTTGTTGCAGTTGTAGAAAAACTCAAAGGTCATCCATTGTTTGCACACGTAACTCTTAATCGATCAGAGCGGTCTCCAATTGCTGCATTGGTAACAGACTTATTGGAAGACCTGCCTGCCTAATTCAAAAAATGGTTCGTTAGAATTAAGCCCGTGATAAGAAATCGTGTTTGGATATCTACGGCATTTATTTTTTGTGCGTTGCAGTCGGTCCAATCAACAGTAAATGTGACGAATGCTGCAGTCATTCACGTGGCCGATGACCCAACTCGAAACTTGTCCAAAGCAGAGCGCAAAAAGATTTCGTTTGAAGTTTGGGTAAATTCACCAACCGCAAAATATGTGAAAAAAGTTGAGTCTCACAACAATTGCAAGTCAACTGGCGGCAAGGGAAAGTATCAAGGAACTTGGCAAGTTAGCGCAGGATTTTGGCAATCGTACGGAGGACTGAAGTATGCCTCAAAAGCAAGTAAGGCAACTTGTAATGAACAAGATCTAGTTGCATATAAGGGCTGGCTAGCTAGGGGCTGGAGCCCGTGGCCACCAGCAAAAAACTTCAAACCTTAAATTATTTCGGTGGACCAATTGGGATATTCAAGGCAATTGGGCGAAGCGTTTCGGCAAAGAAGTCATTTCCTTTGTCGTCCACCACAACAAAAGCTGGGAAATTTTCAACCTCAATTTTCCAAACTGCTTCCATACCCATCTCAGGGAAATCAAGGACTTCAACTTTTTTAATGTTGTCCTTAGCTAATCGTGCTGCTGGACCTCCAATTGAGCCTAAGTAGAACCCACCGTTTTCCCGACAAGCCTTTGTTACTGCATCGCTGCGATTTCCTTTTGCCAGCATTACAAACGAACCACCAGCTTTTTGAAACCGGTCAACATAAGCGTCCATGCGACCTGCAGTAGTTGGTCCAAAGGATCCTGATGCGTAACCAGCTGGAGTTTTAGCCGGGCCGGCATAGTAAACGGCGTGATCTTTGAAGTACTGCGGCATCTCTTCGCCACGTTCAATCATTTCCAAGATCTTTGCATGCGCTAAGTCGCGTGCAACTATCAGCGGTCCAGTAAGTGACACTCGAGTTCTGACAGAAAGTTTTGAAAGCGTTTCACGAATCTCTGACATTGGACGCGTTAGGTCAATGCTGACAACATTGTCTTCAAGATGCTCATCTGTGATTTCTGGCAAAAAGCGAGCTGGATCAGTTTCAAGCTTTTCAATGTAAGCACCAGTTGCATCTATCTTCACAAGTGCTTGTCGATCTGCTGAGCAGGAAACTGCGATTGCGATCGGGCAAGAAGCACCATGTCGTGGCAATCGAATCACTCGAACGTCGTGACAGAAATATTTGCCACCAAATTGTGCACCAATTCCGAAGTTTTGGGTGAGCTTAAGAATTTCAGTTTCCATTTCAAGATCGCGATAGCCGTTACCCTCGGGACCACCTTCAGTTGGCAACGAGTCAAGATACTTTGTGCTAGCAAGCTTTGATACCTTCAGGGCGTACTCCGCGCTGGTTCCACCTACAACAATTGCTAAGTGATACGGAGGGCAGGCTGAAGTTCCAATAAGTCGTAATTTTTCATCCATAAACCGCAGGAAGCTCTCTTGATTTAGGACTGCTTTGGTTTCTTGATACAAGTAACTCTTATTTGCGCTACCGCCGCCCTTGGCAATAAATAGCATTTCGTATGAGTTCTCATGACCTGGCTTGGTGTCGGAATAGATCTCAATCTGGGCCGGTAAATTATCACCGGTATTTTTCTCATCCCACATGTTTAATGGGGAAAGCTGTGAGTAACGCAGGTTTAATTTTTGATAGGCGTCATATATTCCACGACTAATCGCAACTTCATCGGGGCCGTCAGTCAAAATCTGAGAACCGCGTTTAGCTGAAACAATTGCAGTTCCGGTGTCCTGACACATCGGCAAAATACCACCGGCAGCAATGTTGGCATTCTTCATCAAATCGATTGCAACGAATCTGTCATTTGGTGAGGCTTCGGTATCATCGATGATTTTCTTCAGTTGTTCAAGATGGCTCGTTCTCAAATAGTGCGAAATATCGTGAATTGCCTCGTAAGCTACTTTTTCTAACACGCTGGATTCAACATTTAGAAAGGTTCGCTCGCCAATTTTTGTAGTCGTGATTCCCTCAGTGGTTACCAGGCGGTACTCCGGGGCATTTTCTGCAATTGGAAGAATTTCGGTGTAGTTAAACGAGCTCATGTTATTAGCCTAATGCCGTTGCAAGTAGTACCACGGACCTGACGACTCGAGAGCAGACTTTGCGGAAAGCAGGCAAAATAGAGGTATGGCCAACAAAAAACCAAGAGGGCGGGAAACTGCTTGGGACATGATTCTGTCCATGAGTGCAGTAATCGCAACAGTTGGCGTAATTATGTTGATCGCCTGGCGACCACAACAAGAGGTAAAACAGCAAGTGGATTACGAAAGTGCAGTTGCCAGCGCAGTGTTGGCGCAAACTTGGCCAATTTCGATTCCAAAAGCTTTACCAACTGGATATCAAGCAACGAGTGCTCGGCTTGAGGCAGAGTCTTACGGCGAGGATGGTGACATTCGGTGGATTTTAGGTTTTCAAACTAGTGCAAATGAGTATGTCTCGCTCTGGCAAAGTGATGGCCCAGTTAAATCGGTCGTTTCGGCAGCGACAAATAGTGCTACCTGCGCATCGACGTTAACTATCAATGAAGTGCTCTGGCAAAAGTGTGAAATTGATAAGCCACTAACTAGGGCATACGTAAAGTCGGAAGGTGATGTAACTTCCATAGTTTCTGGCACCGCTTCGTGGGAAGAGTTACTGCGTTTTACCGAATCTTTGGTGCTAGCAAAACCGTAGAATCTAGACATGGCTAAAGATCAATCATCGGAAATGACTTACGAGGCAGCAAAGTCTGCGTTAGACGATGTTGTAGCGCGGCTCGAAAACAAGGATCTGCCACTTGATGACATGGTCACTTTGTGGGAGCAAGGGGAAAAACTCGCAGCAATCTGCGAAGAGCGCCTTGCGGGAGCCAAAGCCAGACTCGAAGCGCTGCGCCCGAACCAATCAGATGAGGATTAACTCTCTTCAACTCGAGTTACGATTTCGCCTTCAGCAAATTTGATTCGTAACTCGTCACCAGGTTTAGCATTCGATGCACTCTTAACTATTTGGTTCCTTGCATTTCGAACAATCGAAAATCCTCGTTCGAGAGTCCCTTGCGGAGAAAGTGCACGCAACGTTGCGTTAGTGCCATTTAGGTGCGCGCCCTCTAGTTCTATAAAGTTCCTGACTTTGATATGCATAGCTGAACGCAATCCATTGTTTTCATTAATGCGCTGAGTAATGAGTGTTGCAGGGGAGGCCAAAGCCGGACGACTTCTCGTAAGGGCAAGTTGTTGTTCCAGTTTTGTTATGCCAGCTGAGATAAGTGCTTGGATTCTGGAGCGAGCATTCCTTAGGTCAGAAATTTCCTGCAAGACATCAGGCACTATTTTGCGAGCGGCATCGGTTGGAGTTGAAGCCCGATAATCAGCTACGTAGTCAATTAGCGGGCGATCTTCTTCATGACCAATAGCAGCTACGACTGGGGTATCAACACTGGCAACAACTCGAATTAAAGATTCGTCGCTGAATGGCAAAAGATCTTCGAATGCGCCACCACCGCGGGCAATCACGATCACATCAATGTCAGAAATGGCATCGAGTTCCGTAAGAGCACTACTGACTTGTCTTACGCAATTGACACCTTGCACTGCGACTTCGCGCACTTCAAACTGCACATCAGGCCAACGACGCTTGGCGTTTTCAATTACATCGTGCATAGCATCACTACTTTGACCACAAATCAAGCCAATTCGTCTTGGCAAGAATGGCAAAGGTTTTTTACGATCTTCATTAAACAAACCCTCGGCAGCCAAGAGATTTCTTAAAGCTTCTAGCCTGGCCATTAGTTCGCCAATACCGACGGCACGCATTTGCAAAACTTTGAATTGCAAAGATCCGCGCTTAGCCCACCAGTCTGCTTTCACTTGAACCAATACACGACTACCTTGCTCAACGGTGGTTGCGAGAGATTCCATCACACCGGACGCTACATAAAGTGACAATGAAACATCACGATCGGTATCGCGTAGTGAAATGTAAGTCAACCCTTTTCTAGGGTTAACTTCAGCAAGTTGACCTTCAACCCAGATAGTTCCAAGCCGACCAATATATTCACCAATCATGGTGCTCACCGAGTGGACTGCTAGGGGTGCTTCGGGGTCTAGTCCAGGCTTGGCTGGGTCGCTCTGATCCATGGATCTATTGTGCCTAATGTCGGAAAGCGGCAGGGGAGGCGCGGGCTTACGATAGGAGAGTGAGCGAAACAAAGAAAAAAGTCCTGTTAGCAAAGCCGCGTGGTTACTGCGCTGGCGTCGACCGAGCTGTTGTCACTGTTGAAAAGGCTTTGGCAGTTCATGGCGCACCAATTTATGTTCGTAAGGAAATCGTTCACAATAAGTATGTAGTCACGGAACTTGAAGCCAAGGGTGCAATTTTTGTGGATCAAACCGATGAAGTTCCTGAGGGTGCCACCGTTGTATTTAGCGCTCATGGAGTGTCACCGGCAGTTCATGAAGAAGCTGAGCAGCGAAATCTAAAGACGATTGATGCCACCTGCCCATTGGTTACAAAAGTTCACTCAGAGGCGCGACGCTTTGCCTCTGACGATTATCAGATTCTCTTTATTGGTCATGAAGGACATGAAGAGGTCGAAGGCACCATGGGTGAAGCGCCAGAGAATATGACTTTGGTTGATGGACCAGATCACGTCCAAGAAATCGAAATTGACCCGACTCGGCCTGTCGCTTGGCTTTCCCAAACCACACTTTCAGTTGACGAGACTTTGGAAACCGTTGACAAGCTGCGGGTTAAGTTTCCAAACTTAATTGATCCACCAAGTGACGACATTTGTTATGCAACTCAAAACCGTCAAAAAGCTGTAAAAGAAATTTCCCAAGCCTGCGATGTAATGCTCGTAGTGGGCTCCGCTAATTCCTCCAACACAGTCCGCTTGGTTGATGTGGCATTAGAAGCAGGTGCTAGAGCTGCATATCGCGTTGATTTTGCTGGCGAAATTGACGAAGCTTGGGTCAAAGATGCCCAGACTATTGGATTAACGAGTGGCGCATCAGTTCCTGAGATTTTAGTAAGTAGCGTACTGGCTTGGTTAGCCGAACGCGGCTATACCGATGTCGAAGAAGTGGAAACTATCGAAGAGCACTTAATTTTTGCTTTGCCACCCGAGTTGCGACGAGATATTAAGTCCGCCGGCCACGCCTAAATATCGCAATGCTTGCACTTAGAGCAGTTGCTCCAAATATCCACCACGCGTGCATAGCAAGACCATAAGCAAGATGTAAAACTTGTTCGCGTAAAAATGACCCACCACGCATTGGAGCGAGTTGGCCAGTTGTCAATAATGAAATCATCCAGGCAATCGGAACTACCCAAATTGCAGCCTGGTAATCTGCGGGACGCACTTTAAGTGCTCCAATGACACCAAGAAAAACCAAGCCAATATTCGATATGACGCCGATGTCACCAGAAACAAAGATGTCAAGAGCCATCACAACCATCATGGCGACACTCGTCAATATGATGACGCCTGGATAGGTCCAACCAGTTAGAGCAGGCTCACTGGCAGGTGGCTCACTTGTTGTAATTGCCATGGATTAAACGTATCGGGTCAAGGCCGAGTCTGTTGAAAGGTTGAAATACGGCTACGCTTATGTGCCGTGGCCCTAACTATCGGAATCGTCGGATTACCCAATGTCGGAAAGTCGACTTTATTCAACGCATTGACAAAAAATAATGTACTTGCGGCGAATTACCCGTTCGCCACTATTGAACCGAATACTGGTGTTGTTGAGGTGCCAGATGTGCGACTTCCCGTGTTGGCACAGATTTTTAGCTCAGAACGAATATTGCCCGCGACTGTAACATTTGTGGATATTGCAGGCATCGTTCGCGGTGCGAGCGAAGGTGAAGGACTAGGAAATAAATTTCTAGCAAACATTCGAGAGTCAGAAGCTATTTGCCAAGTTATTCGGGCGTTCAAAGATCCTGATGTAGTTCATGTTGATGGAGCAATTTCACCAAAAGATGATATTGAAACTATCAACACAGAATTGATTTTGGCTGATATGCAAACGCTTGAGAAAGCCATGCCTCGATTGCTGAAAGAATCGCGTTTAGATAAATCAAAAGCTGAATCCTTGGCAACTGCGGAAAAAGCCGTTGAAATTTTAAATTCGGGAAAAACCATTTTTGAGTCGGGATTGGATTATGAACCAATTCGTGAGTTGTTTTTATTAACGGCAAAACCGTTTCTTTATGTTTTCAACTTGGATGAAGAAGAATTGACTGACGAGAATTTGAAAAAAGAGTTGAGCGCGTTGGTTGCGCCAGTTGAAGCTGTCTTTATGAATGCAAAACTTGAAGCAGAGCTTGGCGAACTTCCAGAAGATGAAGCATTAGAACTTTTGCAATCTGTTGGTCAGCAAGAAAGTGGTATTGCAATTTTGTCTCGAGTCGGATTCAAGACTCTAGGGTTGCAAACGTACTTAACTGCTGGTCCAAAAGAATCTCGGGCTTGGACTATTCCAGTTGGCGCAACTGCGCCGGAAGCTGCCGGTGTAATTCATACCGATTTTCAAAAAGGATTTATCAAGGCCGAGATTGTTGCATTTGATGATTTAGTTTCTGCTGGATCAGTAGCTGAAGCAAAGTCAAAAGGAAAAGTCCGCATGGAGGGCAAAGAGTACGTAATGTCTGATGGGGATGTTGTTGAATTCAGGTTCAACGTCTAGTTGAATCTGAATTCAACAATCAACAAGGCTGAATTTCATTGGGAGCAACGTTTAGTTGAATCTAAATTCAATGCCCTAAAGGGCCCGTGTTACGTGGTTCTAAACAGCGAGATATCTCAACTAGAATAAGGACAGTGACCCAATCTGCTGTCCGCAACGACCTTCGAAATGTTGCCATTATTGCCCACGTTGACCACGGAAAAACCACGCTGGTAGATGCCATGCTTTGGCAATCCGGCGCATTCCGTGCAAACCAAGATGTGAATGATCGCGTCATGGATTCAATGGACCTGGAGCGAGAAAAGGGCATTACCATTCTGGCGAAGAACACCGCCGTGAGGTATGTAGGTCCAGCCGCTCAAGAGGGTGGTGTGACATTAAACATTATTGACACCCCTGGTCACGCCGACTTCGGTGGTGAAGTTGAGCGCGGCCTTGAAATGGTCGATGGCGTTGTGCTTTTGGTAGATGCCAGTGAAGGCCCACTTCCACAAACTAGATTCGTACTTCGCAAGGCCCTTCAAAAACGACTTCCGGTAATTCTGTTGATTAATAAGGTTGATCGCCCGGATGCACGAATTGCTGAAGTGGTTGACGAGACATACGAATTGTTTTTCGACCTAGACGCAGATGAAGAACAGATTCAATTTCCGATTGTTTATGCTTCAGCAAAAGCTGGAAGAGCATCTCTAACGCGCCCAGTCGATGGTGGCATGCCAGACGAAGAAGATCTAGAGCCGCTGTTCGCAACTTTGATTGGAAGCATCCCGGCACCAACGTATGATCCAGAAGCTCCACTTCAAGCACACGTCACCAACCTTGACTCGTCCCCGTATCTAGGTCGATTGGCACTATGTCGGGTGATCAATGGAAACATCAAAAAGGGACAGCAAGTTGCTTGGATGAAATCTGATGGCACCACTGACCGTGGAAAAATTGTTGAGCTTTTGATGACAGAAGCGCTTGATCGCGTACCGGTAGATTCTGCTGGCCCTGGTGACATCATTGCGGTATCTGGTTTTGAGACCATAACAATTGGTGAAACCTTAGCTGATCCAGAAAATCCAACTGCACTTCCACTGTTTGTGATTGATGAGCCATCAATTTCCATGACTATCGGAATTAATAGCTCACCACTTGCTGGTGAAACTGGAAGTAAAGTAACGGCTCGTTTGCTAAAGACTCGGCTTGAGGCTGAATTAGTGGGTAACGTTTCGATTCGCGTTCTTGAGACGGAGCGACCTGATACTTGGGAAGTACAAGGCCGTGGTGAACTTCAGTTAGCTGTACTCGTGGAACTTATGCGCCGCGAGAAGTTCGAAATGACTGTCGGTAAGCCACAGGTTGTGACCAAGGAAATTGGTGGCAAAATCCATGAGCCAATGGAGCGTCTAACAATCGATGTGCCAGAAGATTATGTCGGGGTCGTTACCCAGCTCTTGGGCCTAAGAAAAGGTCGCCTTGAACAGATGGTTAACCATGGAACCGGTTGGGTTCGCATGGAATACATCGTTCCCGCCCGCGGCCTTATTGGTTTCCGAACCGAGTTCTTAACGGAAACGCGTGGCACCGGTCTTATGCACCACATCTTTGAAAAGTACGAACCCTGGTTTGGTGAATTACGCACTCGACCATCAGGTTCACTCGTTTCGGATCGACGTGGCGCAGTAACTTCCTACGCTTGCTTTGGTTTGCAAGAGCGCGGCACTTTGTTCGTATCTCCAACGACTGAAGTTTACGAAGGCATGATTATCGGGGAAAATGCTCGAGCCGAAGATATGGACGTAAACGTAGTTCGCGAAAAGAAACTAACAAACGTTCGATCAGCAACAGGTGACGAACTTGAGCGATTAATTCCGGCCAAGCAACTAAGTCTTGAGCAGGCATTGGAATTCTGTCGTGAAGACGAATGCGTTGAAGTAACGCCAACTGCGGTTCGAATTCGTAAAGTTGCCTTAGCAAAAGTTGATCGCGATCGTAATCGAACGAAAGCCCGCAACAACTAGGTACGTACGGTGAAGTCAAATCGCTGGATTAAGTTCGCAACACTCGCAGGAATCGCCTTTGTAAGTGTTGCACTTTTGAGTGGATCAATAATTGTTAGTAATTCACCAGGCGGATTTAATGCAGGTCTAACTCGTGCTGTCGGAAATGGCGATACTCCCGGTGGTTTACTTCGACTAGGGTCGTCGGCACCGTGTGACTCGCTAGATCCAGCGCAAACTTTCGATCCTTGGTGCGCTGTAGTTCACCGTGCGTTTTCCCGAAACTTAATGGCATTTGCAGGCAAGCCAGGTGAAGAAGGACTAATTGTGGTTCCTGATTTAGTTACTGACCTACCAGTTTCAAATTCGGACAAGACTACCTGGACTTTTAGACTTCGGACCGATGTGTTTTGGAGCGATGGTTCTCCGGTGACAACTACCGATGTTAAGTATTCGATACAACGTTTATTTGATGACTCACTGCAAAGTCCGGTTGCGCTGGACACATTATGTCTCTTAAGCACTTGTAGCGGTGGTGTGCCCGATTACAAAGGCCCGTATGTAGCTCCAAAAGAAGATTTAGTTTCAATCGTTACACCAGATGAAAAAACCATTGTTTTTAATTTAAATAGACCCTTCAATGAATTCCCGCGTTTGCTCGCTACCCCACAATATGCACCTATTCAGAAGGCGCGCGATTTGTCATTACTTGCTGCTGGCTCGAATTATGCAGCTAATCCAGCATCAAATGGACCGTTCGTTCTAACTATTGACCAAGCGGGTTTGCAGTATTCGTTTACAAGAAATGCACTTTGGACTCAGGAATCAGACGGAATCCGAATTCCAAAGGTTGACGCCATGTCTTGGAAAGTTTTTCCAGATGTAGACTCCACAGATCAAGCGTTACTCGCTGGCGAGATTGATGTGAAGTTAAATTATGGGCTAGCCCCCACCGCACGCGATGCAACTTTAGCTGATAAATCTCAACGTGCACTTATCGATAATCCAGAAATGAGTTTTGTTAATTTTCTTGTAGTTAACCCGACCGTTCCTCCGCTAGATCGAGCCCCTTGTCGAGATGCAATCTTTTTTGCGTTAGACAAATTTGATCTCCAAAATATTCGCGGGGGGAGTGCGACTACAGCGGTTGCGCACTCGCTAAGCCCGCCAACGATTTTAGGGTTCGATAGTTCATACAATCCTTATCCAAGTGGTAGGGACGAAACTGGAAACTTGCGCAAGGCAAAGCAAAGTCTGGCTCAGTGCGGTTACCCAGACGGTTTCCAAATCAATATGGCTTACGTTGCAATTGGTATTGGAAAAGACATATTTCTTTCAGTGCAAAAGAGTTTGGCACGAGTTGGAATAGTTGTAGATCCAGTCGAGTTTGCGAATTTTGCGGAGTACTTCACAACAGGTATCGGCTCTCCAGAAACGATGAGCGCTCAAGCAATAGGGCTGGCATCTTCTGGTTGGGGACCAGATTATTCATCTGCATACTCTTACTGGGCACCGCTTGTCGATGGGCGAAAAATTAAACCTTCGTCAAATCAGAACTTTGCGGAACTCAACCTTGATGAGATTAACTCTCTTCTTGATTTGTTGGATGCATCTGATTCGGCAGTAGAAACCGCACGACTAAATCGCGAAATCGAAAAGTTGGTTATGCAGGAATCTGTTTACCTTCCGTATGCCGTAGATCGCATCGTGCTGTATCGGCCTGACTCACTCACAAACGTCTACGCTCAGATCGCACTTGGTAATCAATATGACCTGGTAAATATCGGAAAGCGCGAAATTTTGCCATAAAAATAGGCCTTTTCTCTCGCAATACTTATGGTTATTCCCCTATTCGAGTACTCGTAGCCCACAGTATCCAAATAGACTTCAAAAGGTGAATTAAAGGTGAACAACTGGAAGGCAAATCGAAAATGTCGTTAGTCGAAGCCACTGAAACACAGGCTGTCGTTGGGCGAACCCTGCGACAGCTGGCGTGGGCTCGGCTGCGCAAAGATCGGGTTGCAGTTGTCAGCATTTTTGTTCTGGTATTTATCCTGTTCATTGCTGCCTTTGGGCCATTGATTTCTAAGTGGATTGGCGTTAATCCTTACGATTTCAACACTGATTTGCTAAGTGATGCCGGAAGTTTGCCGCTTGGTCCATTTGGCGGGGTTTCTTTAGAGCATCCGCTTGGAGTTGAGCCACTAACAGCTCGTGACATTTCGGCTCGACTGTTATTCGGCACGCGCATCTCATTGTTTATCGCACTATCTGCAACGCTAATTACCGTTGTGGTTGGAACAGTAGTTGGAATCGTTTCTGGTTATTCTCGTGGCAGAACCGATACTTTATTAAGCCGGTTCATGGACATCACACTTGCATTCCCGTTACTCCTCGTAATTATTGCCATGTCGCCAGTTTTGGAACAGCGCCTACAGGCTTGGGGATTACCGGAAGGAAATCCCTCACGTATTACAACTTTGATTTTGGTACTGAGCATCTTTGGCTGGCCTTACCTAGCGAGGTTAATTCGTGGCCAGGTACTTTCGTTGCGCGAACGAGAATTCGTCGAGGCAGCCGTTTCCATTGGTTCGAGTAATCGAAGGATTTTGTTTCGCGAGCTATTGCCAAATCTTTGGGCACCTATTTTGGTTTATGCAACTATCGCAATGCCGGGACTAATTGGTGCTGAGGCCGCCCTTGCTTACCTTGGAATCTCAGTGGTGCCTCCAACCCCTACTTGGGGTTCCATGCTTGAAGAATCAGTTGGCTACTTTACCGTTGACCCGTTCTACTTCTTTGTGCCACTTTCGATGCTTCTAGCTGCTGTGCTTTCGTTTAATTTGCTTGGAGATTCCTTGCGAGATGCACTGGATCCGAAAGCGGACAGAAACTAAGTTTTTCAGTTTCTCGAGAACTGAAAAAAATCACAACCTCAACCGGGGAAGTGAAAATGTGATTCATCCGAATCACGACCTAAAGATGCGAACCCGCATCTCAATGGAGGAAATATGAAGAAGTCGACAGGCATCCGCTTCGGCGTTGGTGCAGTGTCGCTGGCTCTTTTGCTCACCGCGTGCGGTGGCGGAAGTGACTCAGCGAACGGAAGTGGAACGAAAGGTGGAACGCTAACAATCCTTACGGAAGCAGAGCAGATTCTTCACTTAGATCCACAGCGTAATTACACGGGTGAAGACCTAGCTTTTGCTAGCGCTTACCTAAACCGCACCCTTACTCAGTACACACTGAGCAAGGACAACAATGAAGCCAGCCAGCTAGTTGCAGATGCAGCTACTGACACCGGCACCACACCAGATGGTGGTCTAACTTGGGAGTTCACTCTTAAGGACGGCATGAAGTGGGAAGACGGCAAGGATGTAACTTGTGAAGATTTCAAGTATGGAATCTCTCGCACATTTGCAACTGACATCATCACTGATGGTCCGGCTTACGCAATGACCATGCTCAATGTCACTGATTACAAGGGACCATATGTAGATGATGCTGCGGGTCAGGCATCCTATGACGCAGCTGTTGTTTGTGAAGGCAACAAGATTACATTCAATCTTGCAAAGCCAGCATCTGACTTCAACTACGCAGTTACCTTGAGTGCATTTGCGGCAGTCCGTAAAGACGCCGACACTGGTGAAACTTATGATGACAAACCACTGTCAAACGGTCCATACAAGATTGAGTCCTACGTAAAGAAGGACAAGCTAGTTTTGGTTCGTAATGAGAATTGGGATCCAGCCACAGACACTTTCCGTGGTGCTTTCCCAGATCGCATCGAATATGTATTCGCCCAACCAGCAGCAGTTATCACTGAACGTTTGATGGCAGATGCTGGCGACGATCAGACTGCGATTTCGCCAGATAGCGTTGATTCAGCGAAACTTGCTGTTGTCTTTACTGATGCCAAGTATGAAAAGCGTCGTTATGACGAACTAGATCCATATGTTCGTTACTACGCAATCAACACCAAGAAAGTTCCAAACGTTAAGCACCGCCAAGCTATTCTTGCCGCTGTAAACCGTGCCGAACTTCGCACAATTGCTGGTGGCGAGTATGCCGGTGATTATGCAGACGGTGTCGTGAAGCCAAACATCGGCGCTGACTATGCACCGACTGGCTTGTGGGATGGCCTATTAGGCGAAGCAGTTCCAGCCGAAGGTAATCCAGATCTAGCTAAGAAGTTAATTGCGGATTCGGGAGAACCATTCCCACAACCATTCGTAATTGACTATGGCCAAAGTGAAACAGCGGATAAAGCTGCTGCATCTCTTGTTGCGTCATTAGCTAAGGCTGGCATTGTTGCCAAGCTAAATCCACTAGAGCCAGGCGCTTACTACGGCGTGGTTTTGGATCCAGCAAAGCAGGGCTCCATGTCAGCATCTGGCTGGGCTCCGGACTGGTCAAATGCATCTACAGTTATTCCTGAACTGTTTGCTGCAAACGGTGGATTCAACCTTTCGCAGTGGGATGATGCAGCTTTCTTGGCTGAATCAGATGCTGCAAAGGTGATCACAGATCGCGCAGAACAAGCTAAGGCTTGGCAGGCACTAAGCAAGAAGTCGATGGAATTGGCGCTTGCTTTACCTACCCGCTTTGGTAAAGAACAGCGCATTCATGGCTCAAAGGTTAATGGTGCCTACATTTGGGGACCATACGGCTCATGGCCATATGCATCACTATCAGTTAAGTAATTAATTGACGTTGGCGTCTGTGAGCGGACTTAGGTTCGCTCACAGACTGCCCTCGTTTCTGGTCACTTTAAATGAAGTAAAACTTCAATCAGAAAGGTAAATGATGTTTCCTTACATAGTGCGACGTATTTTTGTCATGATTCTTATGTTGACAATCCTGAGCATCATTACTTTCTTGTTGTTTAACGCAGTTCCTACTGACCCGGCCAAGTTGACTTGTGGCAAAACTTGCACGCCAGAAATCGTCGCAGCAAATCGGATCAGACTGGGTCTGGATCAACCCCTATATGTTCAATACATCGAGTGGATAAAAGGTATTTTCGTCGGACGTACCTACGGCAGCGGTACTGCCACATTTGATTGTTCAGCTCCTTGTCTTGGTTACTCCTTCCGTAATGGCGAAGAAGTTACAACCATGATTGTTGATGCTCTTCCAGTAACCCTTTACTTAGCGATTGGTGCTTTCGTTCTTTGGATGCTCATTGGCATCTCATCGGGTATTGTCGCGGCAAAGAATCATGGTAATTGGAAAGATCGAACCATCATGGGGATTTCCTTAATTGGTTACTCACTCCCAGTTTTCTTTGTTGGACTTTTACTTTTGATATTCGTAATTGTTCGATGGAATTTGTTACCTTATCCCGATTACGCTTCTCCATTTGAAGACCCAGTAGCTTTCTTCCAAACCATGCTCCTGCCTTGGTTGACTCTCGCGATTCTTTACGCGGCTTACTACACCCGCCTGACACGTTCCCAGATGTTAGAAACAATGGGCGAGGATTACATTCGCACCGCTCGCGCCAAAGGCCTTTCTGAACGTGTGGTTTTCCGTAAGCATGCGTTCCGTGCCGGCCTAACTCCAATTGTCACCTCGGCGGGACTTGATCTTGCGGGACTATTGGGCGGTGCAGTAATCACTGAATACATTTTTAGTTTGCCAGGACTTGGGCGCTTAGCAATTGGTGCAGTAACTGAATATGACTTGCCAACTATCACAGCAACTGTGCTAGTTGCAGCAGTATTTGTCATTGTCGCCAATTTAATAGTCGACATTCTTTATGCCGCGATTGATCCAAGGGTGCGCTTGTCATGACAATTGATTCAAATTTGATTTTAGAAGTTAAGAACTTAAATGTTGAGTTCACAACGGATGATGGAATCGTCCATGCTGTTAACAACGTTTCCTACAAAGTTGAGCGCGGTAAGACCCTAGCAATTGTTGGTGAATCAGGTTCTGGCAAGAGCGTATCCAGCCTTGCGGTTATGGGTTTGTTGACCGCTTCAAACTCAAAGATTACAGGCGAAGTATTTTTCAACGGAAAAGAATTAGTTGGCGCGGATCCCGAAGAAGTTCGCAAACTTCGTGGCGATGAAATGGCAATGATCTTCCAGGATCCATTAAGCGCCTTGCATCCTTATTACACAATCGGCGATCAATTAATTGAAGCAGTACTCGTTCATAACAAAGTAAAAGATTCTGAGGCACGTTCTAGAGCTGCTGAGATGTTAACGAGAGTTGGGATTCCATCAGTTGAGCAGCGTATGAATGAGTACCCGCATCAACTATCGGGCGGTATGCGCCAGCGCGTAATGATTGCAATGGCTTTGATCAATGGACCCGAACTTTTGATTGCAGATGAACCAACAACAGCTTTAGATGTAACGGTCCAAGCGCAAATTTTGGATTTGTTGCGAGAGTTGCAGAAAGAATTCGGCACCGCGATTGTGTTGATCACACATGACTTAGGGGTAGTTGCAGATTTAGCTGATGAAGTTTTAGTTATGTACGGTGGCAGTGCAGTGGAACATGCGCCAGTTCGCGAGATTTTTTACGAGCCGCAAATGCCGTATACCTGGGGTTTGCTGGCATCGATCCCACAGATTTCCGCAAAGAAGGAACAACTTGATCCGATTCCTGGTTCACCGCCATCATTGCTGAACCTGCCCATGGGATGTGTGTTCGCACCTCGTTGCACCTTTAAGGCTCAAGTTTCTGATGATGCTTGTGCCAACAAGTTTCCTGACTTGCTTGCAGTATCAGTGGATCACGAAGCGCGTTGCCATCTAACTGAGTCCCAACGTACTGCGATTCGGTCTGAACGCAAGATTGGCAAGGTATAACCATGCCGGAACCAATCCTAAAAGTTAAAGAATTACAGAAGTATTTTCCAATCCAAGGTGGGGGGTTGTTCAATCGAGTTGTTGGAAATGTTCAGGCTGTTGATGGACTAAGTCTGGAAGTTTTCCCTGGTGAAACTCTTGGTCTAGTTGGTGAAAGCGGTTGTGGTAAATCAACAGCTGGCCGTGCCATGTTGCGACTGATTGAACCAACTGCTGGCTCGATCGAATTTGATGGTCAAGACATCACAAAAATCAAGAAAAAAGAACTCGTACCACTTCGTCGCGAAATGCAGATGATTTTTCAGGATCCATTTTCATCTCTAAATCCTCGACACACGATTGGTGACATCATTGGGGCCCCATTTAGAGTTCAGGGCGTTAAGCCCGAGGGTGGCATCATGAAAGCCGTTCAAGGTCTAATGGATCGCGTTGGATTAAATCCTGAACATTACAACCGCTACCCAAATGAATTTTCTGGCGGCCAACGTCAGCGGATTGGAATTGCTCGAGCTATTGCGCTAAAACCGAAGTTAATTGTTTGTGATGAACCGGTATCAGCACTTGACGTCTCGATTCAAGCTCAAGTTCTCAATCTACTGGATGATATCCAGCAAGAGTTTGGCCTTGCCTACATATTCATCGCGCACGATTTATCGGTAGTTCGACATATTTCTGACCGTGTTGCAGTTATGTATCTTGGCAAAATTATGGAACAGGCACCGCAAGAGGTTTTGTATCAGGCACCGTTGCACCCATACACACATGCATTGCTTTCAGCAGTTCCAATTGCAGACCCAGATCTTGAGCGCTCCCGAGAGCGAATCATCTTGTCTGGTGATTTGCCAAGCCCAAGCAACCCACCAAGCGGTTGTGTCTTTAGAACCCGTTGCTTTAAGGCGCAGGCCCGGTGTGAATCTGAAGTTCCAGAATTACGCGAGTTAGCATCTGGTCACAAAGTGGCCTGCCATTTCCCAATGGATATCTCAGGCAGTTCTTCGGCCTCTGGAACAGACTTCCTGAAGTAATCCCAGCGTCAGGTTTAATTACTCGACGCCAAGTTGTTCTTTCAAGTACTCAACAGTTAACAACATCAAATTTTCTGAAATTATTTCTTGCGGTGTCATGTGAGTTACTCCAGAAAGCGGAAGCACAGTGTGTGGCTTTTTATTTGCCAAGAGTGATCCGCTTAACGAAAGCGAATGAGCTGCAACCACATTGTCATCTGCTAGTCCGTGAACCAACATCAGAGGTCTTTCCAGCTGATTGGCCATAGAGATTAGCGAGTGATCCTCGTAGATTTCAGGAAATTTTTCAGGATGACCCAAGTAGCGCTCGGTGTAAGCGGTGTCATACCAAAGCCATTCAGTTACTGGGGCACCCGCTACCGCAGCGTGAAATACATCGGGTCGTTTCATTACTGCTAACGCAGACAAGTAGCCACCAAATGACCACCCAGTAATTCCAACTCGAGTTGCATCAATGTCATCTGGGAAATGGTTGGCAACATCTGCAATTGCAGTTACTTGGTCATCGATTACTGGCACTACGAAATCTTGATAAATCGAATGATCCCAAGCAGGTCCACGGCCACCGGTGCCACGATTGTCGGCAATAACAACAACAAATCCTTGATCAGCAAACCACTGATCTATTGCGTAACTGAGGGCGCCATTTTGGACCTGGGGACCATGCGGGCCGCCATATGGACGCATCAGGACGGGAAGCTTCTTGCTCCCGTGAACATGGTCCTGAGGAAATATCACAGCAGTATTGACTTTGTGAGGACCAGTTTGCAGGACGTGAACCTGAGAAGTGAAGTTTGGTGTTTCCGCCAATGAATCAAAGTAATGTTCGGTTTTAACTCCTCGTCGAAGTTGGTAACTGCGAGTGTTGGTATCAAGCCGAGATTCAACTACTACCTGGAGCTCAGTAGTTGTTGCAGTTGCACTTGCCAAACCGCCTTGGGAAATCTCAGTGATTGATCCATCGAACCCAATTCGCAATAAGTCGCGGGATAGCGCATCCTGGGTGGCAATCACATCTATGTATTCATCTTTGATGTCGACAATAGACATGACCTGAAGTCCTGCAGGGGAAATTGTATTTCCAGCGACCTGAAGTTCTCTAGTATCAGATTGTCGATTGTCGACGACTGAAACAATCTGATTGTTAAGCCAACGCGGTTGACTAGGGATTACTTCAACAAATTCATGGTCGGATACTTCATGAACATTTTCAAGACCTAAAGGATTTGCCGAGTAAGTTACAAATTGTTGTTGAGCCCGATCAGCCACAGTAATGAGCGCATTGCAATCTTTTTGCCAGGAAACTGATATCAGATATTCAAAGGAATCGTTATCCCATCGAAGAGGTTCTCGCTCACCAGTTATTGAAATTCTTTCGAGGCCAACTGTTGCATTTGTAGTACCAGCGGCTGGGTATTTGATTTCTTGCGGAGCTTTTGCAGGAGTTGCTGGATCCGAGATCCACCAACTCTGAACATCTGCATCAGTGACGGATTCAATAATTAAGCTATCGCTATCTGGTGACCACCAGTAGCCGTGCATGCGCCCAAATTCTTCAGAGGCAATGAAATCTGCTAAACCCCATGCGGTGTTAACTGATCTCTCGTTAGTTAAGTTACGTACCTCTTTACCCGAAAAGTCGGTAATGAATAGATCTTTTCCATTGGACCAAGCAATGAAGTTTCCGTCAGGTGATAACCGCGGATCTATAACGGGACCTTCGACGTTTAGATTATTTAGTTCTCGCGTGGTGGAGTTTCCTGCAAACAACTGCCCAGAAAGTGCAAAAGTAACGTTAACTCCGATGGCGTCAGTTGAATAAGAGGTAATTCCTGAAGTAGTTTCCCGCATTCGCTCACGACGGGCTCGTTCAGCTGCTGGAACTTCAGCATCGTCAGCAAGAATCACTCTAGGGTCGGCAAACTTGGTTTCGACTCGATTTACTACGTCGTAGATCCAGAGTGAATTAACCGAATCTCGGCCACTTTCACTTCGCAAGAACAATACTTGCTCACCAGATTCGCAAATGGTGAAGCTGCGCGGTGCACCTAGTTGAAAATTACGAGTAGCGGCACTTTGGCGTGGAAATGATTCGGTCACACCTTGATCCTGCCACGTTTGTCTATCAAGTGTCTCGTACAGTTGGTACATGACATCTAGCACGACTAGCCTGCCAAATCAGCGGTTACTTTTGGTTCACGCTCACCCAGACGATGAAACCATCGGTAGTGGCGCAACTATGGCGAAGTATGTTGCCGCTGGAGCACAAGTAACTTTAGTCACTTGCACTTTGGGCGAAGAAGGCGAAATTTTAGTTCCTGAACTGGCACATTTAGCAGCTGATAAAACTGACGAATTGGGAAAACATCGAATTACTGAATTAGCCGCAGCCATGTCGGAACTCGGTGTCTCTGACTGGCGCCTCTTGGGAGGGGCACACACCTATCGCGATAGTGGAATGGTGGGCACGCCGCCAAACGAGCGAGCAGATTGTTTTTGGCGCAGCGACCTCTTGGAAGCCGCAAAACATTTAGTGAAGATTATTCGGGAAACCTGCCCACGAGTATTGATTACGTATGACGACTTCGGGGGATACGGACATCCTGATCACATCCAGGCTCATCGCGTGGCAACCTATGCCCGAGAGCTAGCAGCCGCACCAAGTTTTGCTCCCGAGCTTGGTGAACCTTGGCTAATCGAAAAGGTTTATTGGACCGCGTTTCCAGTAAGTGTGATGCGAGCTGGTATCGAAATGCTTAAGGCTGCCGGCGAAGATACTGGGTTTGCAGCACAGGACCCCGATGAAATTCCGTTTGCCTGTCCAGACGAATTGGTTACTACCGCAATTGATGGTGGGGAATTTGCTGATCAGAAAATGCGCGCACTTAGGGCACATGCGACTCAAATCAGTACTGAAGAAGGATTCTTTGCGCTCTCCAATAACTTAGGTTCACAAGTTATGGGGACCGAGTACTACAGATTAGTTGCCGGAAATGCTTCTGGACCTTTTGACGATTTAGGCCGCGAGACAGATCTGTTCAATGGCCTAGAAAGCGTCAACTAGGTTAGTTAAATGACAAAACTTAGAATCGTCCTGATCAGTGCGTTAGTCAGTTTGTTTGTCAGCGTTGTCGCAGGATTTGCGCATGCTGATCGCGTTGTGATTCAAGGAGTTCGGATCCCATACGGCTTGGTTTTAGCCTTGAGTATTTGTGTGTTAGCAATGCTTTGGCTGAATCGACAGTTTCAAACCCGATTGGGCGGCACAGTTTTTTTGGTGATCTGGGTTTTGGTTACCCTTCGAATGGCAATCGAATCTAATAATGGGGACTTAGTTTTCACAGTCACCTGGTATTCGACTTCCTATATCCTGGCCGGCGCGATACTGCTTTCAATGTCTGCCGTCCTGCCAGTTATGCGCCAGCCCAGTGAAAAATGGGCCAGCCCAATAAGTAATGCACCAACTCAATAGATCTCGACAGTTAGCTCAGGAATCACAAGCCTGATGCGACAAAAAACTCAATAGACAGGTAAGTTTGGAGTGCTGAGAAAGTTACTTTTCTCGCAGGATTTGTATGGAGGTCGAAATGACTTATGTGATCGCACTGCCTTGTGTGGACGTTAAAGATAAGGCTTGCATCGAAGAATGCCCAGTAGATTGCATCTACGAAGGCGATCGCATGATGTACATCCAGGCCGATGAATGCGTTGACTGTGGCGCATGTGAACCAGTTTGCCCAACAGAGGCTATCTACTACGAAGATGATGTCCCAGAAAAGTGGGATAACTTCAAGGGAGTCAACACCGCATTTTTTGAAACCCTTGGCTCTCCAGGTGGCGCATCAAAAACTGGAAAGACCAGCAATGATCCAGAAGAAATCAAGTCACTTCCGACCCAGGTGAGTTAACTGATTTCACCACTTGCAAACGGCTTACCAGATTTTCCTTGGGACCGGATTGCAGCAGCCGGCGAAGTTGCAAAAAAGCATCCAGATGGAATTATTGATCTGTCCATTGGGACACCGGTTGATGACACTCCAGAAGTTATTACTTCTGCGCTGGCCGCCGCCGCTAATGCACCTGGCTACCCAACTGCAGCTGGACTAATCGAACTCCGACAAGCATGGGTCTCTTGGGCTTCGCGCATCTTGTCGGCTGAATTAAACGTCGATCAAGTTGTGCCATCAATTGGATCTAAAGAAATTGTTGCTTGGCTCCCGGTTGTTTTTGGATTAAATGCCAGCAGTACAGTTGCCATTCCAGAACTTGCTTATCCAACGTATGCAGTTGGCGCATTGATGGCTCATGCAAAATACGTAACCTACAAACAAGCCTCTGATATTCCAGATAACGCTGACTTGATTTGGGTGAACTCCCCAAGCAATCCAACAGGGGAAGTTTTAACCGCAGATCAACTAAAAGAAATTGTTGCCCGCGGCCGGGAACTATCTGCACCAGTTGTAAGCGATAGCCAATTTCAATTTTGGATCCACGAGTTTGCGGAACAGACTTCACTGGAATTTTGGCAGTCCACTCGTTGTCAAAGCGTTCAAATCTTGCTGGCTATCGTTCTGGCGCTGTGCTAGGTGACACCAAATTGATTGCAGACATAGTCTCTCTGCGAAAGCACGCTGGAATGCTCGTCTCAACTCCGGTGCAGTTGGCGACGGTTGCAGCACTTGGCGATGACGCACACGTTGCAGCGCAAAAAGCGCGTTACGCCAAACGACGTGACGTACTTCACACCGCACTCATTTCAGCCGGTTTCAAAATCGAACATTCTCAGGCAGGCCTATATCTGTGGGCAACAAATGGGACAGACTGCCTTGAAACGGTTAACTGGCTTGCCAGCAAGGGTATTTTGGCAGCTCCGGGAGATTTCTACGGGCCCGCAGGTCAGAATCACGTGCGTTTGGCGCTAACTGCGACTGACGAGCGGATTGCTAGCGCAGTTTCGCGGTTAACGGTTAATTAACACTTGCCCGTTTTTTGCAAATAATCAAAATCCTGATTAGTGCTAATGACATGACAAATAGTAAGTTTGGGTTATGTCCCAAGCAAAACTGGTCCACCCAAATGGCGAATTACTTCTTGGCGAAGTTCCAGCAACGGTCGGTGCCTCCGGATATGACGTTTCTTCGTTATTGAAAGAAACTGGCCACATAACGCTTGACCATGGCTTCATGAACACTGCTTCTTGCGAATCTGCAATTACATACATCGATGGCGACAACGGTATTTTGCGTTACCGCGGATATCCAATCGAAGAGCTTGCAGAAAAAAGTACTTTCATTGAAACTTCTTTCCTTTTGATCTACGGACACCTGCCGAGTGCAAGTGAGCTAAGTAAATTTACGCAAGACATCACTATGCACACCATGGTGCACGATGACCTTCGTCGATTCTTTGATGGTTTCCCACGGGATGCGCATCCAATGCCGGTATTGAGTAGTGCAGTTAGCGCGCTTTCAACTTTCTACCAAGACTCATTAGACCCATTTGATGAGCGTCAGGTTGAGATATCAACAATCCGCTTGCTTGCAAAGATCCCAACACTTGCTGCATATGCATACAAAAAAACCATTGGTCAACCATCCCGTTACCCAGACAATTCACTTGATTATGTCTCTAACTTCATGAATATGACATTTGGTGTTCCTGCAGAACCATATCAAGTAAATCCTGCAATTGTTAAGGCGCTGGACATGCTTTTCATATTGCACGCAGATCACGAACAGAATTGTTCAACTTCAACGGTTCGCATGGTTGGCTCGTCGCATGCAAACTTGTTTGCATCAGTTTCAGCTGGTATTAATGCGCTGTTTGGACCGCTTCATGGTGGTGCCAATCAAGCAGTCCTAGAAATGCTGGAAGAAATTCAAAGTTCTGGCGATACGGTTCAGCAGTTCATTCAGCGCGTTAAGAATCGCGAAGAGGGCGTGAAGCTCATGGGCTTTGGTCACCGGGTTTACAAGAGCTACGATCCACGTGCCGCGATTGTGCGCAAGTACGCTCACGATATTTTGACCATGCTAGGCGTGCAGGATCCGCTGTTCGACATTGCGCGCGAACTTGAGGAAGCGGCTCTAAATGATGAATTCTTCATCGAGCGCAAACTTTACCCAAATGTTGATTTCTACACTGGATTGATTTATCGCGCCATTGGTTTCCCAACACGAATGTTTACCGTGCTCTTTGCAATTGGTCGAGTACCAGGATGGATTGCACAGTGGCAGGAAATGATTACCGACCCGGACACCAAGATCGGCCGACCACGGCAGGTTTACATTGGTGAAGCTGAACGCGGTTACGTCGATTTAGCTAAGCGATAGTTAGTACTTAGTTTTTGTGCAGGGCTTCGTTTAGCCCACCCCAAGTACCTTCTCTAGTTACGGCCTCGAGTGCGCCTGAAACTGAATTGCGGCGGAATAGCAAACCATTAGCTCCTGACAACTCCTTGGCTTTAACAACGGTGTTGTCTGGCAGCGTGATTTTTGATCCGCCGGTTATGTAGCAGCCAGCTTCAACGACGCAACTGTCACCAAGTGAAATGCCAACTCCGGCATTAGCTCCAACCAGGCAATTCTCACCGATCGTGATTACTTCCTTGCCGCCACCCGAGAGTGTTCCCATAATGCTGGCGCCACCACCGATATCAGAGCCATTGCCGACTACAACTCCAGCTGAGATACGTCCTTCAACCATGCTGGCTCCCAAAGTTCCGGCATTGAAGTTAACAAAACCTTCATGCATGACAGTTGTGCCAGCTGCGAGGTGAGCACCCAATCGAACTCGATCAGCATCGGCAATTCGCACCCCGCTTGGAACCACGTAGTCCAGCATTCGCGGAAACTTATCTAGACCGAAAACGTTCAGGTAGATGCCCTTGGCTCGGGCTTTGATTGCCACTTCAGAAACGTTTTCAACGGCAACCGGACCAAGGGAAGTCCAGGCGACATTTGTAAGCAAGCCAAATAACCCATCCAGATTGATAGTTCTCGGTGCCATCAAGCGGTGGGAAAGTAAATGTAAGCGCAAGTACGCATCCGCAGCATCTGTAGGCGCAGCACTCAAATCTGAAGTGGTTGTAATTACCTCAACGCGAACTCCACGCAGGGCATCAGTATCTATTCCACGTTCTAGTCCGGTAACGTGCGCTGGATTATCGCCAAGCACAGGCTGTGGATACCAAACATCAAGCAGCACATCAGCCGAGTAAGTGGCTAATCCGGTTGCAGTTGCGATCTGACTCTGGCTCATGTCATTCCTTGAATTTAGGGGTCATAAGTAGTGAAAAAAGCATTACAGGACTACCGTAGTCGTGTGGACATAGTTGCGTTAAACCCGCACGCCGACATAGTTGCGCTGACTGCAGATCTAGTCAATATTCCTAGCGTTTCAGGTAATGAAGCGGCTTTGGCAGACGCCATTTTCCAAGAGTTAAGCAAATGTAACTGGCTAGAAGTTCATCGCTTCAAGAACTCGGTGGTAGCAAAAACCAACTTAGGTAAAGCCTCGCGAGTGATTGTTGCGGGTCACATAGATACCGTTCCTGTAGCCGACAATGAAAAAGCAGTCTTTGTAACAAGCGGTCAAGGCCTGCCAAGTGATGGCACCCAAGTACCTGAAGATGTAGTTTTTGGAATTGGCTCCTGCGACATGAAGGGTGGGGTGGCCGTAGCCCTTCGAGCTGCGGTTTCAATTGAGAACCCTCAGTTTGACGTGACCTATATTTTTTACGAATGCGAAGAAGTCGACAGCGAGCGAAATGGCCTAACCCTGATTGCTGCGGAACATCCAGAATGGCTTGTCGCCGACATTGCCGTTTTGTTAGAGCCATCAAATGCAAACATTGAAGCCGGCTGCCAAGGAACCCTGCGGGCAAAAGTCTCAACGGTAGGCACTCGCGCTCATAGCGCACGATCGTGGCTAGGGAATAACGCAATCCATAATCTTGGTGACATCTTGGCCAGACTCAATTCCTACGAGCCAGCAAAAGTAATGATCGATGGACTTGAATATCGGGAAGGCTTGAACGCGGTACAAGTAACTGGTGGAATTGCTGGAAATGTTATTCCGGATTCGGCAACTGTTGAAGTTAATTACCGATAC
>RGDC01000051.1 GCA_009918005.1 Actinomycetota bacterium
AAAGATAAATCGCTCGCAAGTGAGCTTTGATCCACAACTAAGTCTTGTGTTGCGCCAATTACTCTGCCAACTAATCCGGAAAGGCCAACCGTAAAGGTGATGAACAGTCCAAGAGTAAATGCATATTGGAAAAATAGCCGAACAGGTTGTGCGGAAGAATTTGTATTGTTGCTCTTATTAGAAAACTTTCGGACCACTAAAACTACAATTGCTATCAATATCAGCAGTGGAACAAACGACAAGATAACCGACATTATGGTGTCACTCCACCACATTGATAAGTCGGCCAAGGTATCCCAGCGATTTTCCACCCCGTGTCAGACTTCGTTAATCGGAATGATTGAGATTCGGTATAGCTTCCACCAAAAGGGCCGCCGTTTGAGTTATCAATATTTACTTTTACTGTGGCTGAATCGCCAGTGATTGATGAATTGGAAAGTGAAATTCGAATTGAACTTTGAATGTATGCCTGGTCAAAGTCTGCAACTTTGCACTTGGTATCCGATGCTAGGTATGTGATTGCCTTTTCAAAGTCTCGTGCAGTTGCGGCCTGTAAGTACTGCTGGACAATACCCTCGGGTGTATTTGCATCTAGTTGTGGCGTCTTTTCCTTGACCGCCAACACTGCAATTAATGCCACGATTGAAATTGCTGCAACAACAAGTCCGAGTACCCGATTAGCTCTTTGATTGCTCATAATTTCAGGCTACGCCTGCAAGTAGCCAAAAGCAAAGACTTAGACAAAGAATCTTATTCGATAAAGCGAAAGACCCCCGCGATACTGCGAGGGTCTTTCAAAGGCTAGAGCTTGCAACTCAATGCTTGCACCACCGACTAAGCACAATATTGAATCAGGTTTTAACCAATGTCAAGTAAATGTGAACTTAACACTCACAGACAGCCTTTTTTCACAGCGAGCAAACATGGCTTTGCTTGATTTCGTAACTTGGAAAAACTTATTTGGGGTGCGCCTGTAGCTCAAAGGATGAGCGCACCACCGACTATGGTGAGGATGCGGGTTCGAATCCCGTCAGGCGCTCCCAAATGTGTAAGAACTTGGCGTGATACTGCGCCAAGTTCTTGCCATTACTTATAGGATTTTCTCATATAGATATGAGGAAAAATGTCAACCGACCCACTGCTTACGCCTTACACAATTAAAAATCTAACGCTGCGTAATCGCATTGTAAGCACCTCACATGAACCTTCATATAGTGAAGATGGCCTGCCCAAAGATCGCTATCGGGCCTATCACGTAGCAAAGGCTAAAGGTGGCGTTGGCCTAACCATGATTGGTGGCAGCTCCATAGTCAGTCGCGAGAGTGCACCAGCATTTGGAAACTTGCAGCTCTGGAAAGACGAGACTGTTCACTGGTTACGACTACTCACTGACGAAGTACATGACAATGGTGCGGCGGTCATGATTCAACTTACTCACTTGGGTCATAGAAGTAGCAGTTATGCCGGTGACTGGTTACCTACGATTTCAGTTAGCGCAGTTCGAGAAAAGGCCCACAGATCATTCACTAAAGCGGCAGAAGATTGGGATTTAGACCGCATCAAGGCTGACTATGTAATTGCCGCACAGAAGTGTGTTGAGGCTGGCATGGATGGCATCGACTTGATGATTCATGGTCACTATCTGGATTCCTTTATGACGCCGTTCTGGAATCATCGCACTGATGAGTTCGGTGGTTCGCACGAAAATCGTATGCGGTATCCCCTTGAAGTGATTCAAGCCATTCGGGCTGCAGTTCCAGAAGACTTCATCATCAGCGCAAGAATGAGTTTTGACGAACTCCGCGAAAACGGACTTGGTCCAGGCGAGCTTCTCACAGTTGCACAAGACATTGTTGATGGAGGCGTCGATGTGATCAGTGCACTGGGTGGTTCTATCGACTCTGACTCGCGGTTAACTCGAATGATTCCAGTTATGGGAATGGCTTCAGCTCCACACTTAGAACTAATTGGTGAGATAAAGCAAAAACTAAATGTGCCAGTTATGCACGCTGGGAAAATTGCTGACGTAGCAACAGCACGTTACGCAATTGAAGCTGGATTACTGGATCTTGTAGGCATGACAAGAGCATTAATCGCAGATCCATACTTACCTACCAAAATCGCCAAAAAGACTGAAGATCAGATTCGTCCATGTGTTGGCGCGAGTATGTGTATTGATGGTATTTACACAGCCGGCGCAGCATTTTGCATTCATAATCCATCAACAGGTCGGGAACTTGAACTGCCTCAAACAATTGATGCAGCAAAAGCAAAACGTAATGTTGCTGTTGTCGGTGGTGGTCCAGCTGGGCTTGAGGCCGCCCGCACTCTGGCAGAAAAGGGTCACACTGTGACTTTGTTTGAAGCCAACGATTCATTGGGCGGCCAGATCAACATAGCCATCCGCTCCCCTCGCCGCCGAGATCTACAAGGGATCACAGATTGGCGGGTGCAAGAGTTAAAGCGACTTGGTGTTGAGATCAAACTGAATTCTTACATTGAGGCAACCGAACTTGTTGATGCTGGCTTTGATGCAATTGTGGTTGCCACTGGAGGTATGCCAAAGTCAGTTGAAATCCCTGGAGGCCAGCACGTCATCGAAAGCTGGGATGTAATTTCCGGATCAAAGCGATTATCAGGCGATGTGTTGGTCTATGACGATCATGGTGGAAATCAGGCTTTGGATTTGGCTGAGAACTTGGCACAGGCAGGCGCGATGGTTGAGATCGTAACGCCGGAACGAAATATGTCAGTTGATGTAGGTGGCATGGTTGCCTCTACTTACTTCAAATCATTGTCTGCAAAAGGCGTTAAGTTCACAATCCTGCGAGAGTTAAAGCGAGTTGAAAAGAATTCTGATGGCACTTTCACTGCTTTTCTCGGGATGGAAGATGAAGCTTGGGAAGAGCCTCGAATTGTTAGTGCGGTAGTTGCAGAAACGGGTACCACTGCTATTTCCGATGTTTACGACGAATTAGTTCCCCTTTCATCCAATGGTGGTGAAGTGGAAATTGAAACACTGATCAATGGCGGGCCGCAAACTTCAATCCGAAATCCAAATGGAAAGTTTCAAGTATTTCGAATTGGCGATGCAATCTCTAGTCGCGGCATTCACTCCGCAATTTTGGATGCAGCTCGAGTTTGTCGCGGAATCTAAAGAAAGTAATTCTTCTGAGCCACCTCAGGGATTTGAACCCTGGGCCTACGCATTACGAGTGCGTTGCTCTACCCCTGAGCTAAGGTGGCTGGCATCAAACAATTGATGACGCGCTGTAAGAGTCTATAAGTATAGGTAACTACTTACCGAGAGTAATTGTAATCGTGCGCTTAATTGGCAAGATCTTCTTTTTATCTGGGGTGAGAGGTTTACCTGTTGTTGGCCACAATCGAACAAAATTCAAATTTGTAACAATCTTGACCTTACCAATTTTTGCGGCAGCCATTGCTGGCGCTGGCATAGTGCAACTCACTTTAGATACGTAAAGAACCTTTACGTACTTTTTCGTTTTTGGATCAATCTTTGCTTTTGGATTCTTCTTTGTTGTACCAAAATTAAATGGCTTAGGACACTTAAACATGACTTGCTTCTTTTTTGCTTTGTCTAAGTATGTAATCGTCATCGTGCCAGTGATTGTTCCGATGTATCCGGTCCGAACTTTTGGAGTGATTACACCCTTAGAAGAGATTGAAATTTCTGAACCATCAGCCATCTTGGCGTTACCTGAAATTCCAGAGATTACTTTTTCTTCAGTAATGGAACCAGAAACAACATCATCTGGATCGACCGGGACTACGGGGGCTGGCGGAACTGGTGTTGGTGTAACTGGTGTTGGTGTAACTGTTGGAACAACGATAGGTGGTGTTCCTAATTGCACCGTTCCAGTAGCAGGATTACTTGAACCAGCAACGTTGAATGCCCTAATTTGATATCCGTAATTTCCCCCAATTGCAGGTTTTGGTGCAGTACAGAATGTGTCAGCAGGATTATCAAGGACACAGGCATTAGATGCGACTTGGGCGGAATATGCCGAGATTTCAGCACCACCATCGGAAACAGGACTCTGCCAAATAAGTACAACTTTATTACCCATGATGATGGCATCGTTAAATCTTGGAGAGTCTGGAACTGTCCGAGGGATCTGATTAACGACGGCCGTGTTTGCGGATAACTCAAGTGAGTTAGCCGTCGTGACAGTGACGATCTTGATATCGTAAGCAACTCCATTAACAAGGTTTGCGCCGTCTGGCGAAATCTTTGACGCGGTAAATGTTTGAAGTGTGTCGTTGGTCTGTTCGAAATAATTGGAAGGATCATAGTTTGCCGCAGCTGATAACTTGATAAATATTCGATATGAAATGAAATCGCCGCCACCCAGTGACTCTGGATCGCTCCAATTAATAACCAATTGAGCATTTGATTGCGTAACACGAAGGGATTGAACCGCTGAAGGATTAGTTGCAACCTGGAGTGAGCGACTCAATTCTGAGTATGTGCCAAGTCCAGCAGACGTTAGAGCAGCTACCTTTACCTTGTAATGAACACCATTACGCAAGCCACGAATGGTGCAAGTGGCTTCGTCATTAACAGTGGCGATTGAACAGCCTGATTCATAGACAGTGTCGTATCCAACGGATTGAGGTTCGGCTACAAGTTGATAACCCGAGATTGAACTTCCGCCATCGTAAGAAGGCGCCGTGAAGTTAAGAGTTATCGCCTGATTTCCACCTGCGATTGATGTGATGAATGGAGCGCCCGCTACTGCTGGGAGTACATAGATTGTCTGAACAATTGGTGATGCAGCAGCAAATGCAGTTGTGCCAATTGCGTTTGCTTGAACAGCACAAATACCTACCGCAAGGACACTAACTAATCCTTCAGGCGTAACTAAGCACGCACTATTTGTTGTCGCAGAACCTAGTGTGAATGTCACAACAGCAGTAGCTTCGGTCGAGTTTGCCGTGACCAAGAAGGTTGGATCGCCATATGTGACAGTTGTCTTTGCAAGTGTTGAAGCAGAGTAAGTCAAAATCTGATTTCGTTGTCCGACCGCCACTGTTTGGAAAATGTCAGTTGCAGGAGAGTATTGATTATCGCCAGCTTGGCTTCCTCTAATCACACAATAACCCGATGCAGTAAAAGTGACTACATTGTTGGAAACTGTGCAGGCTCCAGAATCAATCGTGAATGACACTGGAAGATTTGCCGTGGATGTTCCAGCAAGCGAGTATGTATCTCCAGCAAGTGGATGCGTCGGAATTATCGACGTAAAAGCTATGATTTGATTTGCGGTTGTCACCGTAATGTCTTGGGTCGGCAATAAGAAATCATCAACGTAGTCACGGTAATTATTCGAAGTATCTCGCTTGGCACCAACGCGACAAGTGCCTGCAGCAGCCACGGTCAACTCTCCGGTACTCGAGTTAATAGAACAACCTGTGTTTCCAGCATTGTCTACTGAGTATTCGATTGATCCGGATCCTGAGCCTCCAATTGCTTTTACATTAAGAGTATTTCCATATTGAACTGTGTTTGCATTCGTAAACGAAATCGTCTCGGCCTGCGCAATCTTAGTTACGGTAATAGTTCGAGAAGAAGTTGAAGCTGCGTTGTACGGTCCAGCCATTTCTTTAGTTGCTGTGATTTCACAGGAACTTCCAACATCACCAGCAGTCAGAATGTTGCTTGCAATTGCGCAAGATGCCGAACCGGTTACGGAATAAGTGACGGATCCTGTACCAGATCCACCTGTAGTTGAAAGCGTCAATGTACCCAAATACGGCATTGTTGTATCTGACATTCCCCAGTTGAGCGCCGCCTGATTTGCTCGCGGTGTCACGCTTGTGGAAGTTACAGACTCACTGACCGAAGTTCCGTTTACAACTGAGACCCGGAACAAATATGAAGTTCCATTTGTCAGGCCAGTTACATAGGCAGAAGTTGCTGTGCTCGGAGAGTGAGAAAACGTCGCATATGTTGTGCCGTTATCGGATGAATATTCAATGAGATAGTCGCTAATTGGGGCTCCACTTGGCGCAATCCAGGACAGATTGATTTTTCCATCAGCACTGCTTGCGATTAAGCCTTGAACCGTTTGTGGAACCATGTCAGGTGTCGCGTACACCGGCACGCTTGCATATCCATTGAGAGTGTTAACCGCGCGTATTGCGATGTAATAAGTGGTGCTATTGACTAATGGCACATTTACATCACTGCGACGAGATATAACTAGTGGTGACCCAGTGCCACTCGCGCGATCGCGCCAAGTTGTGCCACCATCTGTTGAATACTGATACTTAGTAATTGCCGAACCTGTATTGACAGACGGCTGGAACCAAACGGTGAGTTGACTATCACTTGTCGTGATGCGATAGATACCCGGATCTCTTGGCATAACATCAGGTATTCCTGTTGCTGTAATTGATGAAGACCCGGTGAGCGTATTTATAGCGCGGACTCGAATCGTGTATTCCGAACCATTTGATAAAGCTGTATTTGCTATTCCAGATGTTGTGGAAATGGTGAATGGTGATATTGTGCCAACCAAGTCTTTGTAACTCGAGCCATCTGTCGTGTACTGATACTTAGTAACTGCGGAGCCATTGTTGGCCCCGGCTGTAATCGCAATACTGAGAGTGCCGTCACCTGGAGTTAAAGAGTCAATTGTTGGCGCGTTTGGTGCTACGTCGGGTGTTGCAGTTGTAGTGCCACTCGCGGTGCCTTCTTTGGTATTGAAGGCTCGAACTTGGACGTTATAGCTAGTTCCGTTTACAAGTGATGTGTTTCCTGCACCCGAAATTGTTGTTATGACAAGTGGGGTTCCATTAGTACCAGTAGCTCGATTACGCCAAGTTGCACCACCGTCCGTTGAGTATTGATAGGTGGAAATACTCGAACCAAGGTTGCTGCCTTCTACGAATGCAACACTCATTTGTTGCCCACTTATGGTGATCCGAGTGATTGATGGGGCGCCTGGCGCAATGTCAGGAGTTATCGAACTTGTTGCACTCGAAGGCGATGAGGTTCCTACATTGTTTGAAGCTGTAACGGTAAATGTATATGAGACACCATTTGTTAATCCATAGATAAAGCATGAAGTGGAAGGAGCGTTTACACTACACGTGTAATTTCCAACGTTTGATGTAACAGCGTACGAATCCACAGTGCCTGAAGCGGCAGTCCATGAGATCTGCACAGTTGTGCCACTGAGCGACGAAGCCACATTTGTTGGTGAACTCGGTAAGTCATTTGGAGTGGCTGCTGTGGTGAAAGTTGCTGCACCTTGAAGACTATTAACCGCACGAATTTGTATGTCGTAGCTGGTGCCATTTACCAAAGCGGTATTTGCTGAGCCTGAAATTGTTGTGATTTCCATCGGCGAACCGATTGTGCCAGTTACCCGATCACGCCAGCTTAACCCGCCATCCGTTGAGTACTGATACTTGGTTATCGAAGTACCAACATTTGAACCTGCAGTGAAGTTAACGGTTAGTTTTTGATTTGTTGATGAAATTGACGTGATTGTTGGAGCACCTGGAGCCGAGTCTTCAACTGTTATCGAGATTGTTGTTGTTGCGGATCCACCTGTATTAGTTCCAGAGATTGTGACAGTAACTGCCGTTGCAACCGTCGTTGGAGATCCCGAAATCTGCCCTGTGTTTGAATCAATTGAAAGTCCAGTAGGTAACCCTGTAGCAGTCCAAGTTGCTACAGCGCCTCCGGTATTCGTTGGCGCATTAATTGCAGATATAGCCACGCCCTTATGGACAGTTACGTCATTCATTGTGCCTAAGTTTGGAATAACTGCATTAACAAAGTAGCTAAAAGATACTCCGTGACCTCCGCCAGAATTATTTGCATAAATAGTTCCACTGTGGCCATCGTCTAACCCAATTGGTGTACCGCTTACTTCTCCGGTTGAAGTATTTATAGACAGTCCATTGGGCAAGTTCACGGCGGACCATGAAGTTGCAGATCCACCATTATTTGTCGGTGTAAACGGAGTAATAGCAACACCGTTTGTGAAGTAGAAAAGATAGGTAAAGGGTGCTAACTCTGGACGTTCATCTTTGATAGTTATCGAAATAGTTGATGTCGCAGAACCACCAGAGTTTGTTCCGACAATATGAGAATCAGTTGATGATTGGAATCCTGTAGGTGTTCCTGAGATTTTGCCAGTAACCGCATCGATCGATAATCCAGATGGCAGATCACTTGAAGACCACGTTACTACTGGACCACCCGAGTTTGCCGGTGCGTCAACAGTCGTAATTGCAGTATTGCGATCTAAAGTAATCGCTGACAATGTTCCCAACACAGGAGCTATATCAATAACGGTTATGGAAATTCTTGATGTTGCAGAACCGCCGGTATTTTCAGCTTTGATTGTTGAATCAGTCGCACCTTGAATTGCAGTTGGCGTTCCGGTTATTTGACCAGTTAACGAATTAATCGTAAGTCCAGCAGGTAAGTCAGTTGACGACCAGGTTACGACTGCACCACCTGAGTTAGATGGCGCTGAAACTGCTGTCATGGCAGTTCCCTTGGTCAAAGTGATGGCCGTGAGCGCGTCCAGTGAAGGAGTGACGTCATTAATTGTGATCGAAATTGTTGTAGTGGCTGAACCACCGGAGTTTGTCGCGCGAATTGTTGAATCGGTGGCAGCTTGAATTGAAGTTGGCGTTCCAGTAATTTCACCAGTACTTGAATTGATCGATAATCCAGCAGGCAAATCTGTCGAAGCCCAGGTGAGAATCGTTCCACCAGAATTCGAAGGCGCTGAAACTGCTGTCATGGCAGTTCCCTTGGTCAAAGTGATGGCCGTGAGCGCGTCCAGTGAAGGAGTGACG
>RGDC01000052.1 GCA_009918005.1 Actinomycetota bacterium
CTAGCGTGGGTATTGCAGCCTTAATCTTCGCGTTAATTGAAGGGCGTAACTACGGGTGGTGGAATGCCACCCGTGATTCTGAATTCTTAGGTCGAACTTGGGTACAAGGTCAATGGTCACCGGTTGCTTACGCATTCCTAATTGCCATTGTTGGATTAGTTGAGCTGTATTTTTACGAAACTCGTCGAACCGCTGCTGGAAAATCTGCATTGATTGATTTTGATCTATTCAAGATTCCAACATTTGGCTTTGGTTCGTTCGCTGGATTGATTGTTAGCCTTGGCGAGTTTGGCATTTTGTTCTCATTGCCATTGTTCATGCAAAGCGTTTTAGGATGGTCGGCTCTTGGTGCCGGTGGACTACTGGCCAGCCTTGCCCTTGGTGCATTCTTTGCCGCTCCTACTGCTGCACAAATTGCTAATCGACGCAATCCTCGATTCGTTGCTCGCCTCGGTTTGGCACTAGAAATTATTGGCATCATCGGAATTGCACTAACAATTTCACCGGAAGTTAGTGGCTGGATTTTGGGTATCTGGTTATTCATTTACGGTGTTGGTGTTGGCTATGCAACTGCACAACTAACAGGGCTGATTTTGTCCGATGTACCAATGACAAAGAGTGGCCAAGCATCTGGTACCCAAAGCACTGCGAGACAAATTGGTTCCGCAATGGGTACAGCAGTGCTTGGGACGATTTTGTTTGTCGGGCTTTACAACAACACGGAAGTCGCAGTTTCAAATACTGGAGCTACGCCTGAAGTCTCTATGCAGGTTGCCCAAATTGTTGAAAAGTCTGCTGGAACTGCAATTCCGGGTCTAACTAATCCACCTGGATCTCCAGAAATTCAGGCTGCGTCGTCGCAAGCGTTTTCAGATGCTTTATCACAGACCGCGTTTTATGCAGCAGGGTTCTTGTTGCTTGGTTTGCTTTCCACTTTGAAGTTGCCGCCAGGACAGTCTTATGGCAAGAAAGCGGAAGAGGCAAAGCTCATTCACGACTTTGAATAGGCCCTGAAACGCGAAACCGAATCCTCACCCGATATGGGTTTGATTCGGTTCACTTTCGAAACCAACTAGGTCGCGACTTACAAATCATACATCAGTCGACTTGTAGCATCAAGAATCTGTGAATAACTTTTCCCAGGTTTCCTTGATAGCAATTATTCTTCCGAGGTGAGCCATGTTTATGTAGATGAATCATTTCGCAATAGTAATTACATAATGTGCTCAGTATCTGTTGCACAAGATTCGCAGTCCTTAATTAGATCTTTACTTGTTTCACTAAATAAAAGTCCATCTAGAAGAATTCACATGAGCGAGTCTTCTAAGTCTCAGCGTAAAGAATATATCTCAGCACTTGCAGGGCTCGGAATTGCAGCAACAATCTACGTAGCAAGTACTGGCTATGAAAAGTTTGAAACAAGACCCCGTGAACGTTGTTTAGCATCTGTCTTCAGGGATTGTGCGAAGTCAAATTCGATAACTATTGAGTCTGGGAGCGTAGATCACCTAGATCGCCAGTTAATAAATAGATTCGTTTCAGAGGGAACCCAATTTCCCAAAGTCACTCATATAGAACCCAGAAGAGAACCTCTTCTTTGGCTACCCGACATAATTGCGTGGGCATATGGGAGAGGAGGTGAATGGAAAAAATTAGTAGAGCCGGTCATTGAAAGAGTCCTAATCGTATGACTAAGCAATTGGTTCTCGCGAGTCATACTTCATAAATGGTTTATGCCATTTCACAAGTGCAAAAGTGCAGGCAATGCATGCCAAGCCGCCAGACAAGTGCAAAAGTGCAGGCAATGCATGCCAAGCCGCCAGAGACAACCGAAAATTGTTCGCCACCGATTGCCGCCACGGTTCCGGATTCAAAGTCACCAAGTCTTGGTCCGCCGGCAACAACAACTGTGAATAGACCTTGCAAGCGGCCCCGATATTCATCAGGGATCACAACCTGCATCATGGTGGTTCGGAAAATTGCGCTGATGTTGTCAGCGGCCCCGGCAATCGCTAAGAAGAATAGTGCAGCATAAAGATTTTTGGTCAACCCAAAAGCAGTTATTGCTGAACCCCAACCAACGATCGACCAAATAATCGCAGTGCCCTGTTTATAGATGCGTTGTAACGGGCCACTAAAGATTGCAGATAACGCGGCACCTAACGCTGGCGCTGCAGTTAACAGCCCCACGATTGCAGCAGTCGAAACTGCAGAGTCGCCATACCAAAGTAAGGCAATTGCTGGAAAGAGTGCTCGCGGCATTCCAAAAATCATGGCTACCAGGTCAACATAGAAAGTCATTTGAATATTGCGTTTGCCTGCTAGAAATCCAATACCTTCTTTTACGCTTGACAGGTTTGGTTTTAACGGAGCGCCCGCCATCGGTGGAAGCTTCGGCAAAGACCACATTGCCCACATCATTACTGTGAAAGCAACTGCATCGACGGCGTATGCGATTCCGACTGTACCTGTGGTTGCGATTAATACTCCGCCGAGAAGTGGACCAATCGTGAAACCGATGTTCCAAGTTAGGAAGGACAGTGAGTTGGCTGATTGCAGAAGTTCAGTTGGAACAATGCGCGGAATTATCGCTTGTCGCGCCGGATTGCCAACGGCATAAAACCCAGAAGACATAGCAACAAATAAATAGAGTGGCCAAGCCTGTTGGTTATCAGCTAGGGCCTGAATTAATAGCAGCACACTTGCGCCAGCCATTCCGACTGCGGAAACAAAACCAATAGTTCGGCGATCGTAGGAATCTGACATCGCGCCGCCAAATAATCCGAGAACAACCAGTGGTAGTAGCTGAGCCATTCCAACAAGGCCAACTGCGAATGATGACTTTGTTATGTCATATACCTGGATCGCTACCGCAACCGCAGTCATTTGTTGGCCGATGTTGCTAATCGATACTGCCGTGAAGATTCGGCGATAAGCAGGAATTTCCCTAAGCGGAGTTAGGTCAATTAACAGCTTGGGCACAGACTCACTCTGGCATAACACGTGCCTGAACTCACAGGCTGGTCTCCGGTAATGGCTCGCGGGTTGGTTCAATGTGCGCCAGACTTAAGACATGAGCATCGATACGCCAAACCCTTCAGAAATGCGAATTGTTTATGACAAAGACCAACTTACTGAAGCGGACCTTGCCAGTAATCCGTTAGATCAATTCACTAAGTGGTTGGCTGATGCAGTTGCTGAGGGGCGAGAAGCTTTGATCGAGCCAAATGCCATGGTGATTGCAGTTCGTAATTCTAACGACGTGATATCTACTAGGTCGGTCCTATTAAAAGGCATCGATGCTCGAGGCCTAACTTTTTACACCAACTATGGATCAACAAAAGCTGATGCGATTGCTGCTAACTCTCAAGTAAGTGTTACTTTCCCTTGGTACCCATTGCATCGCCAGGTAAATGTAATTGGAACAGCCACTAAAGTTTCCCGCGAAGAGTCCGGTGCGTACTTTGAAACTAGACCACACGGTTCAAAACTAGGCGCAATCGTCAGTGCACAATCGTCCGAGATTGAGTCGCGCGAAATTTTAGAAACTCGCATGAAGGAACTGGAAGCGCAATATCCAGAAGGAACTCACGTGCCGCTTCCAGATGTTTGGGGTGGGTACTTAATCACCGTTTCAGCAATTGAGTTTTGGCAGGGACGTCGTTCGCGCCTGCATGATCGGTTGCGGTTTGTTAAAGCTGGCGAGTCAAGTGATCTTTCCGATCCAACAGCGTGGAAGGTTATTCGCCTTTCACCTTGAGTTCTTGGTAATTCAAGAACTGAGCGATCTACTTTGTGCTGCAAATCCTTGGCAGCGCGCTTTGGCTGTTCTCATCTAAACTTGACTAATGGCTAACTTCCCCGAAATTGTGATTCCTACCGAACTTTTGCCCCTTGATGGCAGATTTGGCGCTGGACCTTCAAAGGTTCGGCCAGAGCAGATTCAGGCCTTAGTTGAAAAATCTGTTTCCGTTATGGGAACCAGCCATCGTCAAAAGCCAGTTAAGAACGAAGTCGCCGCTTTACGCGCAGGCATTGCTCAAATGTTTTCAATTCCTGCTGGCTATGAAGTTGTCATCGGTAACGGTGGAACCACCGCTTTTTGGGAAGTTGCTACTTTTGGATTGATTCGCGATCGCGCGCAGTTTTTAACTTTCGGAGAATTTGGAACAAAGTTTGCAATTAGTGCCAAAGCTGCTCCATTCCTGGGAGAGCAATCAGTAAATGGTGGTGACGCCGGTGATGCACCAGATTTCGTCGCCCAACCAGGAATTGATGCCTACTGCACACCACATAACGAAACCTCAACTGGTGTTGCTATTCCACCAGTTCGTCCAGCTGGCGCAGATAAAGATGCGCTTGTTCTAATAGATGCCACATCAGGTGCTGGCGGTTTGCCAGTTGATTTATCTCAGGTGGATGTCTACTACTTCAGTCCACAGAAATGTTTTGCTTCTGATGGTGGCTTATTTGTAGCGATCATGTCCCCGGCTGCAATCGCGCGCGCTGAAGAGATCAAGGCATCCGGTCGTTACATTCCTGCATTCCTAGATTTAATGACTGCAATTGAAAATTCTCGCTTGGATCAGACTTATAACACTCCTGCCGTTGCAACAGTCTTGATGATGAACGAGCAAATCAAATGGTTCAACTCAAATGGTGGCTTGGACTGGTGTGTTTCCCGTACTAAAGAATCCTCTGATGCGATCTATGAATGGGCTATGGCTAGTGAGCACGCAACACCATTTGTTGCTGATCCTGCCAAGCGCAGTCAGGTTGTAGCAACCATTGACTTCAACGAATCAATCGATGCTGAGATTGTGGCAAAGGTGCTTCGGGCAAATGGTGTTGTTGATACTGAGCCGTATCGCAAACTTGGTCGTAACCAACTTCGGATTTCGGTTTTTCCAGCCGTTGAACCAAGTGATGTTCGGCAATTGCTTAAGTGCATCGATTTCGTCATCGCACAGCTAGCTAAATAATTCACTTCAGTACAGTTAGTCAGTGACCTTACGCCGACCAGTTCGAGATAAAACCACCTGGATTTCCTATCTGC
This sequence comes from Actinomycetota bacterium, assembly GCA_009918005.1. Classification (GTDB taxonomy): domain Bacteria; phylum Actinomycetota; class Actinomycetes; order S36-B12; family UBA5976; genus UBA5976. The sequence goes on from RGDC01000052.1 coordinate 5,057, forward strand.
AGGCAACCTGTTTTGGTTGGTTCATTTTTGGCTTCGGTGGTACGTTGCAATTCCTACGCGAAGATCTAGATCTTTCTCGCACCGTTGTGTCATTTCATTCCCTAGCTATGTCTGTTGGTTCGGTAACAGCAGGACTTGCCACTGGCGCAATCATCAAACGCACTGGTCGCGGTCTCATGCTTCGGTATGCCTCGATTTTGCTTGCAACTGGAATCATATTTTTCACCCTCGGACGATCCCTGCCATTCACATTGATTGGTGTGGCATTCACAACTTGTGCTGGATCCCTAATTATTCAGGGCACCGCGTCTTATTTGGCTTATCAACAAAAGCAGGCAGCTCCGGCAGCCATTAGTGAATTGCACGCCGTTGCCTCATCCATTGGATTGCTCGCACCTGTCATGGTCGGTATCGGCGTGACTGTTGGGTGGGGCTGGCGACCAGGCATTCAAGTTGCTGCAGTTGGTGTGATTCTGATCGAAATCATTCGCGGCAAGAACACTGATGTATATGGACCAAAAGCCGTCGAAGATGAAGTTTCCGATCATCACGATGTGCCCGGCCCATTCCCGAGTCTGTTCTGGTGGTCATGGTTAATTCTGGTTTTCACAGCCAGCATGGAATTTTCGATGCTGCTTTGGGCACCAGAAGTTTTATCAACGCAAGGCGGTTTAACAAAAGGCGCGAGTGCTGCTGCGCTTGCCACCATCGTTGGCGGCATGTCCGTCGGTCGATTAATAGGCGCTCGATTAACTTCAAAGTTTGACTCTGAGTTTTTGTATCGCGGCGCTTTGATTCTCTCTTTCTTTGGTTTCTTGGGTTTTTGGCTCTCTAGCTCTGGCCTAGTCATGCTGATTTCGCTCACAATTACTGGTCTTGGGATGTCATTACATTTTCCATTCGGATTTGAGCGAGCTCTTCGCGCCAGTGGTGGCCGACCGGATCGCGGCGGCGGCAAACTCTCGATTGGAACAGGATTTGCTAGCGGTGTTGCTCCATTTGCACTTGGTGCGCTGGCTGATCAAATTGGAATTCAAGGTGCCTATGTAATTGTGCCAATTTGCTTGGTGCTAGCGATTACGATCGCTTCGCTTCGGCCAGTGAAGTTAGTGACTACTAGCAACTAGCTTTTATAGGTAAGGAATTACAGCTGCGGCCATTACGGCAACAAAGAAACTAACAAGTACAACGATTGTGACCGTGCGACGCGTGCGTGGATTCATGGTTTAACAATAACTCATGAATTGGAAAATTCGGACATCGCAGACTTTGGAACGCCCTGAGACATAGCAATGGGGCGCACCGTTTTGCACAGTACGCCCCAAAGACTTTGTGTTACGTATTAGCCGAGCAGTTCCTTCAATGGGTGAATGCCGAAGTAGATCATGAATGCTGCGGCAATAACCCACATCAATCCTGAAACTTCCTTTGACTTACCCTGCGCAACCTTGATTGCGACGAAGGTAACCATACCCGCGCCGATACCGTTTGTGATCGAGTAGGTGAATGGCATCAAGATGATCGTCAAGAACGATGGAATCGCAATTGCGTAATCATCAAATGGGATGTGACGAATCTGAGTCATCATCAAGAAGCCCACGATAACCAGTGCTGGCGCTGCTGCTTCGTAAGGAACAATCTTGGTCAGCGGGGCAATGAACATCGCAAGCAAGAACAACGAACCAGTTACCAAGCTGGCAATACCAGTGCGAGCGCCGTCACCAATGCCTGATGCAGATTCGATGTAAGCGGTGTTGGATGAAGTTCCAGCCAATCCACCCGCCATCGCTGCAATCGAGTCAACGGCAAGGATCTCGCCAAGGTGTTCTACTTCGCCATCAGCTGTCATCAAGTCTGCTTCTGTAGCAAGACCGGTAACGGTACCAATGGTGTCGAAGAAGTCGCTAAGCAAAAGTGAGAACACCGCCAAACCTGCGGCCAATGCGCCAATCGCACCGAAAGCACCGAAGATGTCGATGTCAAACAATGGAGTTGGATCAACGTAGCCAATTAAGGTCTTTGGAATAGCGGGCACATTCAAACCCCAGCCTGTTGGGTTCTCGAGACCCGGCAGACTTGGATCGGTGTTAGCGCCACCAATCTTTTGCGTAGTTTCCAAAAGGACTGCAACAACTGTTGTAGCTACCAGACCAATCAAGATTGCAGCACGCTTGCGAAGGGCAACCAATACGACCATGAGGAGAAGTCCAAACACGAACGTAAAGATTGGCCAGCCAGCTAATTCACCGAACACTGCAAAGGTGATTAATGGAACGCCTGGGCGAACAACGCCGGCATCAACTAAGCCGATAAGTGCGATGAATAAACCGATACCTGCACCGATTGAATACTTCAATGCATCTGGAACTGCGTGGAAAACCGCAGTGCGGAATCCAGTTAAAACCAAAAGCAAAACAATGAAGCCTTCGATGATGACTAAGCCAAAAGCTTGTGGCCAAGTCATGTATGGAGCAAGGCCAAATGCCAAGAATCCGTTCAGACCTAGACCGGCTGCGATTGCGATAGGGAAACGCCCGTACACGCCCATGAAGATTGTCATCACGCCAGCAACAAGCGCAGTAGCTGCTGCTACCAACGAAATTGCTACACCGATGTCCTGGCCACCACCTGGGAAATTCCCATTGATGTCCTTGGCTGTGCCGACGATAAGTGGGTTAAGTACGACGATGTAGGCCATAGTCACGAATGTGACCACGCCACCGCGTATTTCAGTCCCTAGATTTGAGCCACGCTCGGTCATGTGGAAATAGCGATCCCAGCCCGAGGTGCCCTGTGTTTTTGTAGTGGTTTCCATAACGACACGCTAGTGTCCTACTTATGGGTAACGGCGCAGACTCTCTGAATGAATCCGATCAATCCCGCAGTGGTCGTAGTCAGCGCAATGAACTTTCGCCACTTGAAGTTAATGGAATCACAGCAGTCACAATAGGCACAGGAATCTGGTCAGTGGCGACTTTAGTTATGGTCCTGTTACGCGATCAACTTGAAGCCTCCGGTCGAGGCAATTGGATCGCTATCGGATTCTGCGGAATCTTTCTTGGCTTACTCGGAATGCGTTACACCAAGCGACGGGTTGCTCGAATCGAACGGAGCAAGTGACTAAAAGTTACTTGTCGTCATCACCGTAAAAATCAGAAATTTCATCGGCTGCTTCATCAGCATCTAAGTTTTCCATTTCGAGAATTTCAGTCGCTGCTTCGATTGCTTCCACAGCTTCTTTCATCGCGAATTCAGAGGCTATTGCTTCACTGCGATCATCGGCTTCATCTGAATCGATTGCTTCGATGTCATCTGAGTCAACAGGCTCAGGATCAGCAACGTAATCTGGCAGATCGCTGGAATCACTTTGTTCATCAGCGCGATCATCAATTACTAAATCAACTACTGGAATTGGAGTTGATTGGGCTACGCGAACAGATGAGTGCGCGCCACAACCAAATGTGGTTGCAACCACTTGACCATCAGCTGCGCCAAATTCATTTCCGCAAACTCCAAAGACTTGGCCGATTGATCCACCGATTGCAACTAAGAATCCACATGAACCACAATTAGCTGGAGCTGACTTAGCCATCGCAGAACGCGGACCGTTTAACTTTTCAAACCAACGATCAACTGCGCGTTCCAATCCAACATTGCTTAAAACTTTTTCCCGACCTAAACCAAGTTCCCATTGCGCTGGATG
>RGDC01000053.1 GCA_009918005.1 Actinomycetota bacterium
GCGAAGTTGACCACAATTGCCTGATATGGATCCAGAGCGACATCGAAACCTGGGGCCGGCACCGGTGACTTTGTGGCATCAAGGGCTGTTTCTAATGGGGATTCAGAGGTGCTCACAGATAGTTGGCTTGCAGCTGACGCGATATTTTCTAATGCGCTTGGAACTGCTTCAATTGCAGGGTCTACCTTAATTAGAGCGCTTTGAAGGCCACTCATCGAGGCGAATGAGAATGGCACAAAGGAAATTCCACCATCTTCATAAATTTGAGTTGGTGGATTGGTTTCATCGAAAGAGTCAGTAAAAGTGAAGGTGCTTGGGAAACCCTTCCAAGTATCTGGAGACAATCTGGACATCCACGCATCTATTGCATCTGCATCTGACTTTGTAACGACAGTACTTAAATTTACGGGAAGATCAATTGGATCGAACTGAGGATTTATCGCGACTATTTGCGGATCTGACCAAGAGGTAATTACGCCATTAATGATTCCGGAAAGCGTTGGAGCATCAAGAATCATGCCATCGAGTCCCTGCAATGACAAAACAATGGAAACTGCACCTACGAAAATTGGAAGTGTAGAAGTAGAATCGCAGGTCGCTGGTGGCGTACTTGAATTGGTCACAGCAACATCAGCAACTAGCCCGTCGCCTTCGGTGGAAAAAGTTGCACCTGCATTTGGGCAAAGTGTCAAGTAATCATTTGACCACTGTTCAAGGATCGGAGTCATAGAAGGGGAGCTAGAGACTGTTACCGGAGCTGACCCGCAGTTAATTGAGTTATCCGCAAGTTGTGCTTGCAATTCTGGAGGGAGCGGAGGGGTACAGGCAGCAATCGTTGAAGTAACGATTACAACTGTCAAACTTGAAAAAATGTTTCTAAAGCGAATCATTGATCGCTAACCCCTTTTGTGCTTTGGAAATTAATTTATGGAACCTATTGAAAGAGGGTGGGACATAGAAAACTATGTCCCACCCCTAATCGTTATTGCTTAATTAGAGCTTTGCAACCTGAGCTTTAGCAACGGCTAGCAATGTTGTACCTACTGTTGTGTAGGAACCTGCACCGATACCTGCTGGGCTGTTTGAGCACTTGGTTAGCATGTAGTTCAAGTAGACCTTTGTGTCTGTATTGTTAAGGCCCTTCTTGCCAACCATGTAAGAGATGAATGAAATCTGGTAGGCGCCGGCAACACTCTTTGTGAAGTCAACGGTGTAGATTCCACCATTTGTTGTGATCGCGGCATCTGTTTTTGGAGTAAGTACTCCAGTTGCCTTTACGTAGTTAGCTGCAGCAGTTGCAGATGGCTTTATGAATGCACCAGCTTTGTTCTGAAGTGCAACTAATGTAACCGCAGATGTTGTGTCTGAAAGATCCGCGTAGCCGATTGCACCGTCAACCGCAGCGACCTTGGCAACTACAGCAGGGGCGCCTGACATTGCCTGACCAGTTGCGAAACCAGTGTTGGTTTCAGACTGTGGCCATGCAAATGAGGTGTTCTGAGCTAAGTAGTTCTTTAGGTTACCTGTTGAACCGGATGAATCTGAACGCGAAACTACAGTGATTGAAGTTGATGGCAGCTTCAATGATGTGTTACCTGTGATCGCCTTGATTCGGGAGTTGTCCCAGGTTGTGATGTTTCCGCGCAAGATGTCACTTAGAACTTCTGGTGTTAGGTTCAAAGAAGTGATCTTGGTGTTGGTTGTTGACTTTAGGTTGACGATGATCGCTAGAGGTGCAGCAACTGCTGGCAAGTACACGGAATCTGCTGCAGTTAAACCTGCTTTGGTTCCTAGGCTGTCGGAACCAGCGAAAGCGTAAGTGCCGTTTCCTAGGCCAGTGCGGCCGTTGCCGGAACCAACACCTACGTAAGAAACGCGAATGCCCTTGTTAACTGTTGCCTTTTCAGCGTTGAACTTAGCCAAGCACTTTGACTGGAAATCGGCCTGGAATGTTGCTCCGCCGCCAGCTAGGTCGCCTGCAGCCATTGCAGGAGCAATGCCAGCAGTAGCTAGTCCGAGGGAAAGAGCAATCGCAGTTGCTCCTAATCCAATTTTCTTCATAATTTGTTTCTCCTACTTTTGTGCTCAGACGACTCTGAACTTGTTTTCATTGTTACCTGACGCAGTTACGACTTAGTGCCATCTGCGTAGCCTTTGGGTGTATTTTTGGTTAAATCTCGCTGAAATCGTTAAGGTTCTGGCCTATCCGAAGCGACCCGAGACGTAGTCCTCGGTCCGCTTATCCTTTGGATTGTGGAAAATGTCATTGGTTAAGCCAGCTTCAACCACATACCCTGGATTATTGTCCTCTGCCAAGAAAAATGCGGTCTGCTCAGATACGCGCTGCGCTTGCTGCATATTGTGCGTGACAATTACCACGGTCATGTTTTTCGAGATGCTTCTGATGGTCTCTTCGATTCGGATCGTTGAGCCCGGATCCAGTGCTGAACACGGTTCATCCATCAACAGGACATCTGGGGCCAGTGCTAAGGCCCGAGCGATACAGAGACGCTGCTGCTGTCCACCGGAAAGTGATCCTGCCGGTGAATCTAATCTGTCCTTGACTTCGTTCCACAAACTGGCAGCTTGCAAAGAATTTTCTACTAACTCATCTTCGTTGCGGCTGTGCTTTCCAGATAGTCGCAGGCCGGACAATACATTGCCGCGAATCGTCATGGTAGGGAATGGATTTGGTTTTTGGAAAACCATGCCGATGTTAATGCGGACCTGAATCGGATCAACACCAACTGCATAAATATTTTGTCCTTTGAGTAGGACTTCACCTGCAAGTTTGGCGTTAGGAATTAGCTCGTGCATACGATTTAAAGTGCGGATGAAAGTTGACTTACCGCAGCCTGATGGTCCGATCAATGCGGTCACGGAATTCACTGGAAACTCTAGGTTCACGCCTTCCAAAACATGCCGTTGGCCAAACCAAACATGCACGTCCTTGGTGCTCAAGTGCACATCTGCGCCAAAGCTATTTGAAGAAATTGGATTTAATGATTCCATATTACGATCTCACCGATTTTCTATTTAGTTTCATTATTAAAAACGCTTTCTGCCAAAGAATCGAGCCAGTGTAAACAAAACTCCAACCAAAATCATCAGGGCCAAGGCTCCACCCCAAGCTCGCTGGTTAGCCAGATCGGTGGAGAATTTCAGCCATGAATAAATGTATGTTGGCATCGATGCCATGTCACCGGAAAGTGGATTGAAGTTCGTGGATGGTAAATATGTAACCAAAACAATTAGTGGCGCTGTTTCACCAATCACGCGCGCAGTACCCAACAAGCACGTAGTGATAATTCCGGATCGCGCCGCTGGAAAAATTACCTGGAAGAATGCCTTATGTCGAGGTGCCCCAAGGGCTAAAGCTGCATAGCGCAATTCCTGTGGCACAAGTTTTAGCACTTCTTCCGAAAGCCTGATGATCGTTGGCAGCATCAGCAAGAAGAGGGCTACCGAGCCAAGAATTGCTGATCTTTGCACCCATCCGGTCAGATACAAAAAAGCGAATACAAAGAGTCCTGAAACAATCGAAGGCAAACCAGTCATAGCCTGGCTTAGGAACCTTACGCTGCCTCGCATCCGGCTCTGGGTTTCAGTCAAGAACACGCCCACAGCGATTCCAATCGGCACTGCGAAAATAACTGCAATTCCCACGATGACCAGAGTTCCAACTAGCGCGTGACCCAGTCCGCCATACTCAAGTGAGGTGACGGAAGTTACGTAAAAACTGTTTTGGTAAATCGCATGAAAACTAAGTGCCTTGAAGCCCTTCTGGACAAGAGAAAGTGCCACGGATCCAAGCAGAAAGCCCATAGTCAACATGAGGAACAGAACAGAGACGGTCAGGATTGCATCGAGTATGCCTCTTTTTCCAACCGTGATCAGGGCTGCTAGTGATGCTGCAAGAAGTTGAAGTGGCAGAAAAACAATAGTGAGAGCAATTAGTCCTGCCAGTTTCATCTGATCGGCAATCAGAAAAGTCAATGCAGCAGGAAGGGTAGACGCGATAAAAATGTAAACGAGCTGGGACTTAGATCGGACCCGCCATGGAGTTTCCGGTGTTACCAAACGTAGAGTTTCAGTAGTCATTACGATGCCATCTTCTTTTCATATCGACCAACAAAAATTTGAGCAATTAAGTTAACGAACAAGGTAATAAGGAACAAAGCCACACCTGCCGCAAGGAGTGCCGATACGCCAACTTCGGAAGATTCACCGTAGTAGGCGGCAATCATTGGAGCTACCGAACCGCCATAATTTTCAAGAATGTTGAAGTTGACGATAAAGACAAGATTTAGAACGTAAAGTACTGCAATTGTTTCGCCAAGTCCGCGTCCTAGACCAAGCAAAATTCCGCCAGTGATACCGCCACGAGCGGTTGGGATCACTACTCGACGCATTGTCGAGAAGCGCGTTCCGCCCAATGCTAGGGCCGCACTTACTAAGTCTTTGTCAACTGAACCAATAATCTCGCGACATACAGATGTAATGATTGGTGTCATCATAATTGCCAAAATCCATCCGGCAATGAAAGGCGAACCAACAAAAGTTCCACTTGTGTTTTGAAGCCCAGGGATGAAACCTAATTTGTTGTTTATTATCTGAGCCCACTGCGCGGCTACCGGAGCGAATACAAATGCGCCCCAAATTGCGATAACGATAGAAGGAAGAGCTGCCAATAGATCGACGATGTTGGTAAGTGCTTTAGCTAATCTTGGTGGTGCCATAAATTCGATGAAATAGGCGATTGCGATGGAGATCGGTGCCGAAATCAGAAGTCCAAGTATGGAACAAAGAACCGAGCCAACCAGCATCGGGAAGATTTGATAAACTCCTGCAGCGTCGTCCCAAGTGGAGCCTGTAAAGAAGGCCAATCCTTGTGTCTTGAAAGTACTGAAGGAAGCATTTCCCAAGAAAATGACAATGAGAAAAACTAAGCTAAACGCGAAGTAGGCGGCCACAGACGAAAAGCCAAAGAATAAGCGATCCCCACGGCCTGAAACCTTCAACTTAAGATCGACAAGATCAAAAGATTCTTGACTTTTAGCCACTTGATTTTTCCTAACTATTGGTTCGAACCTGGTTGCGTTAACACATCCGTCTTAATTACTCCGATAATGCTATTGCAGTGCGGCGACCAAAACTGGTCTCCGCACTGCAATAGTTCATGATTTAGATCAAGCGAAGCAATCTGAATGGCGCTGCTGGCACCTTCGAGGTTACATCCACTCTGCGGTAAGCGCTCTTCGCGGAGGCAGAACCGTTAAGTACACTCGCAGGTACTACGCCCTTAACGATCGTCACCGTAACTGTGCCACCTAGCTTTGTAATTTCAGCTGCAAGCAAGCTGCGAACTGCTGATTCACGTGAAGCTGCTAACTGTAGTTCCTTTGCATACTTAGCAGCGTTCGCCTTAGTGTTTGCTTCCGGCACGAATGAAGTTAGCTGAACTGCTGAACAGTTGTTGCTCACCAGGTCGCTAGCAAACTTCTTGATGCTTGCTGTTGCTGCGGAGGAAAGCTTTGCATCAACATCCGAGAACTTGATAGCGCCTAGCAACTTCTCAGTACAAACCGGAGCTGGAGTTACCGTTACCTTTACAGTCTTTGACTTGTAATTAGGAGCCGAAACCACTAGCGAAATCGTTGTCTTTTCCATGATTTCAGGAGCAGTCAACTTGACGGTTGCAACGCCATTTAGTACTGCAACCTCAGTTACCAAACTGTCACTACCTGCAAACTCAAGTGCTACATCATCAGTTAGCGGTAGTTCAGTCGAGCTGATCTTGAATGTTGCAGAAAGATCGGCACGGAAGGCAACTGATGTCACATTCGATAGCAACGCCGGCTGAATTACGTTAACCGTTGTAGCGACCTTCGTGAATCCGGCGCCAGTGACTGTTACCTTTGCGCGACCCTTTTGAGTGCCAGTGAAGTTGATAACGGCAGTACCATTTTCAAATTCGATTTCACCAACTTCAACTCCGGTGCCTGATGCAGTAGCTTCAAGTCCCATTTCATCAGTTAGTTGTACGTCTGATGATGAAATGATGAGGCTCGAGGACTGTCCAGCGAAGATCTGCAATGACGAGCTGTTCGATGAAAGGTTCGAAAGTGCAACCTTTACCGATGCCTTAGCAGTTAAGAATCCGGCTGCGGCGAATGTTACATTTGTCGAACCCTTTGCCACGCCCTTGATCTCAAAGACAGCCTTACCTTCTTCTGATTCATCCTCAACCAGGACTACCGAAGCGATGTCTTCCTTAAGTACGGTCGCTGTGATGTCAGCCGGTGCGAACCCGCTCATGTCCGGTGACGTTACAACGATTCGAGAAGTTCCCCAAACAGTTGTGGAAACCACTGTCGCATCTAGTTCAAACCGCGCTGGCAAAACCTGTACGCGAACTGTAACGGACTTGAAGTTGTCTGCACTTATAGTGATCGAACTTGAGCCGACTGTGGCAGCTGTAAACGCTACTACGGATTCTCCAGCTACTGGTGAGGCAACTTCAACAGAACCTAAGTTAGCATTTGCAACCACAGCGGTTAGCGTTGCGTCTTCTGGTAGATCAACTTCGTTCGAAGAAACCGAGAACTCAACCATTCCGCCGTTGTTTACGACCACAGAACTTGCGCTTGCAGTCAACTCTGGTTTCGCAACATTGATTACAACAGTTACTGGCTTGAATCCAGTTCCGGAGAATACAACCTTGTGTACACCTGGAGCCTTGGCTACGTAGCTGAACATAGCCACACCATCAGCGCCAGCAACAGTTTCGCTTTCGAAAGTAACTGCATTAGGGTTTGAGGATGTTGCAGTGATTTCATTTACGTCTGTTAGGTCGAATTCTTCTGTTGAAATTTCGATTTCACCAGTCTGGCCAACATATAGTGAGGCCTTAGCGACATCGCTCTTTAGGGCTGGATAGATCACTAAGACGCGAATTGTGATCGGGCTGTAGTTTTCTGCAGTCAAGGTAACCGAGTAGGTTCCCTTGGTTGCGCCACAAAGTGTTACGTACGAAACTTCGTCCTCTGTAACGCCTTCACCTGTTCCAGCTGCACCTTCACAGGAACCGGCTGAACCAATTCCAAGGCCATTCTTGGATACGACAGCCTGAACAACATCTGTCAACGGCTTTTCGTCTGAGGAAATCTCAACAACTGTAGGCACTCCTGCGAATGCTCGGATGTTTAGACTTTCAGTCTTCAAAGCCGGTAACGAAACCGTTAGCTGTACTTCAGCGTTCTCATAGTTGGTCGAAGTGATCGCAATGCTTGCAGACCCGGCCTTGAGGCCAGTAACTGCGATGGTTGCGGAGTTGGTTTCAGCATCTAAAGTGATGTCGCCAACTTCTAGCACTTCGCCATTTGTAGCTTCGGCAGCAAATGTTGCGAGATCGTCCTCGGAAATTGGCTGTTCATCTGAAGAAACCGTGATCAGAGCAACGTCACCAACAAAGATCGATGACAAGTCTGCGTCAGCACTAATCGAAGGCTTTGTTACAACCACTGAGACAGTTACTGGAGTGAAGCCTTCTCTTGTGAAAGTGATTTCTGCGGTGCCGGCTGCGATTGCGTTAGCCGTGTATTCCAAAGCACCATCAACAAGTGTTGGCTCTGCCAAAGTTACGAAATCTTCAGAGTCAAACTCCACTGTTGGTACTTCGCCATCAGCGAATGGCACCTCATCAGATGAGATCGTAACAACTGTGGACTGACCATACAGAACCTCGTAACTTGACGAATCTGAAACTAGAGTTGCTGTTTCAGATGAAATGTCAATCGTGATCGGGGTGTAGTAGCCATTCTCATCTGCAATAGTGACGGTTGTTGATCCGGCTGCGATTGCCTTGATAGTTGCTGTTGTGCCATCGAATGTTGTTTCAACAATTGGCTCTTCGCCTTCAGCTGTCGTGGCTGTTAAGACGATGTCGCTAGCTAGCGGGAATCCTTCTTCGGTCGAAGATACATCGAACGAGACTGATTGCGTTACGTATATGTCGTATGAGGATTCGTCTGATGCTAGGGATGCCTTGGCAACCTCAACATCAACACTTACATCGGCATAGCCAGGTGAGGTAAAGGTAATTGTTGCGGAACCTTCAGATACACCAACCAGGCTGAATAGACCGTTAGTTTCGATCGAAGCCTGAACTTCTACAGCCTCTGTACTTGATGCAGCTGTGACAGTAACGCCAGCCGGAACTGAAGTGGTTCCATTTGAACCAAGTTGTACTGACTTGCTCTGTCCAACAAACAGGCCAGCAAGCTCTGCCGCAGCATCTTCGTCAATCGATAGGAAGGATGAAGTGACAGAGACATTCACTTCAAGTGGAGCTAGGTCCGGACGGGATGCAACGCTGAATGTTAGAACTGCATCTCCGGCTGAAGCGCCGCTGATTGTGAAGGTTGCAATGCCAGCAACTGGAGTTGCTGACGCAGCTACCACAACGCTGCTGCTACTCGATACCGCTGAGACCGGTTGTCCACCGGCTAGCTCTAGGTAGGCAGAGATTGTTGCAGTTGCTGATTTGCCACTGTACAAATCAAGTGACAATCCACCATCTTCACCTTCGGTGAAGCCAGTTGACTTTAGTTCGTCAAAGGTTGTGACGCTAACAACTACG
>RGDC01000054.1 GCA_009918005.1 Actinomycetota bacterium
CTAAATGACTTGCCACATCTTGCGCGCATTCGCTTCCATAAGCTTCATCAAGCCGGGACAGAAATTCCGACTTATCAAGTACGTATTCCTGAGTGCCAATTGTTTCAATTACATAAGTCGCAAGTAGTGACCCGACTTCAGCGCAGCGTTGAGGCGACAATCCCCAACCAAGTCCTGTCAAAAACCCAGCGCGAAATGCGTCCCCAACTCCAGTTGGATCCTTAATGGCTTTTTCTTGGGCAACGGGCACCGAAATGTCTAGGCCATCGCGGGAAGTTATCCGGGCACCTTTACTTCCCATGGTTGTGACACGAATTCCGACGTGATTCAATACTTCATCAGTTGACCAGCCGGTTCGTTGTTCAATCAAAGTTGCTTCGTATTCATTGTTAAATAAGTACTCAGCGCCATCAACAACATCAATGGTCTGTTGACCGTCTAAGCGTGGGAGTTGTTGCGAAGGGTCTGCAACAAATGGGATACCTAATTCCTTGCAAGCGATCGTGTGCTTACGCATTGCAGCTGGATCGTCTGCACCAATTAGAACAAGATCAACACCGCCAACTTCCTCAGATATCTTTACTAATTCAAGTTCGATTGATTCACTCATGGCACCCGGATAAAACGAAGCAATTTGGTTTTGCTCCTGATCGGTAGTGCACATAAATCTAGCGGTATGGGCCGTCTTAGATATGTGAACCTGACTACAGTCCACGCCATGAGTTTCAAGCCATGCCTGATACTCCGCGAAATCTGAACCTACGGCTGCGACCAGAATCGGATTGCCACCTAGGACACCCATTCCAAACCCAATGTTTGCGGCTACTCCGCCTCGACGGATTTGTAAGTCATCAACTAAGAACGACAGCGAGACATTGTGTAATTGGTCGGCCATTAGCGAATCATTAAACAAACCCGGAAAAGTCATTAAGTGATCAGTCGCAACTGATCCAGTTATCGCTATGCGCACAATCGGAGAGCCTAACAAAAAAACCGCCCCTGCATATGCGGGGGCGGTTTTTTTAGAAAATTAGTTGAATGAATCTCCACAAGCGCATGATCCAGACGCATTTGGATTGTCAATGGTGAAGCCTTGCTTTTCGATGGTGTCTACAAAGTCAATTACTGCTCCACCTAGGTAAGGAACACTCATTCGATCCACAACAACACCTACGCCATTGATTTCCTGGCGTACATCGCCATCAAGGCTGCGATCATCAAAGAACAATTGGTACCGCAGGCCAGAGCAACCGCCAGGCTGAACAGCAATTCGCAGGTTTAAATCATCGCGACCTTCTTGGTCAAGCAAAGTTCTAACCTTTACGGCTGCAGTTTCAGTAATAACTACACTGCTTTCTTGTGCGGTCTCAGTGGTCATGATTCTCCTTCGTTGCCTTAGTTTCTACTAAGACTTCGTCAACGCTCGGTGTCACCGTTGCTGTCTATAGGTTACGTCACTCTGGTGAATATAGCGATATTTGCCTCGATAAATGCTGCAACTACCTACGTCCCCAGGTTTGGGACATACGTGCCGAAACCTCTACCAATACTTCAACTGGCGCAGCCATTGACCTATCTCTGCCCGCAAACTCACTCATTGAATAGGCCGAATCTATTCCCGCAGTTGCACATTCACGCTTACCCAGTCGGACTTCCCCAGCTATCGCAACACAAGGTTTACCAAGTGCAGCCGAATGACTAGCCACACCTGCAATTACCTTGCCATGCAGACTCTGATCATCTAGGCAACCTTCCCCCGTGATGACAAGGTCTGACTTATTGATTTCGTCATCTAACTTCACAATTTCCAAAACGGTTTCGATCCCCGCTACTCGATTTGCCCCCAGTAAAAGCAAGCCAAACCCCAGACCTCCAGCTGCACCTGCACCAAGTGCCACTGCTGGATCCTTTCCATCACTCCTACGGCCGCACAGTCTCGCAAAGTTTTCCAGCGCACCTTCAAGTTCCATTACGGCAAACTCATCTGCACCTTTTTGGGGACCAAAAACTGCAGTTGCACCTCGCAAACCAAGTAATGGGTTATCAACATCGCTAGCAGCTATCAATTCAATACCGGCAACTTTCTCAAGTGCAGCATCTAACTTAACTGTGGACAAATCCGCTAAAGCTTTGCCACCTGCATTGAGTACGCCGTCGGATGTGGCGCCGAGCGCGGCAAGCATCCCAGCGCCGGCATCATTTGTGCCGCTACCACCCAATCCGACTGTGATTGTTGTTGCACCCAAGTCAATGGCTAGTGCGATCAACTCGCCAACGCCATAGGTAGAAGTAATTCGCGGATCTCGCTTATCTTTTTCCACCAAGTGCAATCCGCAGGCTTGTGCCGACTCAATCCACGCCTCATTTCCTCGAAGCAAAAACTCAGCTGGGGTTTTTGAGCCCTTCGGCCCAGTGACTATTGCGCTGATAATTTTGCCGCCTAGAACTGCGTGAAGCCCACCAACGAAACCCGGTCCACCATCTGACAACGGTGCAATCACAACTTCATCATCTGGATGAATTTGGAGCCAACCTTTTCGAATTGCATGGGCGGCCTCTACTGAAGTTAACGTTCCCGTAAAGCAGTCTGGGCAAACTAAAACTCGCATCTTCGTAAGTTAGCATTACAAGCATGAGCAATGACGAGACCACAAGCGAAATTGGAACTGGCGAAGCAGGTAAAGGCCGGCCAACTCCAAAACGCAAAGAAGCTGAATCTGCCCGCAAGCAAGGAATAAGTGTTCCCAAAGATCCAAAAGCTGCGCGACGGGCCGCAAGAGAGCGCGATAGAGAAGCACGCGCTAAGTCTCGCGCAGGCTTGATGGCTGGAGATCCAGCATTTTTCCCACGTCGAGATGCCGGACCGGTTAAAGCTCAGGTGCGTGACTACATTGATCGACGTCGCACTGTCGGTGAATTCTTCGTGCCATTCGCCTTTGTTGTCTTGCTGTTGGGGTTAGTCAACAATCCGACAGTGCAAACAACTGTCGTATATGTATGGACGAGCGTGCTGTTACTTGTAGTACTTGACACCATCTTGGTAGGAATACTTCTTGGTCGTTCGCTGCGAAAAGATTATCCAAATAAAACTGATCGAAAAGGCGCTGTCTCCTACGGCGTACTCAGGGCACTTCAACTTCGCCGTTTCAGAATTCCACCACCACGAATTAAGGCTGGCGGCAAACCCGTAACCCCAAAGGTCAAGAAGTAGATAAAGGGTCACTTATTTCAACGCTAGGGTCAGAGCATGGAATTTAGATATCTTGGTAACAGTGGGCTACGAGTTTCTGAAATCTCGTATGGCAACTGGATAACTCACGCCTCGCAAGTTGCAGAAGAGACGGCTAAAGCTTGTGTGAACGCAGCCCTCGATGCTGGCATCACAACTTTCGACACTGCTGATGTCTACGCAAACACTGAAGCTGAAGCTGTACTTGGTCGGGCACTTGCTGGACAGCGTCGTGAGTCTTTGGAGATTTTTACCAAAGTCTATTTTCCAACCGGTCCAGCAAAACATAATGACAGCGGACTATCGCGTAAGCACATTATGGAGTCTTGCAACTCATCACTCAAACGACTGCAGACCGACTACGTTGACCTTTACCAAGCACATCGCTTTGATTACAACACTCCCCTCGAGGAAACACTTCGTGCATTTGACGATTTAATTCGTGCTGGAAAAGTGCTCTACATTGGCTTCTCAGAGTGGGATGCAAAGCAAATCAAATCCGCCATGGCTATCGCAAAAGACATGGGGCTAGATAGATTCGTTTCCAGTCAGCCTCAGTACTCAATGCTTTGGCGGGTAATCGAGGCTGAGGTAGATCCGGTCTGCCGCCAATTCGGGATTGGGCACATAGTTTGGTCCCCTATGGCTCAGGGAGTGCTGACGGGAAAATATCTCCCCGGGCAGCCTTTCCCATCTGATAGTCGGGCTGCAACCGATGACGGACATTTCTTAGTTAATCGATTTATCAAAGATGACCTCCTGGAAGCCGTGCAAAAACTTAAACCAGTTGCTGATCAAGCTGGGTTGACTATGGCGCAACTTGCAGTGGCATGGGTTTTGCAGAACGAAAACGTTTCTTCGGCAATCATCGGAGCCTCTAGGCCAGAACAAGTTACCGAGGCTGCCAAGGCAAGCGGCGTTGTACTTGAGGCTGCAATCATGAAGGAAATTGAAAAGATCTTAAGTAAAGTTGTGAGTAGCGATCCACGCTTAACCGTTTCTCCCGAAGGTAGGCCCTCGTAATGTCATGGACTTGGATTTATCAAAACGAAGATGGCACCCCGAGCGCCACACTCCCACCTGGAGCAGTATTTACGCCATTCCCAACTCAGGCAGATGCGGAAGCATTTATTGGTCAAACTTGGGAAGAGTTACTTGCTGGTGGAGTCGATTCTGTAACGCTTTATGAAGATGACCGCGAAGTTTATGGTCCAATGTCGCTTAAGCCTGCTGAGTAGTCTTTAACTCTATTTTTAAGGGCAACGCTGAATCTCAGTTGTCCTGTGCTAACCTCCTGATACCGCGTTACCAGCGAAGTCCGGTGAAATTCCGGCGCTGTCCCGCAACTGTGAAGTGATTGAAAAATCACAAGTCAGGTCGCCTGGGAATGTGGCTGTTGTAAAAACTCTCGAGGAAGAGTTCGCCAAATCACACCTTGTGTGTGCTGAGTCGGATATTTCTTCGACCACACAAGGAGAAAAATGTTCAAGAAAATCCATGTGGTCGTTGCAGTTAGCGCACTATTACTAACCGCTTGTGGCCAATCAAATACTTCTTCACCAGAGGGCGTTGCATCAAATGCAGCTGCTAGCTTTCCAGTGACAATTGAAAACAACGGAGCATCAGTTGTAATCCCAGAGCAGCCAAATGCGATTATTTCGCTATCTCCAACTGCAACCGAAATATTGTTTGCCATTGATGCTGGCGCTCAAGTTATTGCTGTTGATGATCAATCAAACTTCCCGACTGAGGCACCTATTTCTGATCTTTCAGGATTTACGCCTAATTTAGAATCCATTGTTGCGTTGTCACCAGACCTTGTAGTTGTCAGCTTTGATGTTGATGGCATTGTTGCGGCATTAACGAAAGCTGGCATTCCGGTTCTCGTTCAATCTGCAGCCGCGACTCTTGATGACACTTATTCGCAAATCGCGGAACTCGGAACCGCAACTGGTCAATCAGCTAAAGCGGCTGATTTGAGTACCCAGATGAAGTCAGAAATTGATGCTGCAATTGCTAGAGTCCCTGCCGAAGCTGCTGGTCTGAAGTATTTCCACGAACTAGACAACACTTTGTACACCGTGACTTCAGCAACTTTCATTGGGTCCATTTACTCACTAGCCGGTTTAACCAACATTGCTGATACTGCTGCAGATGCAGCCAGTGGCTATCCGCAGCTTTCGTCAGAGTTTGTAGTTGCTGCAGATCCTGCGATCGTATTTTTAGCTGATACCAAATGTTGTGGCCAAACTGCAGATACGTTGGCAAAACGACCTGGTTTTGAAGGGTTGTCTGCGATTGCAAACAACAGCGTTGTCGAACTTGATGATGATGTGGCTTCACGCTGGGGTCCGCGCACCGTTGACTTCGTAAAAGCAATTGTCGATGGCGTCCTTAAAGTCACAGCCAAGTAATCCAAAATGAGAACAGCGATGGCACGACGAATTTCACCATTAGCGTGGGTCGCTAGTGCTGTTGCTGTTATGTTTACCCTGACACTTGGGGTTTCGATTGGCGCTGTTTCGCTGGCACCACTCACAGTTTGGTCGGAAATTTCTAGCAATCTTTTTGGCACCATTTCAAGTGCAAATAGTTCTGAATCGACAATTGTTTGGCAGCTACGACTTCCCCGGGTATTACTAGCCTTCGTAGTTGGATCCATGCTCGCCAGTGCTGGTTGTGCTTATCAAGGTACATTTCGAAATCCACTTGCTGACCCCTACCTACTGGGCGTCTCTGCTGGCGCTGGACTGGGTGCCACCATTGCGATCTTTAATGGTTCTGGGAGTTCAAAAATTCTCTTACCTTTGGCAGCATTCGCTGGAGCACTCGGCGCAGTACTGCTCACTTACTCCCTTGGCCGCTCCGCAATTGCCGGAAGGTCTTCCACTGCACTGATACTTGCTGGTGTTGCAGTTGCAAGTCTGCTAACTGCAATTCAAACTTTGATTCAACAACAAAACACTGACAAGATTCGGGAAATTTATGCTTGGGTGCTTGGTCGGTTATCAACATCGGGTTGGAATGACTTAGCCATAATTACGCCCTACATTCTTGTGTGCATAGTCGTTCTCCTCAGATATAGAAGAGTTCTCGATGTTTTTGCAGTTGGTGATGAAGAAGCGTTGACCATGGGGCTGCCAGTTGCAAAAGCGCGAGCTGCGATCATTGTGGCTGCATCATTAGGAACTGCTGCTGCCGTTGCGGTAACTGGATTGATTGGTTTTGTGGGAATTATCGTTCCACATATTCTTCGACTGATAGTCGGCAACTCCTATCGAATTTTGTTGCCGCTTTCGATAATCTACGGTGGAGTCTTTTTAGTACTTGCCGATATTTTGGCGCGCACCATCTTGGCACCGCAGGAGATTTCGATTGGTGTAGTTACGGCCCTGCTAGGTGCTCCATTCTTCTTATTTGTACTTGGTTCGAGTAAGAACGGATCTGTGACATGACCGAATTGATTGTTCGTGAGTTACAAGTCAAACTTGAAAAAAAGTTGATTGTTAATGACATTTACATAGACCTGAGTGTCGGACAATGGATTTGCATAATCGGACCAAATGGTGCCGGAAAATCTTCACTACTTAAAGCCCTGGCTGGAATCATTCCATCAACTGGTGAAATTTTGATCGATGGAACTAATGTGCGTGACCTATCCGAGCGTGATCGAGCCTGTTGGATCGCCTATGTCGCGCAAGAACCTGTTATGCCAGCTGGCATGCGGGTATTTGATTACGTACTTCTTGGCCGTACTGCCCACTTGAAGATGTTGGCAACTGAGTCTCCTAAGGATCTGGAAATTGCCCACTATGTAATTTCTGAGTTGGATTTGAATGACTTCATTGATCGGGATGTAGCAACACTTTCCGGTGGCGAACGTCAACGGGTAGCCATTGGTCGAGCGCTTACTCAAGCTAGCCCCATAATCCTTCTCGATGAACCAACCACTGCACTAGATGTTGGATACCAGCAAGAAGTCTTGGAACTCATTGACAAGCTGCGCAAAGAAAAAAAGATTGCGGTCATTTCAACTATGCATGATCTAACGGTTTCTGGACTTTATCCCGACCGGTTAATGCTTTTGGCTGACGGGCAAGTGGTTGCATCTGGTTCGGCTGAGTCAGTGTTAACTCGAGAAAACATTGCAAAACATTACGGCGCAAACGTAACCGTAATTGACCACGTATCGGGACCTATAGTTATTCCGGAACGAGATAGGTTGTAGGCCAAGATTTCAGTTTTGAAATTCTCTACTTTGTAGTGGAGTCAACAAACGGTGGCTTGGTGACTACTACTTCTAAATCTCTACCCCGGACGTCAATCACCAATGTGTCGCCTAGTGCTACCTCAGGCGAAAGTAGCGCTAAAGCAATTCCCTTTTGCAAAGTCGGGGAAAAAGTTCCGCTAGTAGTTTCTCCGATTACTTCACCAGAAGTAGTTTTTACTTGCATGTGACTCCGCGGGATTCCCCGACCAGTTGCTAGCAGTCCCCAGGCAACTCGTTTTGGACCAGCAGCTTTTTCTGCAGTCAATGCATCCTTGCCTTCAAACTCAGGTTTATTCCAGCCCACAGCCCAGCCAGTTTTCGCTTGGACCGGACTAATTTCTGGACTTATGTCTTGGCCGTGCAATACATATCCCATTTCAGTTCGCAAAGTGTCACGTGCACCTAATCCGCAAGGCAAAATTCCTAGGCTTTCGCCTGCTGCAAGAAGTGCGTTCCAAATTGGAACCAATCCCGCATTTTCAATTACTAACTCATAGCCAGGCTCGCCGGTATAGCCAGTGCGGCAGATACTTACTTCAAATTCATTCCATTTTGCATCTGCGAATGCCATGTAGTCGTGATCAATTGGTAGCCCAAGTGACGCTAATACTTTGCCCGCATTTGGTCCTTGCAATGCAATGATTCCTTGCTTTAAGTGATTGTTCTCAATCACAATTCCAGCCGGCGCAAGTTTTTCAAGTTTCGCTACGACTGTGCTGGCATTTCCGGCATTCGGAATGAATCGAACTTCCTCTTCACTAACCAAGTAGACAATAAGGTCATCGATTACGCCGCCTGATTCGTTGCACAGCATCGAATATTGTGCCTGACCAGGCTTGATGCGATCTAAGTCGTTTGTGAAAACTTTGTTTGCAAATTCATATGCACCTTTGCCCAAAATGCGGACCTTGCCCATATGGGAAACATCGAAGATTCCAACCGCATTTCGAACTGCGGTATGTTCGGCCACGGTGCCGGCGGAGTATTCGATGGGCATATCCCAGCCGCCGAACGGACCCATCTTGGCTCCAAGGGATGAATGTGTTTCATGTAAGGGAACTAAAGACATACACAAACCGTACTAGTACGGTT
>RGDC01000055.1 GCA_009918005.1 Actinomycetota bacterium
ACCGATTTGGTTAAGGAATTAACTGGCGGACGCGAACCAAATAAGGGCGTTAACCCTGACGAAGTAGTTGCCGTAGGTGCTGCACTTCAGGCTGGCGTACTTAAGGGTGAAGTTAAAGACGTTCTGCTGCTTGATGTGACACCACTATCACTTGGTATCGAAACCAAGGGTGGTCTCATGACCAAGATGATCGAACGTAACACCACGATCCCAACAAAGCGTTCGGAAATCTTCACAACTGCTGAAGACAACCAGCCATCTGTTTTGATCCAGGTATTCCAGGGCGAGCGTGAAATGGCGGCTTACAACAAGAAGCTTGGAACTTTCGAGCTAACTGGTTTGCCACCTGCGCCACGTAATGTGCCACAGATTGAAGTTGCATTCGACATCGATGCCAACGGTATCGTTCACGTTTCAGCTAAGGATCTAGGAACTGGTAAAGAACAGTCCATGACTATCACTGGCGGTGGAGCTCTTTCGAAGGAAGAGATCGATCGCATGATGGCCGATGCTGAATCACATGCTGAAGAAGATCGTCAGCGTCGCGAAGAAGCTGAAGTTCGTAACCAAGCGGAATCCTTGGTCTTCCAGACTGAGAAGTTCCTCGAGGAAAGTGGCGACAAAGTTCCAGCAGATGCCAAGGCAAACGTTGACGAACCGCTAGCTGAACTAAAGGCCGCAATCGCCGGCGACAACATCGAAGCCATCAAGGCTGCGGTAGAAAAGGTTGCTACTGCAAGCCAGGCTTTGGGTGCTGCGTTATACGCAAACACTCAAGCTGAAGCTGGTGACGCATCCGGCAATGCTGACGATGATGTAGTCGACGCTGAAATCGTGGATGAGACTGAAAAGGTATGAGTGACAACGACCAAGGCGTAAACCAGGCCGAGGGCGTAAAGATCACAGATAAGCGCAAGCTTGATCCAGAAACTGGAGCTCCTCGCATATCTTCGGATGCGCAGGAGGCTCCAGTTTCAGATCTTGAAGACGCAAGTGATCCAGTTGTTGAACTTGATCCGGTGGCTGAACTAACTGCTGACTTAGAGCGTGATCGCGAAACAACTCGTGATCTAGTTGTTTCAAATACTCTTGCCGAATTGTTGCCAGTTATTGATGACATTGGTCGAGCTCGCACACATGGCGAACTCGAAGGTGCCTTTAAGAGTGTCGGTGAAGCTTTAGAGTCAACCGTTACTCGACTAGGCCTGAAGCCATTCGGTGCGCCTGGCGATGAGTTCGATCCAACCAAGCATGAAGCGATTTCCCATGAATTCAGTGCTGACGTTTCGACTTCAACTTGTGTGAATGTATTCCAGCCAGGTTATGAATTCAACGGCAAGATCATTCGCGCCGCAATTGTAAGTGTTGCTGATCCAGAAACTGTAAACGCTGAGTAATTAGTTTCAAGTTCGCTGGCAACATCAAGCATTAGGAAGGAGACGCTATGAGTACGAAAGATATGTATGAAAAGGATTACTACAAGATCCTTGGTGTCCCTAAAGATGCTGATGCTGCCACGATCAAGAAGGCTTATCGCAAACTGGCCAAAGACCTTCATCCAGATGCAAATGCTGGTGACAAAAAGATCGAAGAGAAGTTCAAAGCAGTTAGCGAAGCTTATGACGTCGTTTCAGATCCAAAACGTAGAGCAGAGTACGACGAGGCTCAACGTTATGGCGGAGCCGGACCAATGGGTGGCGGTCGTCGTGGCCCAAATGGACCGGGTGGATTCCCAGGCGGTCAAAACGTAAACGTCGAAGATCTATTCGGCGGCGGCGATCTTTCAGATATCTTCGGTGGCTTGTTTGGCGGTGGCGGACGACGCGGACCACGCAAAGGTGCTGACTTAGAAACTTCAGTAACCATTAGTTTCGAAGATTCAATTCATGGCGTGACAATGCCATTGCGATTGAACACTGGAAATGTTTCTGCTCGCATTCCTGCAGGCGTAAAAAACGATCAACGAATTCGCCTGAAAGGTAAAGGCCAAGCGGGTGAACAAAACGCTCCGGCTGGTGACCTATTTATTAATGTTGCAGTTTCGCCGCACCCAGTATTTGGTCGTGATGGGGATAACTTAACGGTCACGGTCCCAATCCGTTTTGATGAAGCCGTAAACGGCGCTGATATTAAAGTTCCAGTACTTGATGGACCAGCAGTGACAATTCGAATTCCAGCCGGTACCAAGACTGGCGCAAAATTCCGAGCCCGTGGCAAAGGTGTGGTGCGTCCGGAAAAGTCAGGCGACTTAATCGTTTCGGTAGACATTGCAGTACCTAAGGATCTAACTCCGGTTGCACAGAAAGCACTGGATGAATTCGCTGCTGCTACTGCTGAATTTGATCCACGCGAAGACTTGATGCGCAAGAGTGGAAACTTATCCGATGCTCGAAAGGGATCTGATGATTGATTTTGAGCACGATGATGAAGTTCCGGTTTATGTAATTTCAGTTGCTGCCCAGATCGCTGGATTGCACCCACAAACGCTTCGCCAATATGACCGACTTGGATTAGTTTCGCCTGGGCGATCAGTTGGTCGTAATCGTCTGTATTCATTGAAAGACATTCAGCGCTTGCGCGAAGTAACCAAACTTTCTAATGAAGGCGTAACTCTTTCGGGAATTATGCGAATCCTAATTTTGGAAGAACAGCTCGAAAAAGCTTTGAAAGAAAACATCCGACTTCGCGAAGCTATGGGACCATCGACTGCCGTTGTGGTCTGGCGTCCGAATCGACGGGCTTAATAGTGACTGCATTAGTCACTGGGGCATCGGCAGGCATTGGTGCCGCTTATGTAAAGCAACTTGCGGCAACCGGAAGCGATCTAGTTTTAGTTGCCCGAGATTTAACCCGCCTTGAAGCTTTAGCCAGCGAACTAAAAGCAAGGCACGACATCAATGTTGAAGTTCTGCAAGCGGATCTTTCGGATCGGGCACAGTTAGATAAAGTTTGTGCTCGCGCAGCCCAAAGCGACATTGATCTAGTAGTTAACAATGCCGGCTTTGGAATCAAACAACCATTTGTTGGTGGAACTATCGAAGCCGAACAAAACTTGCTTGACGTTTTAGTTGCTGCTGTCATGCGAATAACGCACGCGGCAATTCCCGGCATGATCGCGCGAGATCGTGGTGGCGTTATCAATGTCAGTTCTGTTGCCGGTTGGATGTCGAGTGGAACATATAGTTCTGCAAAAGCTTGGGTAACTAGTTTTAGTGAAGCACTCGCAACACAACATAAAAAATCTAAGGTTCATGTAATGGCACTTTGCCCAGGATTTACTCGTACGGAATTTCATTCCCGTGCAAACATGGAAATTGAAACTATTCCAAATTGGATGTGGCTTGATGTTGATGCCGTTGTTGCAAAGTCATTAAAGGACTTTAATAACGGGAAAGTAATCAGTGTTCCTGGAATTCAGTACAAGATTTTGAGTTTGATTGCGCAATACTTGCCACGGCCACTTGTGCGCAAAATTTCTATTGCATCACGACGCTAAAGCGCAGCTAAAACTTCCTGCGGTGAATCGGTAGTAACTTTCCAACCACGTAATCTCGATTGCAACGAAGCTTCTTTGGCAGATTCATTTGCGCCATCGGTAATCACAACTGTCACCGGTGCATCTGGCCAATCACCATAGTCACCACCGATTGTTGGCATGACTGGATCAATCAATACGTATCCAACAGCCGGTCTGCGAAGCGAACGTCGACTAAATCCAATTGCTGGGGCATGAACACTCGTTTCACCGTGAAAAACTAAAACCAAAGGCTCGGCCGTGCTGGCCAGCTGAGCTGCAACATGAGTTACCCAACGAATCGCCTGATCTGGCGGTGAAATCACAAGTGGGGTAGCCGACAGTGAAACCTGCGCTGCCACTGTATTAATCCGGTCAGTTTCGGGCAGGAATGCGATGGAAGCCATTAGATAACTGTGCCATGAGCCAAGTGGGATCGGCCACCTGCGCTGACTGCGAAAAACGCCTTATTTCTCGGGGTCCTGGGGATCTCGATTTGCACTCTAGGGGGGAGAGTGCCAACAATAGTATTAGCACTCGGAACCCCCGAGTGATAACCCAAAAACTCTGGGGCTTTGGCCCTAAACGTTTGGCACAAAAGGAAAATACACATGTCGAAGATGATCGCTTTCGATGAGGAAGCCCGTCGCGCACTTGAGCGCGGTATGAACACACTCGCAGACGCAGTCCGCGTAACGCTTGGCCCAAAGGGTCGCAACGTTGTTCTTGAAAAGAAGTGGGGCGCACCAACCATCACAAATGACGGTGTCTCCATCGCCAAGGAAATTGATCTTGAAGATCCATACGAAAAGATCGGTGCAGAACTCGTTAAGGAAGTTGCCAAGAAGACAGACGATGTCGCTGGTGACGGAACTACAACTGCAACAGTTCTTGCTCAGGCACTTGTTCGCGAAGGTCTACGTAACGTAGCTGCCGGCGCAAACCCAATGGTGCTAAAGCGTGGAATCGAAAAGGCCGTTGAAGCAATCAGCGCCGAACTTCTTGCCATGGCACAGAAAGTTGATTCCAAGGAACAGATCGCAGCAACTGCATCTATTTCTGCAGCTGACCCACAGATCGGCGAAATGATCGCTGAAGCTATGGACAAGGTTGGCAAGGAAGGTGTTATCACTGTTGAAGAGAGCAACACATTCGGTCTTGAGCTAGAACTGACTGAAGGTATGCGCTTCGATAAGGGTTACATCTCGCCTTACTTTGTTACCGATGCCGAGCGCATGGAAGCTGTTCTTGAAGATCCATACATCTTGATCGTTAACTCAAAGGTTTCTGCAATTAAAGATCTTCTTCCAATCTTGGAAAAGGTTATGCAGTCCGGTAAGCCACTTGCCATCATCGCTGAAGATGTTGAAGGCGAAGCACTTTCCACACTTGTTGTTAACAAGATCCGTGGCAACTTCCGCTCAGTAGCTGTTAAGGCTCCAGGCTTCGGTGACCGTCGCAAGGCAATGTTGCAGGACATCGCAATCTTGACTGGCGCTCAGGTAATCAGCGAAGAAGTTGGTTTGAAGCTTGAGACAACTGACATCGAACTTCTTGGTAAAGCACGCAAGATTGTTGTTACCAAGGACGAGACCACAATTGTTGAAGGTTCCGGAGACGCAGACCAGATTGCTGGCCGCGTAAATCAGATCCGCGCTGAAATCGAAAAGTCTGACTCTGACTACGACCGCGAAAAGCTCCAGGAACGTCTGGCCAAGCTTGCGGGTGGTGTTGCAGTTATCAAGGCTGGCGCAGCAACTGAAGTTGAACTTAAGGAACGCAAGCACCGCATCGAAGATGCTGTTCGCAACGCAAAGGCTGCAGTTGAAGAAGGAATCGTTGCCGGTGGTGGCGTTGCTCTTCTACAGGCATCCGAAAAGGCATTCGCCAAGCTAAATCTTGAAGGCGAAGAAGCAGTCGGCGCGAACATCGTCAAGGTTGCTGTTGAAGCACCGCTAAAGCAGATTGCAATGAACGCTGGCCTTGAAGGCGGAGTTGTTGCAGAGAAGGTTCGTAACCTTGAAGCTGGCTTTGGCTTGAACGCTGCAACTGGAGAATACGTAGATCTAATCAAGGCTGGCATCATCGATCCAGCTAAGGTAACTCGCTCTGCGCTTCAGAATGCCGCATCAATTGCTGCGCTATTCCTAACAACTGAAGCTGTCATTGCTGACAAGCCTGAAAAGGCTGCACCAATGGCCGGTGGCGGAGACATGGGCGGAATGGACTTCTAAGAAGTTTCTCTCCAACAAGAACTAAAGAGAACGGCCCTGAGATTTTCTCAGGGTCGTTCTTAGTTTCTAGAGACAAAAGGGGAGTAGTTTGAATATATGAGAATGCGTAAATCAATCGCAGCGACAATTGCAATTTTTGCCTTGACCGCTTGTTCAACTAATTCAGCAAACATTGATCCAACTGTTAGTCCAACAGGTACTCCGCCATCGGCTACGGCATCGCCACCGGTTACTTCATTCTCAGCGGAGGCAGTTATCTTGGTGACAAAAGCGTTTTATGACGAATATATGGACTGCATGACCAACCCTCCATCTGAGGCAATCGGTCAAGTTGGAAATTGGTGCTCAAGTAATAATTCAAATGCAACATCAAGCTTTCCAGCAAACTTAGAAGCCGGTGGTGTGGCTGAAGCAGGAGCAGATCCAATTGTCTGCGCGCAAAGTTTTCCAATGAGTTACAAAGTAAGAGACGATGCCACTTATAACTCTGCAGAAAAAACTGGAAAGGCCTTTGTAGCTGAACAGTTTGGTTCTGGTGAACTTGTATTAACGGTGTTGCTGAGCGGCATTAACGATAAATTACTCGTCGATAATATTGTTTGCCCAGTCCCGGGATAAATCAGATTTCGGAGTTTCCTTAGAAAATTCTTTTTGAGTTGAAATAGCGCTATCGAGTTCAGCTAAAACTTTTTCATAAAGCGCGAGCATGTCATCCATGCTTGGGATGTTTGCCAAATTTGGGCGTGGAAAATCTGCATCTGGTAATCCAAAATCGTTCATAGCCCACATCCCCGTGAGCCTTAATCGTACAAATCGGACATCCACTTAGCAACTTGCTTGTGGGGATTGCCCTATTGACTGAATTATTCCGCTGCCGGTTTCCCGTACAAAAGATCGTCCGCATCTAGGATTCGGTAGGCATAACCCTGTTCGGCCAAGAATCGCTGGCGGTGGGCAGCGAAGTCAGCATCAACAGTGTCGCGCGTAACGATTGTGTAGAAGTGAGCTGATCGCTTGTCACCCTTTGGACGCAGCACTCGACCAAGTCGCTGGGCTTCTTCTTGCCGGGAGCCGAACGTGCCACTGATTTGAATCGCTACTCCGGCTTCGGGCAAGTCGACTGAGAAGTTCGCAACTTTGGAAACTACAAGTACTCGAGTTTCGCCTTCGCGAAATGATTGGAACAATCGTTCGCGCTCTTTAATTGGGGTAGCCCCAGTAATAGTTGGCACACCCAAATGTGTACTGATTTCATCAAGTTGATCTAAGTACTGGCCAATCACCAAAATGTGATCGTCTGGATGCAAGTTAACTAAGTGCTCAACAACGCGGTTCTTATAGGAAGTAGTACTTGCAAGGCGGTAACGCTCTTCTGGTTCTGCCATCGCATAAGCAAGGCGCTCAGCATCGGGCAAAGTCACCCGAACTTCAGCGCAATCGGCAGGGGCGATGTAACCCTGAGCTTCGATGTCTTTCCAAGGTGCGTCGTATCGCTTTGGACCGATTAGCGAAAAAACTTCGCCTTCCATGCCATCTTCACGAACCAAAGTTGCTGTTAAACCAAGGCGTCGACGCGCTTGAATATCAGCGGTAAATCTAAACACCGGAGCTGGAAGCAAATGGACTTCGTCGTAAATGATCAAACCCCAGTCGCGGGCATCAAATAATTCCAAGTGTGCATAAACACCTTGGCGACGAGTGGTCATAACTTGGTAAGTCGCGATTGTTACCGGGCGAATTTCCTTGCGCGCTCCGGAGTATTCACCGATTTCTTCTTCGGTCAATGTGGTGCGTTTTAGTAATTCTGCTTTCCACTGACGAGCGGAAACGGTGTTGGTAACCAAAATCAAAGTGGTTGCGCCAGCAAGAGCCATCGCTGCCCAGAGCCACCATGCCAAAAACCTTCAGCTGCTTCGCGTTGGTAAGTGCGAAGTTCAAATGAGTTTTCGGCAAGTGCGATTGGGTGTGCTTCGCCATCAACGTAACCTGCCAAGTCCTCAGCTGGCCAACCAAGTTTTAATAACGCTTGCTTAATGTTTCCGCGCTCACTGGCATGCACAGCAATGGTGTCTTCATCAATTCGCTTACCAACCAGCGGAGTGATTTTCTTTGAATGCAAAATTTCTTCTAGAACAGTGCGATCATTTGCAGTCAGGACTAGGCCGTGAACTGGGTGCATGTGTAATTGCAAGCGACCGTAACGAGCCATAGTTTCTGCAATGTCAACCAACAATGCATGGGGAACTGGGTAGCGCGAATACTTAAGCAAAGTATCGATGACTGATTCCGCGTCATGCAATGCAGCGCGCGCGTTCCATAACCCAAGTGGCGTAATTCGGTAGGTGTGGATGTGCTCGGGAGCGCGCTCAAGCTCGGCAAACGGTGCGATCGCGTGTCGGCATTCACTACTCAACTCGTGATCAATTTCTAAAAGCAGAGTCTTGTCGCTTTGAACGATCAACGGTCCATCAGTCATTATGCAGTTCCTTCTTCGTCAACGTTCTCGGCAAGTTCAGCTCCCGTAATTCGAGCAATAGTAAAGGTGCGCACTTCGTTCGTTCGCACATCAAAGGCTGTCAGGAATCCACCGGTAATTGTTAACGGCTCAACAATTCGTTCGCTGGTCATG
>RGDC01000056.1 GCA_009918005.1 Actinomycetota bacterium
TGGCGGCGAACTTCGAAGATCACCGATCCTGCGGCGCGAGATACTGCGTTGATGGCTAGTCCACTGAACATGAAGACCACTGCAGAACCGATTAACAAACCGAATAGGTTTGCCGGGTTCGAGATGTCCAAAGTTCCGGAGTATTGCAAGTCACTGGTTGTGAAGCTCTTCGCTGCGTTCGCGACAGAGTCACGGAAGGCTCCGAACAATGCAGTTGCCGCAAACACAGCAGTTGCAATTGCAATTCCCTTAGTGATGGCCTTAGTTGTGTTACCAACTGCATCTAGGTTTGTTAGAACTTGTGCACCTTCACCATGGACATCGCCAGACATTTCTGCGATGCCTTGCGCGTTATCAGAAACTGGACCGAAGGTATCCATGGAAACGATAACGCCAACAGTTGTTAGCAACCCAGTTCCCGCTAATGCGATTGCGAACAATCCAAGTAGCACTGATGCGCCACCTAATACATAAGCTGCATAAACGGCTGCGCCGATTAGAAGTGCGGAGTAAACCGCTGATTCCAAACCAAGTGAGATACCAGCAAGAATTACAGTTGCTGGTCCAGTTAGTGATGACTTGGAAACGTCATCAACCGGCTTGCGATTAGTTTCTGTGAAATACCCAGTTAATTGCTGGATTGCGGCAGCCAAAACGATACCGATAAGTACTGCACCAATTGACATAAAGCGTGGGTTAACGGATACTCCTTCGGCCAAACCGAAGGTTGGATCAGCAACGGACTTAAGTTCGCCAAGAGTAGCTGGCAAGAATGTGTAAGCTGCGCCAGCTACTAACACTGCGCTGATAACTGCAGACAAGAAGAAGCCACGATTGATCGCACTCATTCCAGAACGATCGCCAGCACGAGGTGTTACTGCGAAGATACCTACGACTGCGGTAAGTACACCGATTGCAGGAACTACAAGTGGGAATACCAAGCCAATTTCACCGAATGCTGCTTTACCAAGAATCAAAGCGGCAACAAGTGTGACTGCGTAAGACTCAAACAGGTCTGCAGCCATACCGGCACAGTCGCCAACGTTGTCACCAACGTTGTCTGCGATTGTTGCAGCGTTACGTGGGTCATCTTCTGGAATACCCTGTTCAACTTTTCCAACAAGGTCGGCGCCAACATCAGCAGCTTTTGTGAAGATACCGCCACCAACGCGCATGAACATTGCAAGCAGTGCAGCACCGAATCCAAAGCCTTCAAGAACCTTTGGTGCTTCACCCTTGTAAACCAATACAACGACTGCAGCGCCAAACAAACCAAGTCCAACTGTGAACATGCCAGCTACACCACCGGTGCGGAAAGCGATCTTCATTGCTTCTTGTTCACCGCTGGTGTTAGCTGCAGCAGCTACGCGAACGTTTCCGCGAACTGCAAGCCACATACCCATGTAGCCGGTGATGCCAGAAAATAATGCGCCAACTAGGAAGAAAAGTGAGCGACCAATGCGCTCATTCTGGGTTTCTGCTGGAAGTAGGAATAGCAAGAAGAAAACCAATGTGGCAAAGATTCCAAGAGTGCGGAACTGTCGACTCAAATATGCCGAGGCGCCTTCCTGGATTGCCTTGGCAATGTTTTTCATATTTACGGTACCTTCGTCGGCTGCCAATACTTGGCGTACCAAAACTGCCGCTACACCAAGTGCAGCTAATGCAATCAGGGCGACGATGACCACGGTTGTGTAGTTGGATCCAGTCAGGGCTACTTCCTGGCTGGCGACATGTGCAAATGCAGACATGATTCTCCTTGTTGGGGGTTCTCTTGAAAAATCTTATGAGATCAAGGGGATTTGGTTGGTACTTGGTCCGCTAAATAGCGAAATTAATAATCACCTCTCAATCGAGGCTAATTTGCACCCAATGAAACAAAGAGTTCTCGAGCTGCGGCGTCATCCCAGAGAACTGATGAGCCAGCGGCTGTCGTGGCATCAGCATTTGCGACCGGAACTGTGGTCAACGTTCCACTTCCATTAGATAGGCCTCGCATTGCCTTGGCAAGATTTGCAATGTCCATTACGGAATCAGAAGCTCCGACATTAACTGATGCTGTTCCAGCGTTAACTAACTTCCACATGCTGATTGGATTAAGGAGTACAGCCGGTGTTGCCACTTTTTTCATCACAGCACCTAAGTACTGTTGTTGTCGTTCAACACGACCAAGATCACCTTTTGGATCTGCGTATCGCATTCGCACATATGCCAGAGCATCTTTTCCATTGAGTTCTTGGCATCCCGCCAGCAAATTCAAACCCGAATTTTTATCCGTCACATCTGCTGACACACACATATTCACACCATTAACTGCATCTGTGATATCTCGAATACCTTTAAAGCCCACTTCCATGTAGTGATCAATGTGCATACCAGTGTTTCGTTCAACTGTTTCTACAAGCAACGGGGCGCCACCTTTGCCATACGCAGTATTAATTTTATTTTTTCGATCTTCAACTGCGGAGCCATCTAAAGCTGTGTGTGCAGGAATAGTTACATAAGAGTCACGCGGCAGACTTATCAGTGTTGGTTTTCCGTTGTCGCCAATGTGTATCAACATGATTGTGTCGGTGCGCTGCGGACCCATGTCACCACCGGTATGAAGTTGCTGACGTTCAGCTTTACTTAATCCTTCGCGACTATCAGAACCGACTAGCAACCAGTTGGTTCCAGCAGTGTCCGACATGGCTACATTTGCTGCAGCCGGAATTTTGTCGAGCGAACTCGCAGCATGAAAACCAAGAATTAAATAGAAACCAAGATATGCAAGCACAATGTTTCTTATGTAACGAACAGGTTTGGGATAATGTGACTTGCCTTTTCTGAATGAAACTTTAGGCAAAGAAACCCATGGATTTTTTGGTTTAGAAGCGACTGGATTTGCTTGCGGATTTGGTGGCTCGTCCTCTTCTAGTGCTGCTATCGGAGCAGACACCACAACAGCAGGTTGCATTGCAATGTCAGATTGTGGCGAATCAGCAACATACTTAGGTTGGGCTTGAGTTTGACCAATTTCACCAGAACGGTAGGTGGTTACGGAAAAGATGGGTTCCCGTGGGTGTTCAACATTTTGGTCTGCCTCGGGAGTGCCGATGACCTTGCCATCGGAACCCCTGCGATAAACCGTTGATTCCACCTTGTAATTCTCACTTAATTGGTGAGAAACATTGATGTCTGGCGCGCCAAACCCGGTTGTTCGTTGAAAGCCGAAACTGGCATAAAGAAAGTCCAGGCGTCACCGACGGGGGATGCAGTAACGCCTGAACTCTTTCCAAAATACGAAAAATTCAGTTTTTGGGCGACTTAAATTGGTACTTTTTCGAAAATCTTGACCATACCTATACTTTTCTAGCGCAGCTGGCAGGTTTCGAATGCCTGATAGCCTGCCTTGAAATAGGGCTCATGGATCGGGATAGAAATGGCGCAAACGGATGGCACGTTAGTGGAACCTGCTGAACTATTCCGCTTCATCTCTGAAGTACTCCAAGCCGTCGGCACGCCAGCAGTCAGCGCTGCCGAAATGGCTAAGCAAATGGTGGCTTCTGATTTAGCTGGCCATGAGTCGCATGGAATTCGCAGACTTCGCGAATATGCCTATCGGGCACGTGATGGTTTCGTGAATCCTGCCGCTGTTCCCACTCTCGAACAAGACAGTGGTTCCTTAGTTAGTGTTAATGGCCAAACGAACTACGGGCACTTAGTGATGCCGTTTGCAACTGACTTACTTATTGAGCGCGCTCGCCGTCACGGTATTGCCGCAGTCACAGTAAAGAATTGTGATCCCGCTGGAAGGTTTGCCGATTTCTGCGATCACGCAGCCGATGCAGGTATTGCGGTATTTATGTTCATGAACGTTGGTGGTGGTGCAATTGATGTTGCTCCACCTGGTGGAGCTGAAGCACGAATTGCAACTAATCCAATTGCTGCTGGCGTTCCTCGCGAAGGTGCGCCAAATCTCGTTATGGACATGGCAACTTCTGCGGTAGCTCGCGGAAGGCTTTCTGATGCCCAAGAACGTGGAACTGAGATCGAAACTGATTGGCTGAACCAAAGTGGCGTACTCGTTCCATTAGGTGGGGTAAAAGGTTTTGCGTTGTCAGTTATTGCGGAAGCCTTGGCTGGATCGCTAAGTTCAGCTGGAACTGTAGGTCCAGAGGTCGCAGATGCTCGACAAGGTGTGCTTGCAATTGGAATTGATATTCAAAAGCTGCGTCCGTTGGATGATTTCAAAAAAGATGTTGCAAAGTTTGCGACTCACTTAAAACTAACTCCGCTTGAGCCTGGAGCTAAAGAAATCCGGATGCCAGGGGAAAGCACTGCCATCAATACCAAGATTCGCCGTGAGTCTGGCCTAACAGTCCATCCCGTTATTTGGGAACGCCTCGTTGAATTGTCAGAATTTTTCTCAGTTAAGTTACCCATTTCCAAGAATGGTTAACTCATGCAACTGCTGAAATTATCCAACTGACCAGATTCGGCGTAATCTTGAGTTTCTATGAAAAATTCATTCGCGTACTTAGGTCCCAAGGGCACCTTTACTGAGGCTGCGTTTTTACAAATGCCGATCGCCCAAGGGGCAGATCTAATTCCAGCAGAATCAGTTCGCGAAGCACTCAACATGGTGCGAATTGGAACAGTTTTTGGTGCGCTCGTACCGATTGAAAATTCGGTTGAAGGCTCAGTGTCTACAACTTTGGATGAATTAGGCCATGGTGAGTCATTAGAGATCATTGATGAAATTGCCATCCCAGTGGAGTTTGCACTTCTCGCAAAGCCTGGAGTCAAAATTTCAGAAATAAAGCGAATTGCGACACATCCTCATGCGCATGCCCAATGTGTTGATTGGTTGCATAAAAACACACCAGGTGTGCATGTGCTACCGGCAATGTCAACTGCGGCTGCTGCTGAAGAGTTAGCAAGTGGTGCAAATTACGATGCCGCAATTTGTTCTGTCGCCGCAGCAAAACATTATGGCTTAGAAATTTTGGCGCAAGGAATTGGTGATAGCGATTCGGCTTGGACGCGATTTGTTTTAGTAAGTAAACCAGGCCATGCACAATCTTCTACTGGAAATGACAAAACAACTTTGTCGTTGTTCATGCATCGCAACCAACCTGGTGCTTTGTTAAATATCTTGACTGAGTTTGCAGTTCGTGGCGTTGACTTGTCACGTTTAGAGTCTCGGCCAACTAAAATCTTGGTGATGCCTTGATCGAGCTTCGTAAAATCTGCGCTGATGTTAAATTCTTGGGTTCATATCCACGACATGACAATGCAAGTGCCAACGGCACATTAGCTGAAATTAAAAAATCAACGGTTGATCCGCAAACTTGGTTGGAAAACTTACGCAAGCGAAATAATTAACTTGCAATAATTCGATCGATAAATACCGCAACGCCATGATCATCATTAGATGGCAAAAATTCTGTTGCTACTTCTTTAACCCAATCGTGAGCATTATCAACCGCAGCACCTCGTCCTGCCCAAGCAATCATCGGGACATCGTTTGGCATATCACCAACTGCTGCGATGTCATTCGCAGTTAAACCTTTGGTGGCTGCAAACTTTTCTAGTCCGGTTCCCTTATTTACGCCTAGTGCACTCATTTCAATCATGAGATCTAAAAAGTTTGAGTGAGTTACATCTACAAGACCTTCAAGTTCAGCTTGGGCTTCGATTAGGAACTCATCTGCATTTTGTTGAACTCGATCACTTGGGCGTGCTAATAGCTTGATAACAATTTCCGTTGCAAACATGGATTCAACGTCAGTCGCTGGTGGCGCGACTTTAACTTCCCAGCGTGGCCGGTACTTGTCGTCAACCAAGAACGAAACATCGTGGCGATCGAGTTCAACTGCGAAGGAAATATCTGGATCAAGTTCTTGCAGGATGCGTGCAGCTTCTAAACCAGCATCCGTGTTCATTAGGTCGGCGTAGATAGTTTCCTGGGTCTTCAAATCCATCAACAATGCGCCATTGCAGACAAGGGCCAGGCCCTCATGCCCCGTCATCTCTGGAATCTGGCGCATCCAACGGGATGGCCGACCTGTTACGAACATGGTTTCTAGGCCATTGGCATGAGCCCGAGCAATGGCAGCAACGTTTTCCGGGGAAACTGTGCCACCGGTTTGCAGGAAGGTGCCGTCTAGATCGCTGGCAATTAACCGCGTCACAATCGTTACCAACTTCCCTGATATTTGACCTAGTCAGATGGGCCCAAAACTCGCTAGAGTTTTCAACTACCCGTACTCAACCCTACGGGCTTTTCATAAAGGAGCATCATGGCCAAGATCAGCGACGAAGTTCGCACCCACAAATACACCTTGACCGAAGACGAGATGCCTACCCAGTGGTACAACATCGTTCCGGATCTGCCAGCGCCACCGCCGCCAGCACTACATCCTGGAACTCATCAACCAGCTGGGCCAGAAGATTTCGCGCCACTATTCCCAATGGAATTGATCATGCAAGAAGTCAGCCAGGAGCGATACATCGATATCCCCGGCGGCGTTCTAGATGTTTACCGCCAATGGCGTCCAAGTCCGCTTTTCCGCGCGCACCGTTTGGAAAAAGCACTTGGTACTCCTGCGCGTATCTATTACAAGTACGAAGGTGTTTCACCTGCTGGTTCACACAAGCCAAACACTGCAGTTCCGCAGGCTTACTACAACGCCCAAGAAGGCATCAAGAAACTTGTAACTGAAACTGGCGCCGGCCAGTGGGGCACTGCTCTGGCATTTGCTTGCGCGCTTTACGACATGGAATGTGAAGTGTTCCAGGTTGGTGCTTCATTTGATGCCAAGCCATTCCGCAAACTAATGATTGAGGCATTCGGTGGCACGGTACATCGTTCACCATCACAGCTAACTGAAGTTGGCAAGATGCTTGCATCAGATCCAAAGAATCTAAATGGCTCACTTGGTATTGCAATTTCTGAAGCCGTTGAAGTTGCGGTGCAAGATCCACAAACTCGTTACGCACTTGGATCAGTTCTGAATCACGTGTTAATGCATCAGACCATCATTGGTGAAGAAGCATTGTTGCAAATGGAAAAGGCTGGTGACACTCCAACTCTGATTGTTGGTTGCACCGGTGGTGGTTCTAACTTCGGTGGACTTGCCTTCCCATTCCTACGCGAAAAGATGGCTGGAAAAATCAGTCCACGTATCTTGGCTGCTGAACCTGCATCATGTCCATCACTTACTCGTGGCACTTACGCTTACGACTTTGGTGACACTGCAGGCATGACACCACTTATGAAGATGCACACCCTTGGAAAAGATTTCATTCCAGATCCAATTCACGCTGGTGGTTTGCGCTACCACGGAATGGCTCCACTGATTTCACACATCTACGAACTTGGTTTGATGGATGCCCAAGCAGTTGCTCAGACTGAGTGCTTCGGTGCAGCAGTTCAATTCGCTCGCACCGAAGGAATCGTTCCAGCTCCAGAGCCAACTCACGCGATTGCAATCGCGATTCAGGAAGCACTTAAGGCCAAGGAAACTGGCGAAGAAACCGTTATCTTGACAGCACTTTGTGGACATGGTCACTTCGACCTTGCTGCCTATGATGCTTTCCTTGGCGGTCGCATGGTTGATGAAGATTTCTCAGAAGCCCGCCTAGCCGCTGGCCTAGCGAATCTGCCACAGGTTGCTGGTGTCTAAGTAAACCTAAACAAATGCCCCGCTGGATTCAGCGGGGCATTCGTATTTGGAGGCTTGTTGATTTTAAGAATTAATTACTTCACTTTGAAATGACTTGCGCCACCAAGATATGGCTGAAGTGCTTTTGGAATTCTTACTGAGCCATCTGCTTCTTGGTGATTTTCAAACAGCGCAACAATGGTTCGAGTTACAGCACACAGTGTTCCATTCAAAGTTGCGATTGGTTCCACGCCATCTTTGCCACGTGACCGAATTTTTAATCTGCGGGACTGGAAAGTTGTGCAATTAGAAGTTGAAGTGACTTCGCGATA
>RGDC01000057.1 GCA_009918005.1 Actinomycetota bacterium
CAATGGTTGACCTAGTTCAAACATCACATAGTTTGTTAAATCAACCGCCAGCGAGATTGAGCGAACTCCGACAGCGGCTAAACGGGCTTTAATGAAATCTGGAGTTGGCGCGGCCGGGTTGTAGTTTCCGAGCGTGCGAAGCACTAACAAATCACAAGCTTGGTAATCATCGCTAGCCGCTGGAATAACTGTTCCGCCAGCTTCAGGAAGTTCAGCTAAGGCAACACCTGGATCAATGAAAGGCACTCGTTGAGCAATCGCAGCTTCTCTTGCCATGCCACGCATACTCAAGGCATAGCCGCGATCTGGGGTTACAGAGATGTCTAGAACTTCATCCCCTAAACCAAGAATTGGGAATGCATTGTCACCAGGTGTGGCTGTTCCTGCTGGCAAAATCAAAATACCATCATGCTCATCGCCAATTCCAAGTTCCCGAACCGAACAAATCATGCCATCAGAAATGTGCCCGTATGTCTCGCGAGTAGCAATAGTGAAATCACCTGGAAGTGTTGTACCCGGGAGTGCTACAACTACAAGGTCGCCTTCGGCAAAGTTTCGAGCGCCACACACGATGCCACGAATTCCTGGAGTTGCAGTGTTGCCATGGGCGGTGCCAACTTCAACCTGGCACCAGCGAATTGGCTTCTTGAAATCAGTTAACTCTTCAATGGACTTCACAAGGCCAACCACAAGTGGGCCGCGCACATCGCCTACGGTGTCAACGCCTTCAACTTCAAAGCCAACACTTAAAAGCAGTTCAGAGACTTCGCGACCGGATAGGTTCTCGGGAATCTCTACGAATTCGCGCAACCAGGAAACTGGGATCTTCATTACACGCCCAACCCAAATGCACGAGTGAAGCGAACATCGCCTTCGACCATATCGCGCATGTCAGTTATGCCATGACGGAACATCAAAGTGCGCTCTAAGCCCATGCCGAATGCAAATCCACTATAAATTTCTGGATCAATACCGGTGGCAACTAAAACTTTTGGATTGACCATGCCACAGCCACCCCACTCGATCCAGCCTTCGCTACGACAAGTGCGGCAAGCTGCATCTGGATTATCAACCGAAGCGCCACGGCAAACAAAGCATTGCAAGTCCACTTCAGCTGATGGTTCAGTGAATGGGAAATAAGAAGGACGAAGGCGGGTGACGATGCCTTCGCCGAACATCGATTGGGCGAAGTGATCTAGCGTTCCCTTAAGGTCTGCCATTGTGATGCCTTTGTCGATGACTAGGCCCTCGACTTGGTGGAATACCGGTGAATGCGTGGAATCAAGTTCATCAGTTCGGAAAACTCGACCAGGGCAAATCACATAGATCGGTAATTCACGATTTAACATCGAGCGAATTTGAACTGGTGAAGTGTGGGTACGAAGAACGATTCCGGAATCTTCGCTGCCAATAAAGAAAGTGTCTTGCATCGTGCGAGCTGGGTGATCAGGCGCGATATTTAGTGCGTCGAAGTTAAGCCACTCGGATTCAATTTCTGGACCTTCAGCAAGTTGGTAGCCAAGAGCAACGAACACATCGGCGATCTGTTCTTGAATAGTTGTTAGTGGATGGCGGCCACCTTGAGCGCGCACACCAGTTGCAGTTGTTACGTCAACAGATTCTTCGGCCAACAATGCTGCGTCACGTAGTGCTTCAAGCTCCTCGGTACGAGCAGCGAGCGCGGAGTTAACTGCCCCGCGCGACTCTCCCATTCGTTTTCCGGCTTCCGCCTTCGCAGCCGGTGGCAACGCACCAATCTCGCGATTGGCTAGCGATAGCGGCGAGCGATCTCCGGTATGGGCCAGGCGAACTTCTTTGAGTTCATCCAGGGAATTCGCGGCCGAAATTGCCGAAATCGCATCAGATACAAAACCTGCTAAAACCTCAGGAGAAAGTGTCGTTACTTCTACTGGATCAAAGGATTTGTTTGGGGCGCTCACGAGAGCAATCTTATCGGGAAAACGCCTTAATCTTGTCGAGCGCGTCCATGACCCAAAGGGATTCACGCAGACTTGGTAACCAGACTGACTCCCCATTGATTCGATTGCCAACCGCCTCAATCATCAAAGTAAATGGGTCCACTGGCGCGAAGTTTTCTACCTGGTCGCCGATTCTTATTGAACTGGCTTCCTTCCAAGATGTGAAGGCTTGGCCTTGCGGAAATTCAATCTTTGCAATGTCACCTGAAATCACCAGGGATTGTTTTTCTTCTTGCTCAAATGAAGTTAACGCCGAGACAGACACTGAATCATCTAGGGTCGCACTTACCTGAGTTGTTAAGTCGATTCCAGTCGGACCAATGTTCGCTGTCGCTGAATCAATTCTTAGTGATGCATCTTTCGAGGTGAGCGCTGCCCAGACATGCGCTTGATATGGACCGACATCTAGCAAACTTCCGCCACCCATTTCGGGCACCAGGCGATAGTTCTCAGTAAACGTTGTAGTGAAAGTGAAAGCGGAATCAATGCTTTGCAGTTGGCCAATTTCACCAATGCGAACTAACTCAACAACTCGTTCAAAACGTGGATGCCATCGAGTCCAAACGGCTTCAACTAGAAGCTTGTCATTTGCGAGGGCTGCTTCTGCCATTAACTTTGCTTCCGCATGCGAAGTAGCAAGTGGTTTCTCGCACAAAACATGCTTGCCTGCATTTAGTGCTTTAGTCGCCCACTCCAAATGCAAATGATTTGCTAGCGAGATATAGACCGCATCAACTTGCGGATCTGAAATCAAATCTTCGTAAGTTGCATGAACTTTTGTGGGATTAAGTTTTTGGGAACGTTCTGGGTCACGACTTGCAACTGCATAAAGCGTTGCGTTTTTGGCATCGGCAACCGCAGGAACTAAAGCAGTTGAGGCAACCCAACTGGCTCCGAGGAATCCCCACTTAATTGTCATTTGCGAAGCAGGCTCGGGCTAACTGGAATTCCATTTTTAAGTGCAGACTCTTCAGCTGCCTGCATGATTGCGACAACATCGCGAGATTGCGTTGCCTCAACAGTCATTTTGGTGCCATCAGCCAGGAACTTTGCAAGTGAGGCGTGGAATAAAAATGGTTCAACTGAAACGAACGGAATAACTTCGGAACTACCATCAGCGCGATTGACTGTGATTATCGCTGGCAAGTCTGCAACTGAATCCCCTGCGGAGGTATCCCAGTTTCCAACGATCGCACCTTTAGTACCAAGTACGAAGAATTTTGGCTTACGCGCTGCAGCAAGGTCTGAGTTAACGAAAGTTGCCATCACGCCATCTGCGAAATTAATTGTGACTTGGGCATGATCCGCATTGGTAACGTGATCCCAGACGCGCTTTTGATTTAGTCCAGATACGTGCGCGACCTGAGATGGCACGATTGCCAAGATTTGATCGATAAAGTGACTACCCCAGTCAAAGATTGCGCCACCAGAAACCTCAGCATCAGAATGCCAATACGAACATGGCTTTGAGTAACCACCAACAAAGCTCTCGTAATGGAATACCTCACCGATTTCACCAGCATCGATTAGCTGCTTCATAGTTAAGAAATCAAGGTCGTAACGTCGGTTTTGGTAAACAACCAAAAGTAATTCGGAAGCTTTTGCTAATTCCATCAACTCATCGCATTGCTCTGTCGTCAACGCCATTGGCTTTTCTAAAACTACGTGAATACCTTGGGATAGCGCCTTCTTTGCCCAGTCGTAGTGACTGTTCGGTGGCGTTGAGACAACAACAAGATCTATTTCGCCAGAGTTGAGCATGTCATTTGCGTCAGCAAATGTTTTGGCATTCGGGGAAATCAGTAAAGCGGCTTCGAGGCGTTCGGCATTTGTGTCACAAACCGCCGTCAGGGTCATACCCGGTGTAGCAAGGACTGCTATGTTGTGCTCATCTCCAATAGCGCCATAAGCAAGTAATCCAACGCGAATTGATGAGGCAGACAAGCTAAAACTCCTGAAGTTTTGCGAACTCTCACAGCCTACTTGCACCGGATAGGTATCGCGATATTTAAAGTTTTAAGCGTTCTGGGCTTGGGCACTGGCGTACAAACAAACCGCACTTGCCGTTGCAAGGTTTAGGGATTCGGCTTGGCCATAAATTGGAATGCTTACCACTTGATCAACTAGTTCTAAAACATCAGCCGGGATCCCCCACGCTTCATTGCCAAAAACCCACATTGTTGGCTTTGCTAAATCAACGCCACCGTAAAGTGAAACACCATTCGCATCTGCTGCCAACACTTGCATTCCAGCTTCGCGCGCAGCCGAGATAGTTTCAGTAAGTTCCTGTCCGATAGAAATCGGCAGGTGAAAAATTGAACCAACTGATGCACGCACAACTTTTGGATTAAAGAGATCAACTGAATCGCTCGACATGACTACGCCGTTAGCACCTGCAGCATCGGCCACTCGGATAACCGAACCAGCATTTCCAGGATCGCGCACGGCGGTTAGGGCTACCACTAATTTTGCATTGCTGGTAAAAATCTTTGATGGATCTTGATCCCACATTCGGACAACTGCGGTCATGCCTTGCGGTGAAACGGTGCTGCTGAATTGTTCAATTACAGCCTCAGTGCAAACTACGATTTCAGCACCAGAGTCAGCCACTGCAGTGACAATCTCTGGGTAACGATCAAGTGCTTCTTGGGTTAAAAACAATTCTTTAACTTTGCCAACTCTTGCGGCCTCACGACAAGCTTGTGGTCCTTCGGCTAAAAACAAGCCATCAGATTCTCGGAAACCACGCTTCAAAAGACGACGTGCGCGCGCCACTTTCGGCGCGCGCACGTTCGTTAGAACTTCGCTTGATTGCACGATTAGGCAGAAGCCTTTGGTGCAGCTTCAGCCGGTAATGCTTTCGCAGCTGTCTGAACTAATGATGCAAATGTCTTTGGATCATTAACTGCCATCTCTGCAAGCATGCGGCGATCTACTTCGATCTCTGCAAGCTTTAGACCCTGGATCAAACGGTTGTAGGTCATGCCATTGGCACGAGCTGCAGCGTTGATGCGCTGGATCCAGAGACGACGGAAGTCACCTTTACGGGAACGACGGTCGTTGTAGGCGTAAACCATCGAGTGCGTAACTTGTTCCTTAGCCTTGCGGTACAACCGGGAACGCTGTCCACGGTAACCACTAGCTTGTTCAAGTACTTCACGACGCTTCTTTTGAGCGTTAACGGCTCTCTTCACACGTGCCATGACAAATCTCCTCTTCTATAACAAACTGCTGCGGCTTAGCGGCCGAGTAGCTTGTTCGCTTTCTTTGAATCAGCTGGGGACAGGACCTGGTCTACAGAGAGACGACGCGTGCGACGGCTCGACTTGTGTTCCAGAAGGTGGCGCTTGTTTGCCTGTTCCTTCATCAACTTGCCGGATCCGGTTACGCGGAAACGCTTCTTGGCACCACTGTGGGTCTTATTCTTTGGCATGTTTCTCTCCTGCCTGTCTTTGCTTGCCTTGGGTAAGGCAAGAAGTTTGGTTACTTCGTTGTGTCCTTCGAAGTCTTCTTTGCTGCTACTTTCTTTGCAGCTGGCTCTTTCTTGGCAGCTGGCTCTTTCTTAGCTGCTACTTTCTTTGCTGCTGGTTTTGCTTCAGCAGTTTTTGCTGCTGCTTTCTTAGCAGCTGGCTTAGCTTCAGCAGTCTTCTTGGCTACTGCTTTCTTAGCGGCTGGCTTTGCTTCGACTACTGGAGTCTCCACAACTGCCGCTGGTGCTTCAACAACCGGAGCCACTTCAACTACAGGAGCTTCGACAACTGGAGCTTCGACCACTGGTGTAGTTTCTGCAGGTGCTGCGGCAGCTACTGGAGCTTGATATTCAGTTTTAGCTGGGGCAGGCTTTGCAGCTTTGCCACCAGAAGTTTTACGAGCTGGTGCGAGCACCATGGTCATGTTGCGACCGTCTTGCAAAGGTGAGGATTCGATAATGGCGCTTTCACCGATATCGGTCGCTAACTTCTGCAACAACTTGTAACCCAGTTCTGGACGAGACTGTTCACGACCACGGAACATGATTGTGATCTTGACTTTGTCGCCCTGTGAAAGGAACCGTTCGATGTGACCTTTTTTAGTCTCATAGTCATGCTGATCAATCTTTGGACGTAACTTCATTTCCTTGATGACCGTGTTGACTTGGTTCTTTCGTGCTTCACGAGCTTTGACAGCTGCTTCGTACTTGAACTTGCCGTAGTCCATGATTTTGCAAACTGGAGGCTTAGCTTCAGGTGCAACTTCTACAAGATCAAGATCGGCTTCTATTGCCAATCGCAATGCATCCTCAATGCCGACTATGCCGATCTGCTCTCCGGCAGCTCCGACAAGACGTACTTCGGGCACACGAATCCGCTCGTTAATGCGGGGTTCAATACTGATATGTCCTCCTGTTGTCGACGGGTTACAAACAAACAGGGTTCAACTGGATATGCACGATTGTGCACACATCGCATCACGCGATGTTTCCAGACCAACTCGACACCCTTAAGGGCGATGCGAGTGGGAACAATGTCCGCTTGTGTGACCTAGCAATCCGAGAATTACTTGGTCGGTCAGATAAGAGTTTAATGGGAAGGCGGCAAAGACTCATAATCCAAAGGGTTTGGGTAGAAAACCCTTTGATTTCTTAGATATTTGAGATTGCCACTTCAAGTGGCCGGTCTAATAGGGCATTTAGATCGCTGCCCGCGATTACTTCGGTGATCGAGGTGCCAAGTGTTGCAATGGGTTCACTTATCGCCAAAGTTATGGTGACTTCCTCGTCGGTGTCATCCCAATGGGCTGAATTAACTCCGGGCAGTTCGGCTAACTGGGCAACTACTTCATCGAGTGCGTCATCCAACATAGCCTCCCGATTAGGGCCGATGGCAAGTAAGGAAAGCAGCGTGCCATCAATTGCAGTTGGGACGGGTCCCCCGACATCGATGATCAGCGCATCAAGGCCTTGCTCAATTGCGCTTTGAGCAACAGTAAAAGCCACTCTTGGTATTGGCCTAGCCGATTCATCCCAGGCTTCCAAACTGTCGGAGCCGGAGAATGCCAAGAGTGCGCGGCGACCATCAGC
Source organism: Actinomycetota bacterium (assembly GCA_009918005.1). GTDB lineage: Bacteria > Actinomycetota > Actinomycetes > S36-B12 > UBA5976 > UBA5976. The sequence continues at coordinate 7,039 of RGDC01000057.1, forward strand.
TGAATGAAACTCGACTGAAGTCATGTGGCTGTCTTTTTCAACACCATCTTCCATCGAATCTAATTCGGCAACTACAGGCACAAGTAAGCGAGCATCTAGCAAGGCATCAAGTAAGTTGCGAGCTGATTCAGCGGTGGCACTTTGCGCATAGTTTCGCAACACCGAGCGAATATAAGGATCTGGTGAACCATCATCATTAGCAAAATCAGATTCCGGAAGTTCTGCTCCAGTAAAGTCTGTTGCCATTAGAACTAAATTCGGCAAGCGTGAATATCAGTAACGATGACTCCTCGCGCACCTAAGTCATACAACTCATCCATAACACTGTGAACTTGTTTGCGTGGCACCATTGCTCGAACTGCTGACCAAGCTGAATCATGAAGCGAAGAAACAGTTGGTGATTCAATTCCTGGGGTGATTGCACAGGCTTTATCGATCAAAGTATTCGGGATGTCGTAATCAACTAAAACATAAGCTCGCGCAGTTATTACTCCTTGTAAACGTCTAACAAAAACATCTACAGCGTTTTGATCTTCGATGTTGCTTCGGGAAATCAATACAGATTGGCTCTTGAAGATTGGTTCGCCAATAATTTCTAATCCAGCTTGCTTCAAGGTTGTGCCAGTTGCCACAACATCGGCAACCGCATCAGCAACTCCTAAGCGAACTGCGTTTTCAACTGCGCCATCGAGGGTTACAACTTCAGCAGTTAGACCTTGTTGAGTTAGCCAATTGTTCAAAATTGTTGGGTAACTAGTTGCAATGCGCTTACCCGCAAGGTCACTTGCAGTTTTTGCAGATCCTTGTGGGGCAGCTAACCGGAAGGTTGAAGGCGCAAAACCTAATTCCAAAATAGTTGTTGCCTGGGAACCTGAGTCTGCGAGTAA
>RGDC01000058.1 GCA_009918005.1 Actinomycetota bacterium
AAGTGAAGTTTCAAAGTCTTGGAAACTTATGACAAATCGACTTGCTCCCGAAGGATTTTTGATCGAAGGCACTTGCGATGAAATTGGTCGACGCAGTTCTTGGGTTGCGCTGCGCAGCCAAGAAAGTGAGCCGGAAACATTTACGATTTCACTTCATGTTGGTTCCCTTGAGGTGCCTTCAGAAATTGCACCCCGATTGCCAAAGGCATTAATTCACCGAAATGTACCCGGTGAAAAAATCTACGATTTCTTGCAGGAGTTTGATCGAGCTTGGTTGGGCAATTCCGCAATGATTCCATTTGGTGCCAGACAACGATGGGTAGCAGCGGTTGAATCTCTGCGTTCGAGTTACCCAATTCTGGATAACAAAGTTCGCTGGCGATTAGGTGAAGTAACAGTTCCTTGGGAAGTTGTTGCACCTAAATAGTTATTACGCAAATGATGTAGAAAATATTTATTTTTTACCTTGATTTGCGACTGCAGCCGATGCAACCGCCGCAGCTTCTGGATCTAAATATTTCCCGCCTGGCACTACAGGTTTGAAATTACTATCAAGTTCGTAAACCAATGGAATACCCGTTGGAATATTTAATCCGGCAATGTCATTGTCACTAATTCCGTCTAGATGCTTAACTAGTGCACGCAATGAATTGCCATGTGCAGCGACCATAACGGTCTTGCCTGATTTCAAATCAGAAACATTCTGTGCCAGGAAGTTCCTTGCCTAAATCTGAATAACGTGGATCATGAGTTTGTGCGAACTCATTGTTTGGATCAATTACTGGTGGTGGGGTATCGAAGGAGCGACGCCACAGCATGAATTGTTCTTCGCCATATTCGGCCAATGTTTGGGCCTTATCTTTTCCTTGCAAAGCTCCGTAGTGACGTTCGTTCAAACGCCAAGTGCGATGTACCGGAATCCAATGCCGGTCGGCAACGTCAAGCGCGATGTTTGCAGTCTTGATAGCACGACGTAATAGAGAGGTATGAAGTACATCTGGCAAAGTCCCAGCTTCCTTAAGTAACTCACCTGCTCTTTCAGCCTCACCAAGTCCCTTTTGGTTTAGGTCGACATCGACCCAACCGGTAAACAGATTTTTTTCATTCCATTGGCTCTCGCCATGGCGAAGCAAAATCAAGGAGTAGTTACTCATACTTCAATTCTGCCTGATTATTCAAAGAAGTGAGAAAAGGCCTGCAGATTGGCCATGTCCATACCTTTGCTGGTTCGCCAAGCCCATTCTTTTTCAATTGCAGAGCGGAAACCCAATTCAAGCAAGATGTTGAATGAACCATCACTGGTTTGCAGCATGACACCTAGAAGTTGATCTATTTGATCAAGATCAACCGTTGCAATCGGAAGGGTTCCCGAAAGATAAATATCACCCAGGTGATCCAGGCAGTAATTAATGACAAGCAATTTTCGATTCTGCTCAAGTATCCAGCGATAAACCGCTTCATGATTTTCATCAGGATTTCGGGCCACAAAACTTTCAATTTTGAATAGTTTGTCACCTATTGTCATGGCAACGTTTACAAATTGCTTATTAGTACCAGGCAGCGAAACAACAACTGTTTTTTCACTCGCCAGTTCAAATTGCAAATCTTGCGAAGTTAGATACTGCGTAACTTCTGAGACTGATAAGGTCATTCGCCTGACCGCACAATCGAAGACTTAACTGCCTCGTTGTAAACCGTAATCAATTTATCGGTGGTGTCTTCCCAACCAAAGTGCGAAGCATGTGCAATTGCTCCGACTGAAAGCCGAGATCGAAGTTCATCATTCGTGACCACATCGATAATGTGATTTGCCCAGGTTGCTGCTTCATGTCCATAAACCAAGACTCCACTGATGCCGTCTCGAACTGCAGTTGGTAATCCACCAACTCGAGCGGCGATTACCGGAGTTCCACAGGCCTGCGCCTCGATCGCCACCAACCCAAATGATTCGCTATGGGAAGGAACCACACAAACAGAAGCGGCTTGAAACCACTTAACTAATTCGGCTCGACTAGTTGGTGGCACGAATTTAACCACATCAGATACTCCAAGGCGGTCGGCAAGGTTAACCAATGCATCAGGTCGCTCGAGTCCGCTACCCGACGGGCCACCGCAAACTGCTACAACTAACCGGCTGCGTAATTCTGGATTACGCTTCAAAATTTCGGCGGCTGCCTCGATCAAAACATCCGGTGCTTTCAAAGGCTGAATTCGACCTACGAATAACAGCACAATGGCATCTTCGACGACACCAAGATCTTTGCGGGCAACTTTCTGATTGCCTGGGACAAACACATCAAGATCCACACCTGGATGAACAACCCGAACTCGATTTGGATCTGCGTGATAAAGCTCGATTAATTCTTTGGCTTCAGCATGTGTATTTGCAACCAGCCGATCCGCAGCAGTGACCACTTGCTCTTCACCAATTTCGCGAATGGCTGGTTCAGGTGCATCACCTTGCGCCAAAGTTAGGTTCTTAACCCGAGCCATGGTGTGCATTGTGTGCACTAGTGGAACGCCCCAGCGCTCTTGCGCGATCCAGCCAACCTGACCGGAAAGCCAGTAGTGACTGTGAACTAAATCGTAAAAGCCTTCGTTCTTTGCAGCTTCGGCGCGTAATACGCCAGCGGTTACGGCACACAACTGTGCGGGCAAATCTTCCTTACGCAATCCTTCAAACGGACCTGCTGGAATGTGACGAACTAAAACTCCGGGAGCAAGTTCAGAAACTTCTGGCTCAGCTAGGGAAGTGGCACGTGTAAATATCTCAACTTCGATTCCACGAGCAGCAATTCGTTTTGCAGTTTCGGCAATGTAGACATTCATCCCACCTGAATCACCAGTGCCAGGTTGATGCAATGGAGAAGTGTGGACAGAAAGTATCGCAATTCGATGCAGATTAGTTGAAGTGATAGCCATGAGAACCTTTAACTAACTTAGCGAAAAGGCTAGATTTTTGACACCTACGTGAAAAAAACCTATCTTGCGTAGGGTTCGCCAGTCACGATGTGAATTACACGACGTGCTACGGAGACTGCATGGTCGCCAAATCGTTCATAAAAGCGGGAAAGTAAAGTTACATCGATTGCCGCCTCGACTCCATGTGTCCAATTATCTGAGAGTACGACAGTGAACAACTCACGATGCAAGTCATCTAGAGTGTCATCGAAAATCTTCATGTCATCAGCAAGTGATGTATTTCGAGAAGAAATCACCTCAGCAGTTTGTTCTACAATCCTGCTAGCAGCATGCCCCATTTTTTCAAAAGTTTCTTTTAGTTCAGCCGGAATCGATGGGTTTGGGTAGCGCAGGCGAACTTGCTTTGCAACGTGAACGGCCAGGTCACCCATGCGTTCAAGTGATCCTGCAATTCGAATCGCACCCATGACAAGGCGCAGGTCGGTGGCAACAGGCGCTTGCAAGGCAACGATGCGAGATGCCATCTCTTCTACTTCGGAATTTAATTCGTCGATTGGCAGATCCCCAGCAATAACTTGTTCAGCGGCTGCCAAATCATCTTCAAGAAGTGCATATGTTGCCAGTGAAATTGACTTGCCCACAAGGTCTGCCATTGAGACTAAGACCTCATCGATTTGAGCTATATATTGATCGCGCATAATTTCCAGTGTACTGCGGTGTTTGGCTGGGGGTTGAAAATCCTCAAGTTAGACACTAGGCAAATTAGGGATAAACGGCGCTAATACAAAATGTGAAAATTGCGCTAAACTATGCCGTGTAAGAGATATCCAATTCGTAACCACTTTATGCTGGTATTTTTAGTGAATTAATGCAGGAAAGACATGGGAGGATCTATGTTGACACGTAGATCGTCGGGTCGGCAAAAAAATGAGCTCTTAGCAGTTGTAAATAGCCAAGCCGAGCGAGTCCTTGCTCTCAGTCAGATTTTGGATGTGCTGCCTGATGCAGCTGCAATCGTGGACGATTCAGACCGGGTTTTAGCGGCAAGCGCGAACTGTGTTGCGATGGGGTTAGTGTACTCAGATCGAATTGGTCCTGTTGAAGTGCGGGCTTTGAACCGCGAGGTTAAGAGATTAAATAAAACACAGAGTCGAGACGTTGTAGTTAATCGAAATGGTTCGCGCCTTGGTGAATGGGAAGCACGGATACAGATATCCCCAATCGACGAAGAGATTAGTTTGTTGATCGCCCAAGACTTGAGCGAAGAGCGTCGACTAAACGATGTAAGAAGAGATTTCGTAGCCAATGTGTCACATGAATTGAAAACTCCAGTAGGTGCGCTTTCACTCTTGACTGAAGCGGTACAAGTTGCTGACACTGACATTGAACAAGTGCGACATTTCACCAGCCGTATGCAAGTCGAAGTTAAGCGACTAACTGCGATGATTTCAGATTTAGTTGCTCTTTCTCAAGTTCAAGGAGATGCACCGTTACGTAACTCAGCGCCGGTAGATGTTGCAAACATCGTAAACGAGGCAGTAGATGCCACCAAGATTTCTGCTGAGCAAAAAGGGATTCAAGTCGTGGTCGCTGAAAATATCAATATTGGCAAAATCTTTGGTGATGAAGAACAACTGACGGTCGCATTGAGCAATTTGATTTCGAATGCAATTAAGTACTCACCTAACAACACCAAAGTCGGTATAGGCGCCCGCTGTAAAGATGATTTGATCGAAATTTCGGTAACTGATCAGGGTCCTGGTATCCCAGTCGAATCTCAAAGTCGAATTTTCGAAAGGTTTTATCGGGTAGATCCAGCTAGATCTCGTGACACCGGCGGCACCGGACTCGGTTTGGCGATTGTCAAACATGTATGCGCCAGCCACGGGGGCGATTGCTTAGTATGGTCTCAAGAGGGCCAGGGTTCAACATTCACGTTACGTTTCCCCGCGCATCAAAACGGTGTCGGAATTGCCACGGAGGTTGTTACATAATGACGCTTATTTTAGTCGTCGAAGACGAAGAGTCATTCCGCGATGCACTTCAATACATGCTTACGCGAGAAGGCTTCGACGTCGTAATTGCCCCAAACGGAGCCGAAGGCATTCGGTTGTTCGACTCGAAAAATCCAGATTTAGTTTTGCTTGATTTAATGTTGCCAGAAGTCTCAGGTACCGAAGTATGTAAGTACATCCGCGCAAAATCAAGTACACCGGTCATCATGCTAACGGCCAAGGATACTGAAATTGACAAAGTAGTTGGCCTTGAGCTTGGTGCTGATGATTACGTTACGAAACCTTTCTCAACTCGAGAACTATTGGCGAGAATTCGCGCGGTAATGCGTCGCGGCGGCGACGTCGAGATTGACTCTATTGGAGCCATTGAAGGTGGCCCGATTCGAATGGATGTCGAGCGCCACACCCTTACGGTTAACGGCACCTCAGTTCCAATGCCACTTAAGGAATTTGAGCTACTTGAATTCTTGATGCGAAATTCCGGCCGAGTATTGACTCGAGGCCAACTAATGGATCGGGTATGGGGTTCTAATTATGTTGGTGACGGCAAAACCTTAGATGTTCACATAAAGCGCATTAGGTCAAAAATCGAGCCTGATCCAGCAAACCCGGTGTACCTATCAACGATTCGTGGGCTAGGTTATCGTTTCGAAATTTAGTTTTCTTGAATAAACATTAAGGCGTAGTAACTACCGGTGCGGCAGAAGGTATCTCGATGTCTGCGTAGAAGCCTGACTTCTCGTTAACCAACAAAGACATTGGTGCTGATTGGCCACCTGCAAACATAAAGGAAAGATTTACGAAAGTTCCTGGCTCCAAGCCGCCCGAAACACTTGTTAGAACAATTCGGTATTCAGACTCAAAACCAACATTTACTGTGGATTTGTGTGCCACTGGAATGTTTACTTCACCAACAACGCCAACAGACTTGGCGGCAGCTACCCCATTTAGGACGTCATCGGTTGCATCGTCTGTGTTGATTACAGTCATCAACACAGTAGCGCGCGTGACGTCGGCTGGATCGACAACAACAGTGGCGTTGCGAATTTGAAGCGCACCCACGTCGACACTTCGGCCATTTCCAGAGTCGCCTTGAGCATTAGTTGCGGCATCAAAGCCGGTGGCACAACCGCTGAGTAAAAGGACTGCGGCACTTAGGAATGCTGCAAGTGCGATGTTTTTACGTGCCATGATGAAAGCCCCCTTTAGATGAATTACAAGTTCAAACTGTCTTATTGCTAAGTCTACTTGGGCAATTTTTATGGATTTATTGCGCTTGTAACGCAGCACCCACTAAATCTAAAGAATTGGAATCAGACCAAATTCCCCATTGTTTACGGGCTTTTTTTGGCATCGAGACGGCGTGTCGCGTGGTAGAATCGAAGATCAAGGCAACCAAAGGATCAATTTAAATGGCCTACAAAGTCGGGGAAACTGTCGTCTACCCTCATCACGGCGCAGCAGACATCATTTCTAAAGAAAAGCGCACCATTAAGGGTGAAGAACGCGAGTACTTAGTGCTTCGAGTTCACCAGAGCGATCTGACTGTTCGCGTGCCTTCCGACAATCTGGACTTAGTAGGCGTTCGCGATGTAACGAGCCAGGCTGGCCTGGAAAAAGTTTTTGGCGTGCTTCGTATGCCATACGTTGAAGATCCTGCTAACTGGTCTCGTCGATTCAAGGCAAACACCGAAAAGCTTTCTTCGGGTGACGTAATCAAGGTTGCTGAAGTTGTACGTGACCTTTGGCGTCGCGCCCAGAAGAAGCCACTTTCAACTGGTGAAAAGAGCATGTTGGCTCGGGCTCGCACCCAGTTGATCAGTGAAATTGCTTTGGCCGAAAAAACAAATGAAGTTCGCGCCGAAGAAGTTCTAGACGAGGTATTGGCTTCCTAATGTCGACTGCCGCTACTGGACGAGTGGCGGCAATTATTCCTGCCGCTGGATCAGGTCTTCGCTTAGGCGCGGAGATTCCGAAAGCATTTCTGGCTTTGGGTGGTCTGTCTTTGCTTACCCGTAGTGCATTAGCAATGAGCACAGTTGCTGATGTATTAATTGTCGCGGCGCCAGCAGATGCTTTGGATGAAGCAAGTGCTCAGCTTGCTCAAGTTGATGCTGAGATTCACATAGTTGCCGGTGGGGAACATCGTCAAGAATCAGTTGCGAATGCACTTCGTATAGTTCCAGCAGATGTATCAATTGTTTTAGTTCACGATGCCGCACGACCACTTGTGCCAAACGAAGTAACCCAAAATGTGGTGGCCGCAATTCGCGGTGGCGCAAAAGCTGCGATCCCAGTACTTCCACTTGTTGACACAATTAAGCGCGTGAACAATAACGGAATTGCAATCGAAACAGTTGATCGAAATCAATTGCGCCGAGTGCAAACTCCGCAAGGTTTTGATCGCGCAACTTTAGATTTGGCTTACCAAAACCCTGAGGTTGTAGCCACTGATGATGCTGGACTCATGGATGCCTTGGGAATCCCAGTTGTAACAGTCGCTGGTGATGAGCGCTCGTTAAAGATAACAACTATGTCGGATGTGCAACACGCATTGAGTTTGTTGGAGGCAACAAGTGAGTAACTTGCGAATTGGAACTGGCGTTGATGCCCACCCTTTGGTTAGTGGACGAACAATGTTTTTGGCTTGCCTAAGTTGGCCAGATGAATTAGCAGGTTGCGAAGGTCATTCCGATGGTGACGTTGCTGCCCACGCAGTTTGTGATGCAATTTTGTCGGCTGCCGGTATGGGTGATCTAGGTTCAGTTTTTGGAACTTCGGATCCGAAATGGGCTGGCGCATCCGGAGCTGACTTATTGACTGAAGTTCACAAGCTAATCTCAAGCGCAGGCTGGAAGATCGTGAATGTCAGCGTTCAGGTTATTGCCAATGCACCCAAGATTGGTCCTCGCCGCGAAGAAGC
>RGDC01000059.1 GCA_009918005.1 Actinomycetota bacterium
ACATACTTATTTACTTCTAGCAAAGGCAATTACATGTCCGGTCGTTTATTTACTTCTGAATCCGTAACCGAGGGTCATCCAGACAAGATGGCAGATCAGATTTCTGATGCCATTCTTGATGATCTATTAGCGCAAGATCCAAAGAGCCGCGTTGCAGTTGAAACCATGCTTACAACTGGACAAATCCACGTCGCTGGCGAAGTTACCACTAACGGTTTCGCAGATGTTATGGCTCTAGTTCGCACCGTTGTAAATGAAATTGGTTATGACAGTTCTGAAAAAGGCTTTGACGGAAATTCTTGTGGCATTTCAGTTTCGATTGGTTCACAGTCACCGGACATTGCCCAAGGCGTGGACGATGCATTCGAAGAGCGCGTGTCTGGCTCAGCAGATCCGCTAGACCGCCAAGGCGCTGGTGACCAAGGACTTATGTTTGGTTATGCCTCTGATGACACACCAGAGCTAATGCCACTTCCAATTACGATTGCGCATCGGTTAGCTGAACAACTAACTTCAGTTCGCAAGTCTGGCCAGATGGGTTACCTACGACCAGATGGTAAGACTCAAGTAACAATCGAGTATGACGGCGATCGCCCAGTACGTCTTGACACAGTTGTAGTTTCATCGCAGCATGCCGAGAACATCGATCTTGATAAGCAACTTGCCCCAGAAGTTCGCGCAAACGTTGTTGAGCCAATTCTTGCCAAGTTCGACATTGATGCAACTGACTTCAAGTTGTTGGTAAATCCAACTGGAAAATTCGTAGTTGGTGGACCTATGGGTGATGCTGGACTAACTGGCCGCAAGATTATCGTTGATACTTACGGCGGCATGGCGCGTCACGGCGGTGGCGCATTCTCCGGTAAAGATCCATCAAAGGTTGATCGTTCTGCCGCATATGCAATGCGTTGGGTTGCAAAGAACGTAGTTGCCGCTGGCCTAGCCAAGCGTTGTGAAGTACAGGTTGCTTACGCAATCGGTAAGGCGCAGCCAGTTGGCGTATTTGTTGAAACATTTGGAACTGGAACGGTTCCAGAAGAAAACATTCGTCAAGCAATTTTGAAGGTATTTGATCTACGCCCAGCCGCGATCATCGCAGACCTTGAACTATTAAACACAAACGTTGTTAAGTACCGCCCAACAGCGGCTTACGGTCACTTCGGTCGCCCAGGTTTCACCTGGGAACGTACCGATCGCGCCGAGTCACTTAAGGCCGCAATTTAATTCCAAGCAATTTCAATCAACAAAGGGTCAGGATTTTCCTGGCCCTTTGTTTTTGCATGGATGTCAGATAAGAGTGAAAGACTGTCCTAGTGAGTGACGATCAACTAAGCCTGGTCCCAGGCAAAAAGAAGCGAGTAAAGGCAGAAGTTCCCATTGCCAAAATCGCTCCAGTTGCTCAAATCGTCATTGATAGTCCACTACCTCATTTAGATCGACTATTCGACTACGCAGTTCCAGAAAAACTTTCCGATATCGCTCGACCAGGTGTTCGAGTTCGAGTCCGCTTTGCAGGAAAGTTAACGGATGGCTGGTTAATCTCACGATCAGAGGAAAGCGAACATCCAGGAACCCTGGCTGCATTAACTAACGTAATTTCACCTGAAGTCGCATTGCTGCCTGAAATCGGAGAACTTGCTAAGTCGGTAGCATCTCGCCAAGCGGGGATACTTTCGGATGTATTGCGAAGTGCTGTTCCGAATCGCCATGCAACTGCCGAAGCAGAAGAGTTTCCGGCTGCCCCAAAGGTTTCTGACATCGAGACAACTTCCTGGTCTGACTATGCCGGGGGAGCGGCATTAATCAAGCGAACCATTGCAGGTGAAGCGCCTCGAGCCATCGTTACAACCGGTTGCGATGATCCAGCAGCAATGCTCGCGCAATATGCAATTAAAGTTTCTGCCAGCGGTGGCAATGTTGTAGTCGTAGTTCCAGACCGCGCAGCCATCGATCGTGTGGTTGCAGCAATGCACGGCTTTGGTTGCCCTAAACCAGCGGTTGCAATTCTTGCAGCCGACGATGGACCAGCCCAGCGGTATCGCAGTTGGCTTTCGGTGCTTCGCGGCACAGCCAGCATTGTGGTCGGCACTCGCTCCGCTGTCTTTGCACCGTTTCAGAATCTAACGGCGATTTGCGTCTGGGATGACTGGAATGAAACTCTGTCAGACCCGCAAGCACCGTATTGGCATGCACGAGATGTTGCAGTGCTTCGCAGCGCGCAGCAAAACACTGCACTAGTTTTCATTGGCGCAACTATGTCCGTCGAAACTTGCGCATTGATGCCTTGGTTAGCACACGTTGCCAAGAGTCGTGACCAATTACGAAACGAATCGCCCAAAGTCCGAAGCGCATTAGATGAAGCTGGCGCCAAAATTAATCCAGCCGCTAGCGGATCACGTATTCCTTCGGCAGTTATGCAAGGTATGAAAACTGCTCTTACCAAAGGCCCAGTCTTGGTTCTAGTTTCTCGACTCGGGTATTCACCTCGAATAGTTTGCGATACCTGTCGGACTTCAGCGCTTTGCACGTCGTGTAACGGTCCATTGATGCAAACTGCGCGGTCAAGCGCGCCCACATGCAACCTGTGTGGACACATCGAATCAAAGTGGAGCTGCAAGAAATGTAAAGGTATTTCAATTCGTGCTGCTGCAGTAGGAAGCGAACGAACAGCTGAAGAACTCGGCAGAGCATTCCCTGGTATCCCAGTTAGATCTTCAACTTCTGATCACATCTTGCGCACTGTTGACTCTCGCCCGGCAATCGTGGTGGCAACTGCAGGTGCCGCGCCAATTGCCCAAGACGGTTATGCGGCGGCAATCTTGCTTGACGGAAATGCCATGTTGTCTCGACCAGAATTGGGCGCGACTCAAGAAACGTTTGCCAAATGGAATGAATGCGCCTCACTAGTCCGACCTGACGGAGAAGTAATAGTTGTTGCCGACTCAGAGCATCCGGCAGTTCAGGCCTTGATTCGCCACGACCCAGCTGGCTTTGCACACCGCGAACTTGAACAGCGCTCTCAGGTTTCATTGCCTCCAGCGGTTCGCCTGGCTGCATTAACTGGAGAGCAAGCCGACATTGATGATGCTTTGGTCATGTTGAAACTAAATTCAGAATCTTTGGTTCGTGGCCCGGTACCAGGTCGCGATAATCAAGTCCGGATGTTGATTTCCTGCGATCGCAAACAAGGTATTGAACTGGCAACCCAATTAAAGGCAATGACTTCAGCCAGAAGCGCTAAACATAAGGGCGGTTCGGTAAACGTTCGGATTGACCCGCTTAACCTCTAAACTTGGTTTAACGCAAAGCTCATTGAAGAAGGTGTGAAATGACAGTAAAGCCCGTTAGGTTGTTCGGCGACCCGGTACTAACTACACCTGCACTCGAAGTTACAACTTTCGATAAAGAACTTCGTCAACTCGTGGCTGACTTAACCGCCACAATGCAAGAAGCCCCAGGAGTTGGCCTTGCGGCTCCGCAGATTGGCGTTTCTCTTCGAGTTTTTACATATGACGTTGATGATGAAGTCGGCCACTTAATTAACCCAGTCCTAGATCTTTCCGAAGAAGAACAAGATGGCCCAGAAGGTTGCCTCTCAATCCCTGGACTAACTTTTGACACCAAGCGTGCGATGAACGTAGTGGCCAAAGGTATGAACATGTACGGCGAGCCAGTCACAATCATTGGCACCGATCTACTAGCTCGTTGCGTCCAGCACGAAACTGATCACTTAGACGGTGTTCTATTCATTGATCGCCTTGATACTGAAGCTCGTAAAGAAGCTATGAAAGCAATTCGCGAGACCGAATGGTTTGGCGACATGAGTCCAACAGTAAAAGTTAGTCCGCATTCAATGATGAACGGTTTTTCATAACGTGCGGATCGCATTTGCGGGCACGCCACTTGCAGCAGTGCCTACGCTAACTGCGTTACTCGCTTCTGATCATGAAGTTGCACTAGTTGTTACTAGGCCGGATGCACCAGCCGGGCGAGGTCGCACGCTAACTGCTAGTCCAGTTGCCGATGTGGCAAGTGTCAGCGGAGTTCCAGTATTAAAGACATCCCATCTCGCGGAACACAAAGATAAGTTTGCGGATGTCGACTGTGTAATTGTTGTGGCATTTGGCGCTATGGTGCCAAAAGAGTTATTAGAGGTTCCAAAGTATGGCTGGATTAACGTTCATTTTTCGCTGTTGCCCCAGTGGCGTGGTGCCGCTCCTGTGCAATACGCGATTTTGAGTGGCGATGAGTTTACTGGTGTTACCACGTTTCGAATAGATGAAGGCCTTGATACCGGACCTATGCTGGCTTGCTTAACTACTCAGGTCGCACCGAGTGAAACTTCCACCGTACTGCTAGATCGACTTTCCATCGAAGGAGCTCAGTTAGCCCTTGCTACTTTGACTGGAATTGAAAACGGTTCGATTCTGCCGCTACACCAACCAATCGATGGCATCTCACATGCACCAAAGATTACGGTTGCTGATGCCCAGGTTCGGTGGACCGACCCGGCACTTGCTGTCGACCGAAGAATTCGCGCAGTTACTAAAGAACCTGGAGCTTGGACCATGTTTGGTGATACGCGCATCAAGCTACAACCCATAACTGTTTCACCGCACGTCTCCGACTTGGCACCAGGTGAGGTGCAATTGCGAGATGGGGAAGTACTTGTAGGAACGGGCAGTCATGCCGTTGCCTTAGGCGAAGTTCAAGAAGCGGGCCGGAATTTAACGGACGCAAAGACTTGGTTTAACAATCAAAAATCACCAGTGGTGTTTGAGTGAGTAATTCGGGTACCACTAGACGCGTAGCATTCGATGTACTTCAAGCCGTTCACGAGAAAGACGCGTATAGCAATTTAGTTTTGCCGGCAGTTCTGGATGAATTGAAGGTCTCGTCGCGCGATGCCGGACTTGCAACTGAAATTACGTATGGTGCATTACGTCGCCAAGGAAGCCTGGACGCAGTCATAGATGCCTGCGCTTCTCGCACCGACACTATGGAGAGCAAAGTTCGAAACATTTTGCGTGTTGGCGCCTATCAGTTACTTTTCATGCGCATCCCAGCTCACGCAGCTGTTGACGAAACTGTCACGCTAGCTCGAGATGTTGCGGGCATGGGCGTATCGAAGTTTGTCAACGCAGTGCTTCGAAAGATCTCAGCGAGCACTTGGGACGAATGGCTAGCAACTTTAAGCGAAGGTAAAACTCCTGTTGAAGTTTTAGCACTTGAGTATTCCTATCCAGTTTGGGTGATCCGAAGTCTGGCGGATGCATACAAGTGCGATTTAGATTCGATTCGCGAAGTGTTGGCTGCTGGCAATGAACCAGCTCTAGTTTCATTAGTTGCAAAACCGGGACAAGCCGAAGTTGAAGAACTTCTTGATTTGCCTCACGTTATTCCTGGTAGATGGTCACCAATTGCTGCCACTATGTTGCGGCCCAGTGGACCAGATGAAAAATGGTCAACTCGCCCAGGTGACATTGACGCCGTGCGGGATAACCGAATTGGTGTGCAAGATGAAGGTAGTCAACTTGTTGCTCTTGCTGTAGCAAATGTTGAAGTCGCTGGCGCACAATCACATTGGTTAGACATGTGCGCAGGTCCCGGTGGCAAAGCTGCAATTCTGGCAGGACTTGCCAGCGATGCTGGCGCAGACTTTACTGCGCTAGAACCAATTCCGGCTCGTGCGCACTTAGTTGCGAACTCATTGTGGAATGCACCAGGGGATCATGAAGTAATTGAAACCGATGCCCGAGAATTCAATCCAGATCATGAATTCGATCGCATTCTTGTTGACGCGCCATGCACCGGATTGGGAGCACTTCGTCGACGACCAGAAGCTAGATGGCGTCGCCAACCGAGTGACATCCCACCGCTAACTTCCTTGCAGCAAGAGCTTCTAACTAAGGCCAGTGAACTAGTTCGCATCGGAGGGGTAGTCGGTTACGCAACGTGCTCACCACATTTGGCCGAAACTGACGCGATAGTCGCAAGTTTCTTGAAGCGAAATCCCAACTTCGAGAGCGTCGATGTCTCGCCAGTATTGCCGCAACTTAACCTGCCAAAGGGCTCAATGAGTTTGCGGCTTCGCCCAGACGTGCATCACACAGATGGTATGTTCCTAGCGATTTTGCGCAGGACCGCATAGCCCGATTGCTTTGGCTAGGCTTAAGGTGTGGGTCTACGAATTTCGCCGAGCATACTTTCTGCTGATTTTGGCAACTTAGTTGCTGAATGTCAGCGGGTTGCCGAAGGCGCAGATTGGTTACACGTTGATGTCATGGACAACCATTTTGTGCCGAACTTAACTATTGGTCCGGTTGTTGTTGAATCCATAATTCGTGAAGTCTCAACTCCCGTTGATTGCCACTTAATGATTAATGATGCTGATCGCTGGGCACCGGGCTATGCCGAACAAGGTGCAAAGAGTGTGACTTTCCATGTGGAGGCTGCAACTAATCCTCGCCAAGTTGCTCGAGATATTCGCAAGGCGGGTGCGCGGGCTGGAATGGCAATAAAGCCCGGAACCACGCTTGATCATTACGAAGATCTGTTTCCTGAGTTAGACATGATTTTGATTATGACTGTGGAGCCAGGCTTTGGTGGTCAGTCGTTTATGGCCGATCAGTTAGGCAAGATTAAACGCGCGCGCGAACTTGTTAAGAACCTCGGTCTTGAAATTTGGATTCAAGTTGATGGTGGCGTCGCACTCAACACAATTGAACAGTGTGCCGATGCTGGTGCCGATACCTTTGTTGCTGGCTCCGCGGTTTACAACACGGCTGATCCAATTGAGGCAATTGCAAACTTGCGCGCAAAAGCGCAAGTTGCAACTGATGCCTCATGGTGGTGTGGGAACTAATGTCACCCGAGCGCTTCATGTCTCGCGCGATTGAATTAGCTAGCCAGGTTGATTTGTCACGTGATGTTAATCCAACCGTTGGCGCAGTTATTGTCGATGCAGATGGAAACATAGTTGGTGAAGGCTGGCATAACGGGAGTGGATCTGATCACGCTGAAGTTATGGCGATAGCTCAAGCGGGATCAAAAGCAGTCGGTGCAACTTTGTATTGCACACTTGAACCTTGCAATGCGCATGGCAAAACTGGCCCGTGCGCCCAAGCCGTTATATCTGCTGGCATTACCAAGGTTGTAATTGGTCAGCAAGATCCTCATCAAGCAATGTCCGGTGGAGTTAAGACTTTGCAAGACGCAGATATTGAAGTTGAAGTCGGACTCAAGAACGATGCCTGCATTGCATTGAATGCTTCGTGGAATTTTGCGCAAGAAAATAACCGACCTTGGGTGATTTGGAAAACTGCAACAACGCTAGATGGTTTTGTGGCAGCTGATGATGGCACTAGCAAATGGATCACTGGCGAACCTGCCCGAGAACGAGTTCAAGAAATCCGTGCAAGTGTAGGCGCAATTCTTACTGGGACCGGAACTGTGTTGGCGGATGATCCGTTATTGACGGTACGCGCACTTCCGGACGATCAGCAACCGCTACGGGTAGTCGTGGGGGATCGTGAGGTACCTACGACCGCACAGATCTTTACGGGAGAAAAACCCGCAATTCGGATACCTGGTGATTTAGCCAAAGTAATCGCTGAACTGTGGCAGGTTCACGGGATACATCGAGTTCTTGTTGAAGCTGGATCACATGTCTCACAATCGCTATGGAGCGCAAACTTGGTAGATGAGGTTTACTGGTTTCAAGCGCCAATGATTCTGGGATCTGGAAAGCCAGCTATCGGAAGTTTTGGCGTAAATACCCTTGCTAATGCATCACGATTTCCCGAATACCAAGTAGATCGTGTTGGATTAG
>RGDC01000060.1 GCA_009918005.1 Actinomycetota bacterium
GATGGACTTGGCCTAACTGGCCGGGGCGAAGGTGTCGCAGCGATTGCTTCAGCATTATTAGAAGCCCCGCAAGATCGGTAACCTTGAACTGTGCGCCTATATGACACTGCGACTCGAGCAGTACGCGAATTTACTCCGTTGGTTGACGGCAAAGTTTCAATGTATGTCTGTGGTGCAACCGTGCAATCCGCTCCGCACGTTGGCCATATTCGTTCAGGCGTAGCTTTCGACGTTCTGGCGCGCTGGTTTCGTGCCTCAGGCTATGAAGTGACGCTAGTTCGCAACGTAACTGACATCGACGACAAAATCCTGGCCAAGGAATCAGTTGAGAATCGTCCCTGGTGGGCCGTTGCGGCGCACTACGAACGCGAGTTTCAAAAGGCCTACGAGATTCTGGGATGTACTCCGCCAACAGTAGAACCTCGTGCAACCGGACACATCACGCAAATGATCGAATTAATGCAAACTTTGATTGAACGCGGACACGCCTACGCAGCTGATGGCGATGTTTATTTCGATGTTCGCTCATTTGCTGATTACGGAAAACTTTCTGGTCAAAAAATCGATGACCTTTTGCCCGCAGGAGATTCCGAAGGGGAATCACGCAAAAAAGATTCCCGTGACTTCGCACTTTGGAAATCGGTAAAGCCTGGTGAACCGTCTTGGCCAACACCTTGGGGCAATGGCCGACCAGGTTGGCACATCGAATGTTCTGCTATGGCTCAGGCTTACTTAGGGAATGCATTTGATATTCACGGTGGTGGCTTGGATTTAGTTTTCCCACACCACGAAAACGAAGTTGCGCAATCCAAAGCTGCTGGACAGGATTTTGCAAATTTCTGGTTACACAACGCATGGGTTACAACAGCTGGCGAAAAAATGTCAAAGTCACTTGGTAACTCATTGGTAGTTACCGAAGTTGCAAAGCGAGTTCGGCCAATTGAACTTCGTTGGTACTTAGCTAGCGCTCATTACCGAAGCAATCTGGAATTTTCTGATAGCGCATTGCAAGAATCTGCAGTGGCATTCCAGCGGATTGAAAACTTCGTGGAACGTGCCGCGGCAATTGTTGGAGATGTTGAATTCACTAATTCAGTTATGTGCGCAGATTTCGAAACCGCGATGAACGAAGACTTAAATGTCCCTGCGGCCCTTGCAGCGCTTCATGAAGTTGTTGGTGAGGGAAACACATTGCTTGCTAAAAAGGCTGATGCTGCTTCACTTAAGGGTTGCTTATCCTCAGTCCGCCAGATGCTTGATGTTCTTGGTGTTGACCCGCTGTCACCGACGTGGGCAGATGACAGCAAGAACGCGAAACAACTTGAATCAGCACTCGATTATTTTGTGCAACAATCAATAGCAGTTCGTAACGCAGCTAAAGAAAATAAAAACTTTGAAGCTGCAGATGCCATTCGTGATTCATTGCGCAATGCTGGCATCGCATTAGAAGACACATCAGATGGTGTGCGCTGGAATCTGGAGAAGTAATGGCTGGCAATTCCAAGCGCAAAGGTGCGATTCGCACCTCGAAAAAAGGTGCCACCGCTGGCTCCGGTGGTCGCGGTAAACAAAAACTCGAAGGCCGTGGCCCGACTCCGAAAGCAACTGAGCGCGATAAGCATCCAGCTGCAAAACGTGCTCGCGCTGCGGAAAGAGCTGCTGAAAAACGTGGTTCAACTCGCGTCAGTCGTCCCCGTGATCGTGATGGAATCGAATGGGTAGCCGGACGTAACTCAGTACTTGAAGCACTTCGCGCAAACATTCCAGCAAATGCTCTTTACATGCAACAGTTCCTTGATGCTGATGATCGCGTTAAGGAAATCTTGCAGCTAGCAAATGATCGTGGACTTCCATTCTTGGAAGCACCACGAACTGAACTTGATCGCAATACTGACGGCGCAGTTCACCAAGGTGTGGCACTTCGCATCCCGCCATATTCCTACCTAGATCCGATTGATCTACTAGAAGATGCCTTCAACAATGAAGAAGCAGCTTTCGTTGTTGCGCTAGACGGTGTTACCGACCCTCGTAACTTGGGAGCGGTCATTCGGTCATCTGCCGCGTTTGGTGTCGATGGGGTTTTGGTTCCGGAGCGTCGCGCTGCTGGTATGACTGCCTCGGCTTGGAAAACTTCAGCTGGTGCAGCTACTCGTGTCCCAGTTTCCCGCGCGGTAAATCTGACTCGATCACTTGTTGAATTTAAGCGTGCTGGCTGCACCATTATTGGACTTGATTCTGATGGTGACACTTTTGTGCAAGATGTCAGCCAAGAAATCGCAGCCGGGCCAATCGTTTTGGTTGTCGGTGGTGAAGCCACTGGAATGTCACGTCTTGTTCGAGATACTTGCGACATGATCGTCTCGATCCCAATGTTTGACGAGACCGAATCCTTAAACGCAGGTGTTGCCGCGGGAATCGCACTCTATGAATTGGCAAAAATTCGCCATCCATAAGTGATTTACATTTAATTTGTTAACATCGAATCAATGGACTCCTCAACTCAAGTAATCGTCGCTAACTTAACTTCGCCTCCCGTTTTGGCGTTTGCGCTAGGACTCCTTGCGGTTTTGGTTAAGGGTGACTTGCGACTACCAGATCCGATTTACCAAGGTCTATCGATTTACTTGTTACTGGGTATTGGTATCAAAGGTGGCGTAGCTCTTCGGCAATCTGAGTTAAGTGATGTTGCAGTGCCAGCTCTAGCAACCATAATTCTTGGTTTGCTTATCCCCGTATTGGCATTTCTGTTTAGTGGAAAAATTACAAAGTTAAGCGAAATCGATCGCGGTGCACTTGCCGCGCACTATGGTTCCACATCCTTAGTTACTTTTACCGCAGCACTTGTATTTCTTGAACAGTCTTCAATTCAATACGAAGGTTTTGTCACCACACTTTTGGCACTGCTTGAAATCCCCGGAATCATTATCGGTTTGATGCTTGGTACTAGGCATTTGAAGCGCGATATTTCTTGGGCTGAATCGCTACAAGAGATTTTCACAAGCCGGTCTATATTGCTTTTGGTAGGAGGTCTGATTTTAGGTTTTGCAACCGGAACTGTTGGCTACGCAAAAATCGAGCCTTTCTTTGGAACTCTGTTTATCGGAATGCTTACGTTGTTCTTGCTCGAGATGGGAACCCTGGCTGGACGTCGAATGCGTGACATAAAGGAGGCTGGTTCTGGCCTTGTTGTATTTGCAATAGTGTTCCCGATTTTCTCCGGAGTTCTTGGGGTTGTATTTGGCTTTGTCGCGGGACTATCAATGGGTGGCGCCGCGGTACTCGGAGTCTTAGCTGCAAGCGCTTCTTACATCGCAGCACCAGCGGCTGTTCGGCTTGCTTTACCGGAAGCAAATCCAGGAATTTATTTAGCAGCAAGTTTAGGAATTACATTTCCGTTTAACTTAACAATTGGAATCCCACTGATCGTTTTGGTGGCACAGTCACTTGAGGGAATGGTGGGGTAACAATGACTGAATTAACCACAGTTTCGCTGGTAACGATAGTTGCCGAGACTGCCTTGAAAACCAGGCTGGCAAAAGACCTAAAGAGCCTTGGAGTTTCCGGATACACCGTTACTGCGGCCAATGGCGAAGGTTCGAGAAATCGTCGCGCTGGTGATGTTGATGGTGGAAATGTGATGATTCAATGCCTGGCTTCTCGGGATTTGAGTTTGGCAATCATGAATCACTTGGAAGCTGAATACTTCGAAAACTATGCCGTTGTTGCCTGGGTAAGTGCTGCCGAAGTCATTCGTAAAGAGCGTTATTCATAGGCGCATTTTTGCTTCAAGGATTTATGCACTAATCTTTGAAACTGGTGATCTTACTTTGGTAAGTTTCCCGGCCTCCTTAGCTCAGTGGTAGAGCGTCGCTCTTGTAAAGCGAATGTCATCCGTTCAAATCGGATAGGGGGCTCCAGTTATTTCTAGGCTGCTTTTGAAACCTTACTTTTAGGCTTAATAAGTTCTTGCACGATTGCAATACCTACCAGAACAATTAACGCTCCAACTGGTTCATACCAATGAAGCTTTTCGTTAAGCAAAATAACACCAGCCAATGTTGAAACGACTGGAATCGAATAAGTAACGGTCGACATCGCGATAGCGCCAGCGCGTTTAACAATCACGAATCCAATTACTAACGCGACACCAGTGCCCAAAACTCCAAGAGCTGTTATTGCCAAGATTCCAGTAATTGGCCAAGAAGTAATTTCAGATCCAGGCCTAAAGGTGTCACATACTTTCGAGTCCAGATTGCGGAGAAGGCGTAACCAATCGTGCAGAGTGCACAAGCGGTGTACGCAAGCCAGTTAGCTTGGAAGTTAACGTCCCAAACGCCGAGTAGGACGAGTAAACCTAGGAAGCCAAGCAGAAGTCCACCAACTCGAAACGGGTTTAGCTTTTCTTCCGGCAACATAAGTACTGCCAAAATTGCGGTCCAAAGTGGCATTGTTGAATTAAGAAGCCCGGCAGCAATTGATGATATGTGATGGATCGCCCAAGCAAAAATGGCAAATGGAATTACTTGAGCCATCAAGGTAATCAACGCAAGATGTTTGATCGCTGGACCGCGGACAATGAATTTTCGTTTGGTTACCAGCACGATAATTATCAAGGCAAGCGCGCCAAAACCCATGCGACCAAAAGTCTGTTCAGAGGGATCGAGAAAACTGCTGGCGACCTTGATGAAGAAAAACGAAAATCCCCAAATTGTTGTCAGAGTTAGCCAAAGTGCAAGCCAACTTTTCGTCGGGGCAGAGGAAGTAGTCACCTGCCCATCTTGTCGTACCCGCGTTACCACTTGACGTGACACCCCGAGATGGGGGGTGACCGTGTTTTCAGTGGGTAACGGTTTAGCATTAGGGATGTGAATGAAGCCCGCGCCCTCTCTGCTGACAATTCTGGTGTACTTCCAGAACGCGATCAGCAGATCCTAGAATTTGAACGCCAATGGTGGAAATTCGCAGGCGCAAAAGAGCAGGCCATTCGTGAACAATTTGATATGTCTGCAACACGCTATTACCAAGTTCTTAATGCATTGATTGATCAACCAGAAGCTTTAGCTTTTGATCCAATGCTGGTTAAGCGCCTCCAGCGTATGCGCGCTGCTCGCCAAAGAGCACGTTCTGCACGGCGCCTGGGTATCGAACTTAAGAATTAGGTTTTAGCCATGTCTGGCGGCCAAACTTTCCATAAAAGAGTAACTACCCCTGCGGTAGTTATTTTGACTACTGTGAGTGGACTATTCCTAGTTGGTTACAAACTTTGGAAACTGGATCCCAATCCGGTAGCTGCAGAGTCAACACCTTCGGCATCACCATCGGAATCTATGACGGCTATGCCAACAGCATTTCCAAGCACTTCGGGTGATCCAAATTTGGATGTGGCTGGCCGGCTGCCGGTTATTGTTCTCAATGGCACTGAGACTGCAGGTCTTGCAAAGTCAATGAGTGATGACCTGCATGATGCAGATTGGGTTGTCGAAGAGACTGGCAACTGGACCGGTGAGCCGTTACTTGAAACAACGATTTTTTACCCAGCAAATGGTTTCAGTTCGGCAGAAGAATTAGTAACTCAAACCGGTGGCGTACCAGTTGAGGCAACAGCGGACATGAGCCAGACTGCGATAACTCTGGTCATTGTTAAATAGTTAATTCTTCAATAGTTAGTGGGCGAGTACCACAGTCTGATACTGGAAATTGCTTTTTTCCAGAGCCCTGATACAGTTTTTCCACGGAAGTGAAATGCTTCTAAAAACTAAATACACCTCATCCAGAGGGGCAGAGGGAACGGCCCGTTGAAGCCCCGGCAACCACCGCAGAACCGTTAAGGCCTTGCGACCCGGTGCCAATTCCGACTAAAGACAGATTGCTTTGTCTTTAGTACAGATGACGAAAGGCTTCCAGCTCAATGTCTGTAACACTCGAAAGAATCGATACTGCGCCATTTGGTGCAGCCACCCATCTTGTTTGTCGTGCTTGTGGCGCGCATGCAAAACTTGGCGCCGACTATTCCTGTTGGGAATGTTTTGGCCCACTTGAAGTTGCATATGATTTCGGAAACGTCACAAGAGAGCAGATCCAATCCGGTCCGTTCTCTTTGTGGCGTTATGCGCCGCTTCTGCCAGTTCCAGCAAACATCGCTGAATCTCGCAATCTAGCGCCTGGCATGACTCGGTTACATCGCGCTGACAACTTGGCAAAGGCGCTAGGTATCACTGGCACGCTATGGGTAAAAGATGACAGCGGTAACCCAACTCACTCGTTTAAAGATCGCGTTGTTGCAGTTGCCCAAAGTGCCGGCATCCAACTGGGGTTCAACACTTTGGCTTGTGCTTCAACTGGAAACCTTGCTCATGCGGTTGCTGCAGCTGCAGCTGCATACAACGGTCACGTGATTGGCATCGAAGGTAATTATGACGATGTTAATCGCCTGTGCGGTGAACTAATCGGTGAAGAAGTTTCCGCAGACTGGGGCTTCGTGAATGTGAATCTTCGCCCTTACTACGCCGAAGGTTCAAAAACTGTTGGCTACGAAATTGCCGAACAACTTGGTTGGAGACTTCCGGATCAGGTTGTTATCCCAGTTGCATCTGGCGCATTGCTAACAAAGGTCGATAAGGGTTGGCGCGAGTTCGTAGAACTTGGTTTAGTTGAAAGCAAACCGTGGCGAGTATTCGGCGCACAGGCAACTGGTTGCAATCCAGTTTCAACTGCTTGGGCCGAAGGTAATGAAGTCGTGCGTCCAGTTAAGGCAGACACCATTGCAAAGTCTTTGGCAATCGGAAACCCAGCTGATGGACCTTATGCACTGGATGCAGTTCGTCGTACGAATGGCGCAGTTGGCGATGTCACAGATGCAGAAGTAGTTGAAGGCATTCGCTTGCTTGCCGAGTGTGAAGGAATCTTTGGCGAGACATCAGGCGGAGTAACAGTTGCAGTTACGCGCAAACTTCTTGCTGAAGGCCTGTTATAAAAACTCTTGATGCTGTTGCCACCGGAAATGGTTTCTCAGCAACAATTTCTCCAAATGTCGAATCCGTTGCAAAAGTTATCGAAGGTGCCTGATGAGCGTTACCGTCCGAATCCCAACAATCCTGCGGGCATATGTTTCTGATCAATCAACAGTTGAAGTTGATCCAAATCCAGAGACTTTGCAAGGTGTCCTAGATGCCCTCGAAGCTATGGCACCGGGCATTTTGCAACGCGTGATTTCGGATACCGGTGAATTGCGACGCTTCGTCAATGTTTATGTGAACGATGATGACGTGCGCTTCCTTGAGGGACTTAATTCTCCAACTGCTGCTGGCGTGACTGTATCTATAGTTCCTGCTGTTGCTGGCGGATAAAAGACTTACTTTTGCTGTTAACACAAGGCAAAAACTGATAGTTCGTGGCGTTTTTAACAAATGTGGCAAATACCTTGTGCTTATGTGCCGTAGAGTTAATTTCGGTCGAAGGCAAGCATTTCGTTAGAGAGCAAGACTCGAAGACAAAGATTCGCGAGCACGATGCGAACTCTCACCTTGGTGGGCAGGGAGCAAGACCCGAAGCGGCAAACGTCGCTTCGACCCATTAAGAAAAGAGATGCCATGTTAGGCACAGTCAAGTGGTTCAACCAGGAAAAGGGCTATGGCTTCGTAGAAGTTGATGGCACTGATCGCGATGTATTCCTTCATTACTCAGCTATTGAGGTTGATGGATTCAAGACCCTGGAACAGGATCA
>RGDC01000007.1 GCA_009918005.1 Actinomycetota bacterium
GCCTTTGCCTATGCTTTGGTCGCAGCCATAGTCGGTCCGGCTATTCGTGGAATTGATAAGAGCGATCCGGGTTTTGGTCGCGTGGCTGATTTAGTAACACTCGAATTAGACAAGTTAGCCAAAGCAGACAAAAAGAAAAAGACAAAGTAGAGTTAGCCCCGCTACGGCGGGGCTTTTCTCATTGGGGGCAGCATGGGTCTATCTGAGTCAATAAATAAGTTTGCTAATGGGTTGAATAACGCTTGCCCTTTTCAGCAATTATTGAATAGATTAAGCAAGGAAGATCAAGCAGTTATTGATAATGCTTTTGAACGGGGAGTATCCGGTTACGCAATATGTAAAGCACTTAGATCCGAAGGCTATCGAATAGCCGAAGTATCTATTTACGATCATAGAAAGAAAATATGCCGATGCTTCAAGAAATCTTAAACGATAGAGAAGATCAATACGGCAGCGCAGCAGTTAATTTTGCTCAGGCTGGTCGCGGTTGGGGCGCTATTTTAGGAATAGACGATATCCCGGCGTATAAAGTTGCGTTAATGCTGGACTTCTTCAAGAGTATTCGCTGCGTAGCCAACCCTGCTTACGAAGATAGTTGGTTAGATAAATTGGGCTATACCCGTCATGGCATGGATATAGCGTTATCTGATGAGCCTTGAAAAACGACTTAACGATATGCCGGAAGGCATTGACTCCGAGAATGTCGCAGAGCTGCGCCAAGCCCTACTCCGGCTACAAAAGCAATTAAAGAGATCGAAAGAGCGCACCGAAGATCTAGTAGAAATTACTCAGCAAGCTGCGTATGACGCGATGCTGACTATGGGCAAGATCCCACCGGTACCGGAAGTCGTACCGGATAAAAGAAAAACAAAAGCCGAAGCAGCTCTATGGCACATGACTGATTGGCAGGGAGCCAAGCGCACAGTCTCTTACAACTCGGAGATAATGCGCAAAAGAGTTATGGAGTTTGCGTCTAAAGCAGTTCGCATTACCAATATTCAGCGAGCAGATCACCCGGTAAAAACTTGCCACATTTTATTTGGCGGCGATATGGTAGAAGGCTTATTTAATTTTCCTACGCAAGCGTTCGAAGTCGATGCGACTTTGTTTGAGCAGTATGTCCAAGTCTCCCGGCTATGCGTAGATGTGGTCCGGTTTGCGCTCGCCAACTATGAGCAAGTCACAGTAATCCCGGAGTGGGGTAATCATGGGCGTATAGGATCTAAGCGCGACAATGTGCCGAGATCCGATAACTTTGACCGGATGTGCTATGAGTTAGCGCGGCAGCTTTTGGCTGGAGAGAAACGATTAACTTGGCTGGACTGCCCGGAAGATGTTCAACGCGTAGAAATAGGAACCTATCGAGCGTTGCTTATTCATGGAGACGAAGTAGGTAGAAATGGATTTGCTTCACCGGGCGCGATAGTCCAACACATGAACCGGTGGAGATCGGGTTCTTATCCTTGGGAGTTCCGAGATGTTTATGTTGGGCATTACCATACTCACGCAGAATGGCCTATGGCTAACGGCTTAGGATCCGTTTATCAAAGTGGATCTACCGAGTCAGATAATCGCTATGCCGGCGTAATGCTAGCTGCGAGCGCTACCCCGTCTCAACGCCTACACTTTGTTGATCCGGTCAAAGGCAGAGTAACGGCGGTGTATAAAGTATGGTTAGACTAGATAGGCTACTAACTCAAAATAGCGAGCTGCGCCCTGACGGGATCTATAATTGGTCTATTCCGGCGCTCGCCGCTAAGTTGTCCAACGGCAAAAATATAAAGACTTGCCCTAACGCTGGAGCGTGTGCCAATGTCTGCTACGCCCGCAACGGCACTTACAATTTTAGTAATGTTAAGGCGCGGCATACCGCTAACTTAGAGTATGTAATCAATGATCCGCAGGGCTGGTTTGCGCAGATGCTTGAAGAAGTTAATCACCCGCGTATGCGTGGTAAGTATGTCCGGATCCACGACTCAGGAGATTTCTTTTCAGAAGACTACTTGCTCCTATGGCTTAAAATAGCGCTCTTGACTCCGGATGTAACTTTCTATTGCTATACCAAAGAAGTCTCAATGTTTAAGCGCATAGTCGAATACGATTGCCCCAAGAACTTCCGCTATCTCTACTCATTAGGCGGCAGGGAAGATTACTTAATAGATCTCGAACTGGATCGCCATGCCGATGTGTTCCCTGATGACGCGGCGATACTAGAAGCCGGCTACGCTAATCAAGATGCTTCGGATCTATTGGCAATAACCTTGACTTCAAACAAAATAGGCATACCGCAAAACAATATTCCGCAGTTTAGAAAGCGGCTGGCTGGTCGGACTTTCGGAGAAGTTCAGAAGGAACGCTAACTCAGCTCGCTCGCGTCAATAGAGTCATCAGCGCTATACGGATGTTCCTGAGCGCATTTTCCGCATTTCAGGCACATTAATCTTCTTCTTCGTCATACTCGAAGTCGGAGTCTCGTATGTCTATGCCGGCTTCTTTAGCGGTATGGAGCGCCCCTGCCATGAGCATCACTGCTCGATTACACATATCGGTTAATTGATCCGGGTAAGTCGGATCCGCAGAGATCTCTATTTGTAGATTGTAAAGAACAAGGAACACTCTTGCTTGATGAGATTTTGAGTCAGCCATAACTACTCCTTACCGGTTCCCAAAGGCTACCAAAAGTTACCCCGCGACTCGCCAAGCGAAATCCGAGAAAACCGTAATGTATCAGCGACAATAGGCGAACTGGGGCAGAGCGCCCCTTATAGGAAGGAATAAATTATGGCTAAGTTCGATTTAGACTCGTACGAAACCGTAGAAAGCCGCTTGGCTCGATTTTGGAAAGATCACCCAAAGGGCAGGGTTTTGACGGATCTAGTATTTCATGATGAGCGCAGGTTCATTGTTAAGGCAGAAATCTTTTTTGATAGAGATGACTTAAGCCCGGTATCTTCCGGCTATGCCGAAGAGATCGTAGGTGCTTCTCCCGTCAATAGGGTCAGCGCCCTAGAAAATGGAGAGACTTCCGCGATTGGTAGGGCATTAGCCAATTGCAATTACGCGTCTCAGGGTAAGCGCCCTAGCCGCGAAGAAATGGAGAAGGTCGAGCGCTATAACGCCGAACCCCGTAAAGCAGTTGCGCCAAAGAAGACCGAAGTAACGGAATACTCTCAGGCAGATAAGGATCTCGCAGCAGCTCTGATTGTAAGCGTTGCGGCAGTAAAAGACATTGAAGAATTGAAGAAGATTTGGGCAGAAAACCCGGATCTACGCGATATTCCGATAGACAACACTACGCTCAAAGACGCAGTAACAAACAAGAAAAAAGAACTTGAAGCAATATGAGATCGCTGGACCGGAACACAGTTATCTTATCTGCGAAGGCTCAACGCACTTCGCGAGCTGCGGGGGAAAAAGTATTACCCCGAACTGGATCCTTACGCCGAAAGGTTTATGAGTATCTAGTTACACAAGGATTTCGCGGGGCAACCGATCAAGAAATTGAAACGGCGCTAGGAATAGACGGCAATACTGTCCGACCTACTCGCGGAACTTTATTCAAAGACGGCTACATTATTGATAGCGGAACTACCCGAAATAACGCCAACGGAAACTCTTGTATCGTATGGCGCGTGGCTCAGGAAGGAATGCTCTTATGAGTAAGCAAAAAAAGTTTGAACCGCCTATGGGCTGGATAGTAGGCGTTAATCATCAGCAGGTTGCGATAACGCGATTTGCGCAAGAATTAAAGATGAGTCCGATAGAAGTAGGGCAAGCGCTGGAGAGAGCCGGTTATTATCTTCAACCGGACATTATGGATCTTGCTGCGGACTCATGGAAAGTATTGCGGATCGAGTTAGACAAAGCAAGCACCAACACTATGTTGAAAATAGTGAAGGAAGAAGGCGCTGATGAGTGAAACAATAGTCACGCCGCAAATGATAGAAAAGCGGTTAAAGGATCTATCTAAAGAAGTAGATAGTTCTCACCGAGATCTAGCAGACGCAGAAAAGTTTTATTATGAAACGAAAGCGCAATACGAATTAGCGCTCGCTCATGCTCGATTATCGGTGGCTACTAACAAGGAAGCCAAATACACAGTAAGCGATAAAGCGGATCTTGCCTTGATTTCTACTGAGAAGTTACATTTACAAATGGCTACTGCGGAAGCAGTAGTTCGCGCAGCTCGCGCAAACTCAAATCGCATACGGACTCAGGTAGATATTGCCCGGTCCATAGGCACAAGCGTTCGAACAAGTATGGAGATAGCATGATAGATCTACAAGAATTACTCACTAAATCGCTGGTAGCGCACGATAGCCAACGGGATCGCAGTAAGCAGGTTGAGATAGGTCCGAGTTCGCTTGGCGGTTGCCGGCGGCGTGTTTATCATGAGTTGATAGAGACTCCGCAGACTAATCAAACCGAGAAGTTAGCGGCGATCTTAGGCACTTTTATTCACTCCGGTATCGAAAGCGTTATGGAACGCGAAGATCCCTTCGGAGATAACTACCTACGGGAAATAGAAGTATCCTACGGCGGGATTAAAGGTCATGTTGATCTTTATATTAAGAGCGAAGGCGCAGTTATTGACTGGAAAACAAAGAAGAAAGCCGGCTTGCGGTATTTCCCTAGTCATTCGGAGATATGGCAGGTTCAGACTTACGGCTATCTACTAGACGCTAACGGCTACGAAGTAAAAACAGTATCGCTGGTCGCTATTCCGCGTGACGGGGAAATGGCAGACATAAAGGTTTATACCGAAGACTATAACCCCGAAGTTGCGAAAGCAGCTCTATCTTGGTTACAAGAACTGAAAGACATTGTGGCGGGCGCTGGACCTGCTCCGGATCCGGAAGAAAAAGTAGCGTTTTGCTCTAAGTATTGTTCCTTCTATGATCCGAGCGGAGAAATAGGGTGCCCAAGTACGGCGAAGTAGATTGGGAAGTGGCTGAGTGCCGCGACCTTTACACCGATCTGTTCTACTCAGTAGAAGAAGAACGGAACGCAACCGCGTATAACAACATCAACGCGTTGCGCTCGGTCTGCTCCCGGTGTCCGATATGGAAGGCTTGCTTGACTTATGCGTTCGAAAACGAAAGTTACGGCGTATGGGGCGGATTAACTTCCGTAGAACGGCAAGCCTTCCGACACCCGGAGAAGTATCCGCAGCAACGGCAGCGAGCGCTAAAGGCTCTGATTGAAACAGGAATTACCTTGACTCAGATTAGGGAGTGTCTATGAGTATTCGGCTCATGTCCGATGTATGGAAAACGGATCTCCCTACTACTGAGAAAATGGTTCTCTTGGTTATAGCCGATCACGCTAACGATGAAGGAACGGAAGCATGGCCAAGTCAAGCCACCATAGCCAAGAAGGCTTCTATAAGTGTGCGCACAGTTCAGAGAGCGGTTAATTCGCTGGTCCGGGCTGGATTTCTACGCATGGAAAAACACGCCGGCGGATCCGCGAGCTGCCGCGATGACCGCAGACCGCACCGATATACGATTAACTTAGGAAGGCTACGGGGCGGCAATACGACTACCCGTAATCTACGACACGACTTAGAAGCCGATAACGACACGACTTCTACGCCCGTTACGGAGCGACTTTCACGCCCTAAGAAACATCCTTTAGATCCACCCATAGAAACACCCGGCTTTTTTGATTTTTGGATTATTTACCCAAAGAAGGTAGCAAAGAAGGCTGCGCTCCAAGCATACGAGAAGGCGATCAAGCAAACCGATCCGGCGGTTATCTTGGCTGGAGCGCGGCGGTATGCGGAAGATCCGAACCGCCACCCGTCATATACGGCTAACGCGGCTACTTGGCTTAATGCTGAGCGCTGGTTAGATGAGCCGCTACCGCAGCGAGAGTTATCCATAGAAGAAAAGCGAGAGATCGAGCGGCAAGAAAGCGAGCGCCGCCGGCAGCTGGAGCAGGAAGCACATGCTAAGTGGCAAGCCGAACTTGAAGAAGCCCGAAAGAAGGCTACGCCTATGCCCGAAGACTTCAAAGCAGAGCTGAGAAAACTGTTGCGTAAGTAATTTATACCCTACAATTATGCGTAATCATTACGCTTGGGGGTGAAATGAGCAAAGTAGTAAAGTTATCTCCGGATAAATTACAATGCGGCGATCAACTAATACTTAAAAATCATCTATGGCAAGTAGCGTGTATTTCCGGTCCGGATCGTATCGGAACTTATGATGTGTCTCTTGTTGATAACTATGGAAATAAAACACAAGAGATAATCGTAGAACCCGTTACACTCCTTATGTGATTTCTTTCTTCGTTGGCGGTCAGCCGATCTCTCAGGGGTCGATGAAGGTCATGAACGGGCGCGTGATACATAGCGCTGGATCTGCGCTCGCAGCTTGGAGATCTGCTATTGCCTTAGAAGCCAAGCGCGCTGGAGCGAAGCCTTCTATAAATGCTATTGGCATGGAACTTATTTTTGTTTTTCAGAAACCTAAAACTGTAACGCGATCCCAACCGAGTGTGCCGCCGGATCTCGACAAACTTATTCGCGCAGCTCTTGATGCTTTAACTGCTATTGCGTATCGTGATGACGCACAAGTAACAGAGATCCGCGCACAAAAATGCTACGGAGATTATCCCGGAGTTCAAATAACTTATTCAGAAATAAAATAAAAAAACTTCAACTAAATCCTAGACTTTTTTATTGACTCAGGCTAGATTTATCCTAATGAGATCGAGAAGGCTCGATCCAATTAGCGGAAGGCAATCCGATGACAGTAAAAAACGATATCCGGTCAATGGTTTCAGGCACTTGCTATCAAGGCAAGATTACCTGCACCTACAATCAGTTGGCAGATCTAGGTCTGCTTACAGATCTCGGACCACAAGATAAAAGCACCTGCGAATTCGTGGGCATGGTAGGCGGTCAAGTAGTAACTGTTTATGATTACTACAACACCAAGGCTCTTGATAAAGACACCGAATACACTTTCAATGTTGGCGGTAAGAATAAATACTCAGTATTGTTTTTAGAAGACGCTATGTATAAGAGATACGGCAAGCCTTTCAATACACAGGTAGGTCTTTAATGCCAAAAGTCGGTAAGCGCGGTCATTTACTGATGACCCAAGAGATCCGCAAGCAGATACCACAATTACAGAACGCTGCCGAAGACTCGATTGTATGGGTTAAGTTCTTTTCTCCTTACTCGAACTGGACTTGGTATGCGACAGAGTTTGACGGCGTAGATACTTTCTTCGGATATGTCTGCGGCTTCGCTAATGAGTGGGGTTATTTCTCACTTAAAGAGTTAGAAGAAACAACACTTGGTCCGGATCTACCGGCTATCGAGCGTGATTGCTCATTTACTCCAACACCGCTTAAAGATCTATTAGAGAAGGCAGGGAAGATTTATGGCGCGCTCTATTAAAGAAGTGATCGAAACTTTATCTACGCTGGATCCGAACGCGAGCTGCGTTTGGCAGTTATGGACTAAAGACCATGTTGCCGAAGATCTAACCGACAATGAGTGGGAGTCGGTAGTTGATTACTACGACAAGCACCATTCGATCACAAGTGATGAAGTCGGTCTTCCTGATCTAATCAGAGAAGTCAAAGAAAAGCGCGTGTTCAAAGGATCGTGGGATTAATGGCAAAGCCTTTACACCCAAGCCCATACAAGCCTAATCGCGCTTCCTGCGAAGTGTGTTGGGCGGACTCTTCGGAAACAACAATTTATTGCCACAAGCAGAGTTCTTACTGCGAGCAACATTACTACGAAGTCAAATATAAGTCATTGGAGAAAAAATGCGCAAAACAACAATAACGCCGCGTGGCTGGTTTGTGCTGGGCTTCGCAGCTGGAGTTCTACTTTGCCTATTTACTTGGGCTACGCACGATACTTGCTATGTCGGTCCGGAACATGGAAATTGGCTTGGCTACGGATCCTGTAAGGCTATGGTAGATCGCGTGGTTACGCCATGAGATTTCGCGTAACGCTGGAAGTTAATCTTGACGATGATATTGGCGCGTTAAAGAAATATGTTCGGTGGGAGAAAGGCTTAATCTCCGTATCACACCTTAACGCGTTGGTAAAACATCAAATCAAAACAGACATAGAAGACGCTCTGCGTTCCTATGGATCCGAAGGCGAAATAGTGTCGGTGGTAAAGGCAAATGTCTGATACCGATTACTCCGGCTGGAAGAACCGGGCAACATGGAATGTCTCTATGTGGATCAATAATGATGAAAGCCTATATCGCGGTGCGGTTGAGTTTATGAGAGAAAATCCAAAGACTCGCCACCCATATCTGCGGTTTATTGAGTCCTGCGGGCTAGACTCGCAGACCACTCCGGACCGCATTAAATATAAGTCCGCGCAGCTGGACTACGCGGAATTAGACAAAATGATGAAGGAACTAATAGAAGGAGAAGGCAAGTGATAAATCCCGTTGTTCAGAATTACTTAGCAAGCACAGGTCAAATGTTTATCAAGGCTGCGGAGTCGGAAGATCCGGCGGCTATGTTCGTAGCAGTATCGAATGCTATGAGCGTAATCGAGTCTATTCATAGTCAGGCACTAACGGCTAACTTGATTACTCTTGAACCCCGTATGTCGGAGCATTTAGCATGATGATCCAAGAAAATACAGATTACGGCGCGAGCGCTACTTACGAATTCGTTATAGTCTGCGTTACAGACGGCGGAACTGTTTGGGAACAGATATGGACCAAGTCATACGACAACGCCTTAGACGCAGTTAAGGGTTATCTTGGGTTCGTAGATCATGCTACTTGTGTGCTGGATCGCGTAGTAACGCTGGTCGAGCCTAACGGCAAATCTCATACAAAAGTATTTCATTATCCTTACGGAAGTGAGAAAGAATACGAAGCCGCTTGCGCAAGATTACGCAAGTCGGACCGGTTACTGAGCAGTAATCAAGGCTAGACTTATCTATGTCCATGCCCGAACCGAAAGGAATTGATATGGATCAGAAACTAAATCGGTGCGCCTATGGCGCTTGGCATTATGGAGATCAGCTCTGCGAAGTCTGTAGAAAGGCGGCGGAAGGTCCAAGATAGTAAGAGCTGCGCGATGCCTTTTAGTAGCCCTAATTGGGGTAGGTATCGTGATAGTGCCTTCGTATGCTTACGCTCCGGTGATGACACCGACCCAAAAGCATGAGTTTGTGTTGGCACAACTAGCGCCAAAAGATTATGCTAGACACCTGCTAAAGCAGGAGTATTCCGATTCGAGTAAGCAGTTCCGCTGCCTTGCTCAATTATGGGGTAAAGAAAGCGGCTGGAACTACCGGTCCAAATCTCCGACCCATGATTACGGAATACCGCAACGGCACATGAAGCACAACACGCCAAAGGAGATCCGAGACTTTATGAAGCACCCGCATACTCAAATTCGTTGGGGCTTGGGCTATATCGAACACCGGTATAAGTCTCCATGCGGAGCGCTCGCAGTATGGTTATCGAGATCTAAAAACGGCAGGGGCGGCTGGTATTAATGAGTATCATTCCGCACCATGTTGAACCCGTTTTCCCTTCGATAGATCCGGGAGAAATCTACGAAGATGACGAAGAAGAAGACGATGATTGATAAAAAAGTAGTCAGCCTAGTCAAAGAGCGGGCAGGGGGATACTGCGAGAAATGCGGACTCCCTGCCACCGACTCTATGGCGCTACACCACCGCAAGCTGCGCTCGCGGGGCGGCAAAGATACTCCGGCTAATCTGCTGGTAGTTCATCACTCTTGCCACAACTTAGCCACAGACTCAATCCACCTTAACCCCGAAAAAGCAGAAAACAAAGGCTGGATGTGTCCGGGCTGGAAAGAGCCGGAAGATCATGTCTATGTAACGCCGGAAGGATCCTTTGCTTTATTGGACAATGAAGGTAATATCAAGATACTAGGGAAGGCATAAAATGAATATTTCAGTTAAGGGTAATGTCGGACAAAATCCGGAGTTCAAGGTAAGTAAGTCAGGCACACAGGTTTGTTCTTTCTCGCTGGCATACACGCCACGCAAGAAGCAGGGCGCTGAGTGGATAGACGGGGAAACAATGTGGTTCCGCGTAGTTCAATTTGGCGAGAAGGCTGAGCAGCTCGCGGATCTAATTACTAAAGGTGACGCGGTTATCGTAGTAGGATCTCTGTCGCAATCTACCTATCAAGCCAAAGACGGATCTGAAAAGACAAGTCTTGAAATAACGGCTACCGATGTAGGAGTATTGCCAAAGAAAACACAAAGTAATCGAAGTAGCCGGAAGGAAGATGTGCCTTGGTAGATGAAGAATGGCTGAGTGCGGCAGAAGTAGCACAATTACTGGGAGTCAATCTCAATAACTTACGGCAGATCCAATATAGAAAGTCGTTAGCGTGGGGCAAGAAAAAAGGCAGAAGCGTGTTCTACCTTAGATCCGAAGTAGAAGCCTACGCAGCTCGGCGCGCAGCCCGTAATAAACTGTAAGATCTTTCTATGATAGTCATAGATGATCGCCCGATTACGGTAGCCGATATTGACGAAGCCTTATCGCATATTTGCGAAATGCTTCAAGATCGCTACGGCAACCGCCTGACCCACCAACGAAAGCAAATGTTGCTGGAGTCTATTGACGATCTACTTGACTACCGATTACAAATTACATTACAGTAGATCTATGAACATAGAGAAGGTAGCGCTGGACTCAATCCGCGAATATCACAATAACCCACGCAAAGGCAACACTTCGCTAATTGCCGAGTCGCTTTCGACTTACGGACAATACAAGCCAATAACAGTAAATAAAAGATCCGGAGAGATCCTTGCCGGTAATCACACTTACCGAGCTGCGAAAGAACTTGGTTGGTCGGAAATAGATGTTGTTTATGTTGATGTAGATGAAACTACCGCCGCCAAGATCGTAGCCATAGATAATCGGTCCGCAGATTTGGGCGAATACGATAACGAAAAGTTAGCAGCTTTACTAGAAACTTTACCTGAGTTAGACGGATCCGGTTATACGCTAGATGAGTTTGACGCACTTATTGCCGACATACAAGAAGAAACAACTCCGGAGTTATCAAAGTCCGCTTTCTCTCAGGTTCAAGTAGGGGAGACAGGGCAGAGCGGAACCCGTTATATCGAGACGCTGGCTGCGTATGGCGAGCGTTACAATCAAAGAGCAACCCGTATGCTCATGGCAGACTTTCCGCCGGAGATCTATGTGTGGCTAATTGATAAACTTATCTTTGTGCGAAACACGCATAATTTAACAAGCAACGGAGATGCCATAGTAAAAATGGCAGAGATAATCTCAGGGGAGAGCGCGCCACATGAGTCAGATCAAAATAGCGGATCTACCGATACACAGGATTAAGCGAGTTCTATCAGAAGAACAGGCAACCGAGTTGGTAGGCACAGTAGTTCCTGACTACGAACCTACTTGCAACGAAGCCGGTATTTGGATAGATGACGATACGGAAGAAATCGTATTTGTTTATTTCCCTATGCCTGACGAAGTCAATATCTTGCGCAAGGCAGTTCTCAACATCAAGTATGGAGAGACTATTCGCCAATCAACCGGACTCAAAAATAAGTCACGCACTTTCGGAATGGCTCCGAGAAAGATCTATCAGAAGCGCGAGAGCTGCCGCCCTACTACGCTGGCACAAGAACAACCTATGGAACACGCAGTATTGGTGAAGTTTGCGGAAAAGTTTGCCGATATGTATAAAGAGTTTGCTCCGCACTTATACGAAAACGATAAGAAAAACTTGGCTGACGCTGGACTTGACGATGAGTGGAGAATGACCGATGACGCGCTTTGGACTTCCGGCGTAGTCAATAAGTCTTCTACTTTGCCTTATCACCGAGACGGCTTCAACTTTGCAACTTGGTCTGCTATGCCGGTAATCCGAAAGAATATGGCTGGTGGCTATTTAACTATTCCGGAGTATAACTTTACTTGCTCATGTCGAGACGGGTGGGTGACTTTCTTTGCGGGATACAAGTATGTTCATGGTGTAACTCCGATGAGTCCAAAGACAAAAGACGCATACCGATACTCAATAGTTTATTACGCGCTACGCGGCATGAAAGATTGTTTTACTTACGCAGTTGAAACCGCTAAAGCGAAAGAGCGCCGGACCGCTCGCGAAGACAAAATGGCGGCAGTTCTCAAAGGCGAAGCGGAAGCACCCGTATTTAGATAACGCAAGGGGAAGGCAGTATGAGCAATTTAAAGGAAGGCTTAGATTTCCGCCTACCGCAATACCGATACGATGTATTTCTTGATTTCTATGAGTTTCACTTGAAGTATCGCGCACATCCCGGTTGCGTTTATTATCTAATGCCCTATCTCCGGGATCGCTACGGGTGGGATAACGAAGCAGCTCT
Organism: Actinomycetota bacterium; assembly: GCA_009918005.1. Taxonomy (GTDB): domain Bacteria; phylum Actinomycetota; class Actinomycetes; order S36-B12; family UBA5976; genus UBA5976. The sequence goes on from RGDC01000007.1 coordinate 12,372, forward strand.
ATGGTTTGCGTTTATCAACGGCAACACGCAGAACCCGGTCACAAGCCTAATTCTCCACCGGAGATTTCCGGATAAAGGTCAATGGCTGGATCTAGTCAAGTTCTACAAAGAAAACTATGAGCGGCTGGAGTTCGATACCGATAGGCGCTATCACAAGAAGTCTATGCCGGCAGCGATAGAGAGTTATCTTGCGCTGGTCGGTCCGGATCAATGGGAGTTTTATACCGCTACGGCGCAACGCGGCTTCGTAGAGATGTGGAGAGTTGCTACTTCAATCTCTACCTTTGGGCGATTATCTGCTTACTCCTATCTTGAATATGTGCGGATCATGGGTATAGATTTCGATTGTGACAATTTGATGTTGGCAGATCGAGACGGCTCGCGCTCGCATAGGAACGGCTTATGTATTGTTAGCGGACTTGATCATTATGATTGGCATAAAAGCAACCCAACTTTTGACGGGAACTACCCGCCGGAGCTGATTACTTCGCTCGAAACTATGGGCGCACAGATCCTTGCCGATATGAAAAAGCGAGCAGCTGGAAAGGATTACGAAAGAGATGTCTCTTACTTTACGCTGGAGTCGGCACTATGCACTTACAAGTCATGGCACCGACCAAACCGCCGATATCCCAATGTCTATAACGATATGTTATTCAATCGGATTAGAAAGAACGAAGCAGCTTGGCCCGAAGAAGATCTCTCGGTATTTTGGGAAGCGCGAAAGCATTACTTACCGGACTATCTCCGACTCGAAGATAACCCAAAAGATCTCGGACTCCACCCAAGAAAACAAAATCACTATCTCACTACCGGTCAAGTAATCATGATGAACCGGGATTATCCCTACTACAAGAATGAATATAACGATGAGTACGATCTTTCCTGAGCAGACCATAGACCGCTCGGTAATGCGGTGGGAAGATTACACATACACTCTTACGCCATTTGAGCAACATCAAGGCTTATGGTGGAAGCGAGAAGATCACTTCGCCCCGCTCGGATACGGCGGACCTAACGGGAGCAAGCTGCGCCAATTATTATTTTTAACGGGGCAATATGTGGCAAAAGGTGGCAACGCTGGACTGATTACCGGCGCAAGTGTTTTATCTCCGCAGCTCTCGATGAGCGCGTTGGTATCGAAGCATTATGGACTTACGCCTACGCTTATACTTGGAGCGACTAAACCGGAAACGGCGATCAAGCACGAAAATGTTTATATTGCCGCCGCAGCTGGAGCAGAGTTTATTTACACGCCCGTAGGCTATAACCCGGCTCTTCAACGCGCAGTAAAACAATACTCAGAGTCCGAGCGCTATAAAGATCATTACCGCTTGTGCTATGGAATTACAACGCCGGAAGACGCTACTGATGACGATATAAGAGCGTTCCACGAAGTAGGCGCGTATCAAGTCAAGAACCTGCCGCCGCACATTACCACGCTTGGTATGACGGCAGGTTCGTGTAATTCTTGCGTATCGGTGCTATACGGCATAGCCAAGTATCGCCCCGCAGACTTAGAGCGGATTATCTTGTTCGGTATCGGTCCAACCCGGCTTAACTTTATAGAAGAAAGATTACGCAGGATCGAGAACGCCACAGGCATAGCCATACTGGATCTATTTCGGCGTAAATATCATCATCACCGAGATCTCGAAGCAGAACATCAGACCGGTGGAGAGATCCTTATTGAGCATTACGATCTTCACCATACTAAGTTCTCCGGCTATCAGGACAAAATGCCCTTCGAGCTGAGAGACAAGTCAATATCGTTTCACCCAACTTACGAAGGAAAGGCGCTTACATATATGGATCGCAATAGGGGAATGTTTGATTGGTATCACGAACCTGACGGGAAAGCAGCGTTTTGGATAGTAGGGAGCCAACCCAACCGCGAGATAGTCGAGCGAGCGCTATGAAAACTATCTACCTAATAGGCGCACCGGGATCCGGCAAAACTACTCTTACCGAAGCCCTAACTCGGAACTGGATCGAAGTAGCCAAGCACGATGATCCGGTGAAATGGAGAGAACATCAGACTCCTTACGGAACGGCGATCTCACTTGGCTGGCTACGCCCTACCTTTGGGGGAACCGACACATTGGGAAATGCCGCAATACTGGAGATTGAGCCTTGGTATCCGACAATAAATCATGACATTGTGTATGGAGAAGGTGACCGCTTAGCCAATAGGCGCTTCTTTGATCTAGCAATCATGTATGGAGAGTTTTACTTGTTCTACCTAGATACTCACCCGGAGAGAGCTGCGCAACGGCGTAAGGCAAGAGCTGCGATTACCGGTAAAGAGCAGAACCCGTCATGGGTCAAAGGTAGAGAGACCAAGCACCGTAATCTAGCGCAAGAATATAACGCAACATTTATCCCTGATGCCTTGACTCCGGAAGAAGGCGCAAGCATAATTCGCGAAGTCGTATTTCCTACATTACAGTAAATACATGGCAGGAAAAAAACCGCGTAAAGTGCCGGATCCGGAGATTATTGACCGGGAACTCGCAGTAGTCGAGTTACGGAGAACAGGGGAAACTTGGGATCGAATAGCGAAGGTAGTTGGCTACGCGAACGCAGCAGGGGCATACAAGGCTTACAAGCGCGCCTTATTGCGGACCCTTCAACAACCTACCGAAGAAATGCGGGATCTCGAATTAGACCGGCTGGACCGGCTACAAAGGGCATACTGGAAGCGAGCCATAGAAGGGGAGACGCGAGCTGCGGATTTTATCCTGCGCGTAATAGATCGCCGCGCCAAGATCTTGGGCTTAGACGCTCCACAGAAGATACAAGCGGAAGTGGTGAATTATGACGGAAGCAGCAACATTGACTCCGATATCGAACGAATTATCCGATTACTCGACCAAGTGGATCAGAGCCGCCCGCTACAAGTGGAGAGCGGAATTAGCGAGAGCGGAACAACTACCACCGGAGAGTGATTGGCATATTTGGCTTTACATGGCTGGTCGCGGTGCTGGTAAGACTAGAACGGCGGCTGAGTGGCTGGCATGGGAAGCGATCCAACAACCGGGAACGCGTTGGGCAATAGTCGCGCCTACTTTTTCTGACGCAAGAGATACTTGCGCCGAAGGTGAGTCAGGCGTAATCTCGATCTTGCGTAGATACAAAATGCTTAGCAGCTGGAACCGATCTATTGGAGAGATCTTGCTGCGTAATGGATCTCGGATAAAGTTATTCTCAGCCGATCAGCCGGATCGCTTTCGTGGTCCGCAACATCATGGAGCGTGGTGTGATGAGTTGGCGGCGTATAGATACTCAGACGCTTGGGATCAATTACAGTTTGGATTACGCTTAGGCGATAAGCCACGCATTATCGTTACTACTACCCCGCGCCCTACCCCGTTAATCCGAGCGCTCGCCAACCGCGATGACGGCTCAGTAGTAATCACTCGCGGATCTACTTTTGATAACGCTGCTAACTTAGCGCCTAGTGCGTTGCTGGAGTTACAGGCACGATACAACAATACCCGGCTAGGTCGGCAGGAACTATACGGAGAGATCCTTGAAGATGTAGAAGGCGCATTATGGACTAAAGGCTTGATAGATCGAAATAGACTAAATAAAGCACCAAGTTTGGCACGAATTGTTGTATCAATAGATCCGGCAGTAACGAATACCAAAGACTCTGACGAAACCGGAATAGTGGTGTGCGGATCTGACGCAGCTGGACATGGCTACCTGCTAGGAGATTACTCATTTCGGGGATCGCCGCTTGATTGGGCTTCTAAGGCAGTATCGGTCTTCGATGAGTTCAAGGCTGACTCGATCCTAGTAGAAGTAAATCAAGGTGGAGATATGGTTACTAGCGTTCTCCAACAGATCCGACTTGGCTTACCGATCCGGGAAGTGCGAGCGCATGTGGGCAAGAGACTCCGAGCTGAGCCGATAGCGGCTATGTATGAGCAAGGGCGTATTCACCACATTGGAGAGTTCCCGCAGCTGGAAGATCAGATGACACTCTGGACTCCGGAAGAAGTTAATTCACCGGATCGCCTTGACGCTATGGTGCAGGGTTTTGCGGATCTTCTTGGTACTATTAATGTTGCGAATTACTTTGGAGCGCTCGCTAATTTCTGCCGTAAGTGTGGATTGCCAATGCCTAAGTCAATGAGCCATTGTAGTAAATGCGGAACGGCTATGATAGCGCCGGATAGTAAGGGAGTATAATGGCAGTCGCGTATAACACCACCATAGATCAAGGCGCGGATTGGTATTTAACAGTAACCTATGAAAATCCAAACGGCACTCCGATCAATATTACTAACTACACTTCTGCCTTACAGATCCGTTCGCTACCTTCTGATCCGACAACAGTATTATCGCTTTCTACGGGAAGTGGGATTACCATTACCGGAGCAACAGGAACAGTTGAAGTCCATGCCACCGCAGCGCAAACGCGAGACATAGACGAAGGCACTTACTACTATGATTTAGAAATTACCGCGCCTACCGGCGTAGTAACCCGTCTAGTGCAAGGGCAGGTTGTTGTGAGTCCGGAAGTAACACGATGAGCGAAGATGTAATAGTAGTTCAACCGGTAATCAATCAGATTACTGTCGCAGCTCCGGGTCCGCAAGGTCCGGCTGGAGCCTTTACTCCAAGCGATATCGCATACACCCACACGCAATCAGTATCAAGTGCGACATGGACTATAAATCATAATCTAGGCTTTAATCCGGTAGCAGTTGTATTAGACTCTGCCGGAACTCAATGCGAAGGCGCTATTTCTTACCCAAGCGTTAATCGAATGGTGATAACCTTTACGGGTGCTTTCACCGGCGTAGCATACATAGTTTAGGAGAACACACATGGCGCGTAAGTTTTTAGTTTCAATAGATCTCACCAAGAATGAGTTACAGAACGCGGTTATTCAAAACCTTGCTTCCGCACCTGCATCTCCAAACACCGGACAGATCTACTTTAACACAGTAGATAATCAACTTTATATTTACAATGGAACGCGTTGGGAAGTAGCCGGTAACGCAGTTCAGTCAGGCTTACTAGCGTCTCGACCATTAGCAAACGCAGTCGATGCTGGAACTATTTACTACGCCACCGACACTTATCTTTTCTATTACTCAGACGGATCTACTTGGACACAGACAAATGCGTTCGGATCCGTAACTGCGCAAACTTCTTACGGCGCTTCTAGTGGCAACGGATCCGCGACTACTTATGCTCGCGCAGATCATACTCATGGAACTCCGGCGCTCGGAACCGCTACACCTAACGCAATCTCCGGCGCAGCTGGATCCGCAGGAAGCGGAACCGCGCCTTCGAAAGAAGATCACACACACGCTTTCACACCAAGTCAAAATCTCAACATGGGCGGATACAAACTCACCGCTCTCGGAACTCCTAGCGCAAGCACAGACGCAGCGACCAAGCAATATGTTGATGATGTTGCGCAAGGTTTAAATATTCACGCAGCTTCCTATGCCGCAACTACCGCTAACTTAAACGCGACTTATAGCAACGGAACAAGCGGCGTAGGAGCAACATTAACTAACGCTGGAACGCAAGCTGCTTTCACTACTGACGGCACAACGCCTTCTCAGGGTGATCGTATTCTTGTTAAAAATCAAACTACAACATCACAGAACGGTATCTACACACTTACCACAGTAGGTAGCGGATCTACAAATTGGGTATTGACTCGCGCAACCGATTTCGATACCGCAGTAGAGATCGCTGGCGGTGACTTTACTTTCGTAGATAACGGAACTACCTACGCAAATACCGGTTGGGTGTGCGTTGATGAAGTAACAACAGTAGGCACAGATCCGATTGTGTTTCAACAGTTCTCCGGTGCTGGAACCTATACCGCAAGCAACGGCATTACTCTTACTGGAACTAACTTTACTTTCACTCCAAGATCCGGATACGGCTTACAAACCGGAGCAAGCGGCGCAGAAATCAAACTTGCTACTACTTCCGGACTTAACCTATCTTCCGATCTAGCAGTAGGCGCTGGAAATGGTATCTCTGTTCTCGCCAACACAGTAGCCATTGACTCAGCAGTAGTAGTAAGCAAGTATGCCGCTACCTTCGGTGACGGATCCGCTACTTCTTACACAATCACTCATAACCTAAATACAAGAGATGTAGTAGTGTCGGTCTATGAAGCTGCTTCACCATACGCAGAAGTTATCTGCGATGTTGCGCATGCGACTGCTAACACCATTACGCTTGCTTTCTCCGTTGCTCCTACAAGTAATCAATATCGAGTAGTCGTACACGCATAGTAAAAAAGGGAGATACACATGGGTCTTCGTGACCGTATCGCAAAGGCATTACTGGCTGGAGACTTAGACAAGAAGCCTAATTTGCCGGCGGGTGCTACCACCATGTCGGAAAATGAAATGCGTAACGCAGCTCTTAATCAGATTGCGCAGAACTACGGCAACTCGAACCCATTACCGCGTAACCCTTGGCTCAACATGGTTCCGTTCGGACCGGGTATGCCGATTACTCCCGGTGCGATCAACCCTTTACGCCCTGACGGCAGACCGGATCCACGCCGCTACGAATACCAAGTAGCACAAAACATAAATGTAACGGAAACACGCTTAGTTCCTTTTAAGACTCTGCGAGCTGCTGCCGATCAGATCGACATATTGCGGCGTTGTATTGAAGTATTAAAGAGCAAGATTACTGGACTCGATTGGGATATTGTTTTAGGCACAGACGCTTCTGAAAAGATCGCAGCAGAGTCCGGTGGAGATCATGTTCGCGCTATGGCTAAGGCTCGCCAAGAATATACCGAAGAAATCAACCGCATTAGAACCTTTTGGGAAAACCCGGATAAGGCCAATGGGCTTACTTTTGCCGATTGGTTAATGATCGCTTTAGAAGAGATCCTAGTTATTGACGCTTGGGCAGTTTGGCCACAAAAGAGCGTAGGCGGGGATCTCTACGGCTTACAGATCCTTGACGGATCTACTATTAAGCCTTTGCTCGATGATCGCGGTATGCGCCCTATGCCGCCTAATTCAGCCTATCAACAGATCCTTTACGGCTTTCCACGCGCCGAATTTACTGCCAATGACGATGATCCAAAAGCTGACGGAGAATTTACGGCTGACGATTTGGCGTATATGGTGCGTAATCGCCGCACAATTAGCGTATATGGACAGTCTCCAACCGAGCGAGCGCTACCCCTAGCCGATATTTATTTGCGCCGCCAACAATGGCTACGCGCCGAATATACAGACGGCGTATTGCCGGAGCTGATGTTTGAAACAGACGCTACTTGGGGAACTAATCCGGAGCTGCTACGCGCCTATGAAAATATCTTTAACGATGATCTAGCCGGTCAAACTGAACAACGCAAGCGCGCTCGCTTACTACCTAGCGGCATGAAGCCGGTTCAATACGAAGGTTATGGCGAGAAGTTCAAAGACACGCTCGATGATTACTTGATTACTTCTATCTGCGGACACTATGGCGTTCAACCGGCAGAAATTGGATTTGCTCCGAAGTCTGGACTCGGTGGCGCTGGATTTGAAGAAGGCAGGGCTTCGAGCGCAGAAGCAATCGGCGCGCAACCGCTTGTTAATTGGATTAACAAAATGCTTACCAACCTTTCTTATACTTATCTTGGTATGCCACGCGAATTAGAGTTTAAGATGATGACTTCTAAGCGACTAGACAACGAAGAAAATGCTCGTAAGGCTCAGATTGAAGTAACAAGTGCCGGTAAAACTATTAACGAACGCAGATCCGAGTTAGGCTTGCCATTACTAGATACACCGCAAGCCGATATGCCGCTATTGGTCGGTGGAGCGGGGATCTATCTATTCTCACCTGACGGAATTATCAACGCGGCTGATGTTGTGAGCGCTCCGGCTCTTGCTGGACCCGAAGCAGCTCCGGCAGCTCCGACTACGGAAGTAGGAGAGAAGCCGCAAACCGAGCCTAGCCCGGAGCAAGAAGAAACAATAGAAGAAGAAGTCAAGGCATTTCTAAAGTGGGCAAGCAAAGGCAAGCGCGCTCGCCAATTTGAGTTTTATGAAATAGATCCGGTAGTAGGAGAAGCGTTAAATCGTTGCGCGTTCGAAGGAGATCTTGAAACTGCGCGATCTATTGCTAAAGCGTATATCTCATGAAGTGGGGCGCTCATCAGGCAGACGGGCGCATAGCTGCGAATAACGCTCGAAAGATCCGAGCTGCGTTAGGGCTGGAGATTAATGCCCGCCAAGTGTATGACCGCTATCTTGAAACTCAACCTACTGTAAGCGACAACATAGCCCAAGATCGAGCCAAAGCCCGCGCATGGGCGATGCTAAATGTCGGACTCAACGAAGACGCTCTCTATCAAGTTTTATCTAGGTTATGGGCAGAAGGCGTGGTTACGGGATACGCGGCTGCGGAAGAACTGATACTACGGCTGGAGCGCCGGAGATCTCGCAAGATTGCTAAAGAAAACGCGTATATCGATTGGGCAAACTGGAGACCCGGTGACCTAGCTGCTGCGGCGCTGGTCCGACCTAAAGGCGCTTTAGCCCGCTTACTGGAGCAAGCTGCGGTTAGCATTAGATCCTTAGCGAAAGAGACATACAATGAACTTGGAACAGCAATTGCAGACTCTTTGGCGGTTGGTTTGTCTCCGGAACGCGCAGCCAAACTCATTAACGACAAGATCCGGAACCCTAAGCGATCTCTTACTATTGCGATTACTGAACTTAACCGCGCTATGTCTGCCGCCGCAATCGAACGATACCGACAAGCCGAAATAGAGTATATGGAGTGGGCAGTTAGCGATCCTTGTGATTTGTGCGCACAAAACGCTGGACAAGTAGTGCAAATGGGCGGAACATTTAACTCCGGATCTACGCAACCGCCCGCACACCCGAACTGCCGATGTGTTTTATTACCGGTCATTCCGGAGTATGACGATAACGGGGTCATAGATGTAGCGCCTAAAACTGCTAAGATTACTACCGAAGATCTTGCTCGATTAGACGCAGCTCTTGAAAAAATAGAAATAGAGTGGGTGAATTTATAGTGGCAGACAGTTATGTTCCACCCGCCGGAGCTGCTGCTGCCGCGAAACGCGCTATTAAGTGGATCGAAGAAGGTAAGGCTGGATCCGGATTTACTTCAACAGGTAGAACTCGCGCAGGGCAGATCGCCCGCCGCGAAGCATTAAGCAGAGATACAGTAATGCGCATGGTGTCGTTCTTTGCGCGACATGAGCCGGATAAAAAGGCAGAAGGCTTTAGTGCCGGAGAAAAAGGTTATCCTTCTCCCGGTAGAGTTGCGTGGGATGCTTGGGGTGGAGACGCTGGAAGATCTTGGGCAAATAGAACTGCTGAGTCAATTAGAAATAAGGAGAAAGCAACAATGACCGATTTAACTACTTCGTATTTTGCGATTGAGAAGGCGGATCGAAACGCAGACGGAACACTCATGGTGTATGGCAAGGCTACCGATGACTCCGTAGATATAGATCAACAGATTTGTGACGCTACTTGGCTGGACCGCGCTATGCCTGATTGGTTCAAAACCGGTGGCAATATCCGCGAGCAACATAGTTCTATCGCAGCTGGAGTTGCGAAGGAATACGAAGCCAAGTCAGACGGGCATTATATTCGGGCGCTGGTAGTAGATCCGATCTCAGTTCGTAAAGTAGAAACCGGCGTTCTCAAAGGCTTCTCTATTGGTATCAAAAACCCACGCGTAGCCCGCGACAACAAGGCTGCTAACGGAAGAATTATTGACGGGCAAATCGTAGAAGTATCCCTAGTGGATCGCCCGGCTAATCCGAACTGCCAATTAGTTCTTGCTAAATCTACCGCGTCAGACTCGACCCTAGTTATGGTAGAAGATCTGATCGAGAAGAAGGAAGAAACAGATTACGAAAGTATCAATGTTGGTGGCGCTGGATCCGAACCCGCAGATAAAGAACTCTACAACCGCGTTAAGGCAGAAGCCAAAGAGAAGTTTGATGTTTATCCTTCTGCGGTAGCCAACGCTTGGGTGGTCCGGGAGTATAAAAAGCGCGGCGGTAAGTATAAGAAGAAGACCAAGAAGAGCCTGACTAAGTGCTTAGAGTGTGGATGTAATCAACCGGAAGTAAGTCATGGCGGCGGTCCAACAGTATTGCCTGACGGAACTACTACTTCTCACATGACTACCGCCAACATTATTTCCCCTACGGAAACACCGAAGTTTGCCCTACAATCAGACAGTAATCTATCGACAGGAGCGGATTTAATGGAGCAGGTTAAAGAAATATTAGATCTTTCCGCCACATATAAGAACGCAGACCTGCTAAAGTTCGATAAGAAGACATACGACACCGCTCGTACGGCTCTCGCTCAACTTATTGCTATTGAAGCAGAAGAAATGGGCGCTGGATCGAACGAAGAAATGTCGTTACAACATTTACTATCCGCAGTACATCACCTTTTTGCTTGGTATGAAGGTGAAGAAGCAGAAGGAGAGATCATGCAGGAGACAGAAATCGAAATGGCTGCTGGAGCCGATAAGAAAGATATGAAGCCGAAAAAAGGCGAGTCTAAAGAAGACTTTATGAAGCGTTGTAAGGAAGTCGGCATGAGCGACAAAGAAGCAATCGAATGCTTCGACAAATACATGGCGGCAGATAAAATGGAAGACGAAGAAAAACCGGCTAAGAAAAAAACCGACAAAGAAGATGACGAAAAGAAAACCGGTCATAAGTCGGTAGAGTCCGAAGACGCAGCTCCGGAAGCAGTTGAACCGGATGTCGTAGAAGAAGAAAAAGATAATTCTGATGATGATAAGTCAGCAGATGTAGAAGCCATAATCGAGCAAGTGGTAAAGAGTGCAACCGAGTCTCTACGCAAAGAGATCGCTGACTTAGTGACTGCAACAAAGGCGGCACAAGAGAAAGCATCTACGCTGGAATCCGAGTTGGCTATTGCCAAATCTCTCGCAGTGGCTGGCGGTCCGAAACGAACAGGACATTCAGTTGAGCAATCAAATGACTTACTGGTTAAGGCTGCCAATTACAAAGCGAAAGCAAACGCAACAACCGACCCAACACTAGCCCAAGGCTATAAGCAGCTCGCGCAAGAATTCTTTGCTAAGGCAGCCGAAGCCAACAAGCAGTAAAGACGAAAGGAAACACAAACATGGCGGAAATGCCACGCGCAACCGATCTGTTTGGTGACGCTTCTCCCGTAGAAGCCGCGCAACGCCACGAAGAGTATTTGGGAGAACTTAATAAGTCTCTATCTAATTCTTCAAGCGTTCCCGGACAAGCACCAACACAAGATCCGCTTGCGGCTATGGAAGCACTAGCTGCTACCAAGTCACTTACCCCTGACGCGCTCGCTGGACTACAGAACGCGCTATCAGCACAAAGAGTCGCTATGCAAGAGATCCAAAAGGATATTACTCTTACTAGCCCACTCAGCACATCCTTCGCAGCCTTCGATCTTGAAGCACCTGCTAAGTTGCTTACTCCACGCCCAACACCACTTCGTAACCGCATTCCGCGTAAGAAGGGTGTCGGTACTTCACACCGCGTCAAGAGAATTCTTGGTTACACCGGTACTGGAACTGGCGGCGTAGGAAATACTTGGCCGGGAATTACCGAGTCAAGCACCGCAACATTCGGATCTATCAACTATGAGCGTGGTCCAAAGATCACATACGCAGCTGATGATCTAGTATTGCCATACAACTCATACTCACTATCTGACTCCGTATCATTCGATGCGAACTTCTCAGGTTTGGGTTATCAGGATCTTCGTCAGCTATCAAGCACATCAACTCTATACGCAACAATGCTTATGGAAGAACGCATGATGCTTATGGCACGCGGAACCGCGAGCGGTTACTCAGGCGCACTATCAGCACCAACTTTCACAAAGGCTTCACCTGTTGCTTCCGGATCTCAGACCGCTCTTGCGGCTGGAACTTATTACATCAATGTCACTGCTGACGCTGGTGTATCGGCTAACGGCTTTGGTGAGTCCATTCTTGGCACTGAAGTATCTGAAACCGTTGCCGCTGGCGATGTTCTTACTGTCACAGTAAGCACCGCTGTTGCTGGCGCTCTCGGTTACAACATTTATGTTGGTACTGCTACCGGCGCAGCAAACTTGAAGTATCAGGGAACCCTAAAGGGAACCGGTACCTTCACAATTCAAGGTGCTGCCGCAGCTGGACTTACCGGCAACAATGCTGCTTACTCAACATCAGGAGCAGCAGCAAGCCGCGCTTCCGCAGATACATCTGCTTACGCAACCGGTTATGACGGAATTCTCCCAACAGTATTGGGCTCAGCACCGCTAATCCGGGCAGCGAGTTCCAAACAGTATTCGCTCAGCTCTATCAGTCAGTAAAGGCTGATCCGGACATTGTGTTGCTAAATGGAAATGATCGTAAGCAACTCTCTGACGCAATCAAGAGTGGATCTACCGCTAACTATCGCTTGGTAATTAATGATCCGGGCGAAGGCGGAACAACATACGGATCTATTGTTACTGGACTTCAGAACGAAGTTACCGGTAAAGCAGTAGATCTCATGGTTCATCCTTGGCTAAATCAGGGTGTGGCTCCGGTCTTATCCTTTACTCTGCCAATTCCTGATACAGAAGTGTCTGATGTTTGGGCTAACTTCTTAGTTCAGGATTACATGGGTATTCAATGGCCTGTAACTCAATTCAGTTACGACTTCTCAACATACTTTAGGGGAACATTCTTCTGCACCGCTCCTGCTTGGAACGGCGCAGTCTCAGGAATTATCTCTGCATAAGTAAGGCAATAGGGGGCGCGACACATTTGAACAGTCGCGCCCCTTATTTCAGTTATCAGGGGGCATAAATGGCACGCATGGTAGCGCCGGATCGCGGCGTTAAAGAAACAGTAATTGGCGGATCGAAATATAATCCGGACAAAGGCGGGATCTACAATGTAGATAACTCGCGGCATGTAAATGCGATGAAAGCAGAAGGTTATTTTGAAGCGGCTCTTAATCCGCACTCAGCTGGAGACGCACAACGGGGCTTTTGTTGCGTAGAATGTGGCTTTAATGGTTGGTTCCGCAAGTGCGGGCGTTGCGGAGTAGAAGCAGTAAGTCCGCCACCAAGAGACGGAGAGTAAATGGCTACCGGAGTAACAACAAATACCTTTTCGGAAAACCCTTACATAACTGTTGCCGAGTATAAGAACGCTCCGACTAGCATTGATTACGATAATCTCGTAGTAGGCGGCAACGCCAATGCCCAAGACGGAGAGCTGAGCCGCGTTATTCTGCGCGCTTCTTCCTATCTTGATGAATACCTTAATCAAAATCTAGTAGCTGATACTCAGACCGAGACTCAACGCACCCGTATTACTCCGCAGGGCTATGTCTCGCTCCACCCGGACCGCAACCCTATTATTTCTCTAAGTTCTTTTCAGTATGGATCCGATCCCAATAACCTACAAACAATGACGGATCCGAGCCAATCTTGGTTTGAAAATCAACAAATCATTATTCCGCTTTCGCAGCTCTCTACTACTTATTCAAGCGCTGGACCGCTTGCGTTCGGCTCAGGTCTAGGATCTCGCACTCAGATCTTCTGTAAATATACCTATGTCGCGGGCTTTGTTAATACTACGCTGGCTTCTGCCGCGAGCGCAGCCGCAACTTCTCTTACGGTCAAGTCCGGAGCAGGGATACTTGCCGGCGCGCAGCTCCGGATCTATGACGGGGCAAATCAAGAGACAGTAACAGTAGCAAGCAACTACACCTACGGATCTACGACAGTTCCGCTAACGGCTGGACTTACCTATTCTCACGCAGCTGGAGTTGCCATAGGCAATATGCCCAACGCAATCAAAGAAGCAGCGATCTTGATTACTACGGCGTTGATTAAAGTGCGTGGCGATAACTCGATGACTATGAATATCACTACGCAACCGAGCGCTAACCTATCTACCGGAACAAGCCGCTACGGATCCGAAATACAATTAGCGCTGGATATGGTAGATAAATACCGCAGGGTCCGATAATGGCAGGGCGCACCGGAGTTCGGCAGCAGCTCTCGGAGTTTATTTCGAACCCGCCGATAGCCACGCTCAATCAGGTATTTACTTCTTTTCCGAAGCGCATTAACTATCAAGTCAATTCGCAACCGGGTCAGTTATCGCGAGCTGCCGCAGTAGTTTTTATTCAAGCGGAAGATGAGTCACGCATAGCGGTAGGCGGTGCTACTAACGGCTGGAAGCGCGTTGATTACACAGTAATTATTCAGATCTATCAGCACTCGCTGGAGCGCAATAGCGAAAATGCGATGACGGCGTTTGATACCCTAGTAGATAACATCAAGGATAGACTACGCAGCGATCACAACTTTGGGGATACTACGGGAACGCTAGTATGGCAGGGAGCCGAACCCCGTATCTCAGCTCGATACGGCGAGCCGGCAACTTCGCAAGAAGGCGCTACGGAAACCTACGCTGAGATAGAATTCGTTGTTACCGAGATGATCCAAGCATAAGGAGCATGATGAAATATACATATAACGGAACAGAAGAACGCGTGTTCCCAACGCTAGGGATCACAGTTAAGCCCGGACAAGAGTTTGACGCGCCTGAGAATTTCAGCGCGGCAGATGTAACTCCTGCTGGCGCGAAAGTAGCACCAAAAGCACCAACAACCCCGTCTGCCGCGTCAGACATGAAAGCAGGAGAGTGATTAAATGACAGTACAGAATTCCGTACGCAGTTATTTAGGTATTGCGAAAGAAGCAACTAAAGGAACTGCCGTAACGCCAACAGACTTTATCCCGGTAATGGTTGATAGCCTAAAGCCGGTTGATCTAATTGATCCACTTTACGATACTGGACTACGCGGATCTATGGTTACTAACTATAACTATATTCCGGGTCGCACAAGATCTACTTTTGATTTCGGCGGTCATGTGTTTGCCGATACTATTGGTTATCCGATTGCTGGAATTATGGGATCCGTAGCCACATCAGGAGCGAGCGCACCTTACACTCACACAGTATCCTTGCTCAACGCAAGCGCTACCGGAGCTGACTCACAACCGATCTCCTACACTCTCACCGACTTCTATGCTGCGAATGTTCGCGCATACGCCGGTATTCAATTCCATGACTTCTCTTTGAAGTTTAATGCTGACGGAATGCTCGAATACGAAGCAAAGGGAACAGGTTGGGCTTCGGCTGCTTCTGCTACTCCTACTCCTTCGTTCTCAACTGTTCTTCCTACTCCGGTATGGCGTGGAGCGGTCACTATTGGCGGAACTACAATCACCAACTCTATCTCCGGCTCATTAGATCTAAAGCGTTCAGTAACTCCGATCTACGGCATTTCTACTACGCAAAATCCTTATCAGATCTTTACCGGACCGCTAGAAGTTACCGGCAAGTTTGAGTTTGTTATGGAAGCGGATACCGAATTAACCCGCTATCTCACCAACACTCAACCTGCTATTGTTCTAAATTGGAACTACGGATCAGGCGCAAGCGAACTACAACTACAAGCAACCTTATCTAAGGGCGCTTATGTAGCAGCTGTAATTGATCGCGGAGAAGACTTCGTCAAGATCGCGGTAGATGTAAATGCGCAAGCACAAACTACTGACGCTGGATCTTCCGGCGGATTTGCTCCGATCAAGTGGGTTCTAAAGAACGCTAAAGCAAGTGGTACTTACGCGTAACAAATAGATCCGAACAGGCGGGGTTGGTTGATAACGATAGCCTTCCCGTTATCCCACCAGCCTGTTCCTTACGCTACGATAGGCGGAAGGCAACTACTAGGAAAGGCAAATAATGTCTAAGCAAATCAAACTCCCTTCGGGAAACACAGTAAAACTCAAAGATCCTAAAGATTTGCGCGTAAAAGATCGTAAGCGCGTAATCAAAACTACTGACTCGCAAGAAGGCGATCTATCTAAGGCTATGGCTTTAGGAGAAGCAATTATTGCTATGCTCGTAGAAGAGTGGTCGTTCGATCTAATTATTCCTTCTATCAAGATCGAGTCTATTGAAGAACTAGAAATGGCAGATTACGATTACCTTATCGAGCAGACCAAAGACGCGCAGAAAGCATTGTTCCCTAGCCTGACGGAAAGTGACGATAACGCCGCAGACCCAAAAGCGATTACCGCCGACTCCAAAGATTAAAGTGGTTGCTCAAAGGCGGTCATAGGGTCGCTGAGTTCGATTATCCTGATGAGCAGTGGTTTTATTATCAAATGGCGGAACGCTTCGGCTGGACTCCGGATCAAGTAGATAATCTACCGGCTAATACGGCGGATTGGTTAATGGCGATAGCGGTGACAGTAGAAGAAGTCAAAGCAGAAAGGATAGATCCGAAGTGAGCGGTGCGATAATAGTCAAGAACTTGAAAGAAGTTCTAGCTGCTATTGACGGCGCTGGAGATCGCATAGAGCAAGGCGCGCAGATAGGCATAGCCCAAGCCGGCTTAGCAATTCAACGCCAAGCACAAATCAACGCCAACACCGGAACACGCCGCCGCGAAGGTAGCCGAATTATTCCGCCTAAGCACATTGGCCCTAGCGGATCCGGACCAAATGTAATTACTGGAACGCTCCGGAGATCTATCCGCACATCAGTAGCGTTTGGATTTGACTCGTATATTGCCGTAATTGGTCCGACAGTTGAGTATGCGCGAGCGGTTGAATTAGGCTCACCACGCTGGAAATCCGGCGTAAAATATCCCTACTTAGAACCGGCGGCTATTGCTCTAATCAAGAGCGGTAAGATTAACCGGATCTTTGTTGGCGCAATCAAGTCTAAGTTAGGTAGGGGATAATGGCTACAACGCTTGAAACCCTAGTAGTCAAATTACAGGCTGATGTTGCGGATCTCAAAGGCGGATTAGCACAAGCGCAGACTTCTCTCAAAGGCTTGGACTCATCAGTATCTACCGCTAGTGCGGGCATGGGTAAGTTTGGATCTAGTCTCAAAAAACTAGCCGGGGTAATGGCGGCTACTTTTGGAGCGCAACAGATAATTCAATTTAGCAAAGACTCGGTAATGGCTGCTTCTAATATGGCAGAGTCTTTATCAAAAGTCCGAGTAGTGTTCGAAGACGGAGCTGCGGCAGTAGAAAAATGGGCTGCGAGCGCGGCTACGAACATGGGTATTTCTAATCAAGCCGCTTTAGAAGCAGCTGGAACCTACGGCAATTTATTTCAAGCGTTCGGACTCGGACAAGGTGAGTCACAGAAAATGTCTATGTCGCTGGTCCAACTAGCCGGAGATATGGCTTCGTTCAACAACACTAGCATTGATGACGCAATACTTGCGCTGCGATCCGGTCTATCAGGAGAAACCGAACCGCTTAAACGATTTGGTGTTGCTCTATCTGACGCTCGATTAAAAGCCGAAGCAGCCGCTATGGGCTTAGGAACTTTTACCGGAACACTTCCACCGGCGATCAAGTCGCAAGCCGCTTATTCGTTGATTATGAAAGATACAACATTGGCGCAAGGCGATTATGCCCGGACCGCAGACGGAACCGCAAACACAATGAAGACTATGCAAGCGCAGTTTGCTGACGCGAAAGTAGCGCTCGGAGAAGCGCTTATGCCGGCATTTCGGGGATTACTGGGAGTATTAAAGTTAATTATTCCTATGCTAAAGGCGCTCGGCAATTTCTTTAAGAATAATCAAGATGAAATTAAAGCCTTCGCAATAGCGGTAGGTATTGGATCCGTAGCGTGGGGTATCTATACAGTAGCGGTAAAGAGAGCTGAGATAGCGCAGAAGTTATTGAACCTAGCGCAAAAAATGAACCCTATTGGCTTGATTGTGATAGCAGTAGGCTTGCTCGCAGCTGGACTCGTAAAGTTATGGAAAAATAGCGAGACATTCCGTAATGTGGTTTTATCGGTAGCCAAGGCTGCGATTAAGGCTTTTGCTTCTGTAATACCTATGGTCGGTCAAGTCTTCGAAGCAATTATGAAAATAGTCACCGGACCCATGAGATTATTCTTAGGCGTATTGTCTAAGTTGCCCGGAGTCGGTAAGTACGCAAAGTCTGGACTTGACTTTATCAATAAAGGATTAGACGGGATCTCTGACTTTGCAGATAAAGCAGCCAAGAAAGCCAATGACTTAATTAAGACTCTTGACAATGTCGGTAAGGCTAAAGACAAAGCAGATAAGGCTGGATCCAAAGGTAAAGGCAAAGGCGCGGGCAGAGCTGCGGCTGACGGCTTCGTAGATCCTGCTGCGGCAAAGAAAGCTGCGGCTGCGGAAGAAAAACGCTTAAAGAAATTAGAAGAATACAAAGACAAAGTTCAAGATATCTATAAAGACATGAACGAAGTCATAGCCGAAAGCCAAGAGAAAATGGCGGAAGCGGCTAAAGATCGAGATGAAGCAATGGCGGCTGCGCAAGAGCGCTATGCCGATACAGTAGCGGATCTTAATAAGTCATACAACGAAGCATTGGCGAGCGCTCAGGAAACCTATGATGACGCAGTAGGAGACGCTCGGAAGCGCCATACTCTTGCGCTCGCAGACATAGCCAAAGATTACGCCAAGAAAACCGAAGAGATCGAGTTCCGCTTACAGGAACGACTCAACGATATTCGTGCGCGAGCTGCCGAGAAGTCTGCGGATCTTCAACAGAAAGCAGCTGATAAGCAAGCAGACATAATCCGTCAATCAGTAGATCGCTTACGCAGCGCTTTCGCTTCCGGCACCGGGTTCTCAATAGCCGATATGTTCAAAGACTCCAAGAGCGGTGGCGGCTTATTAGCGGCTATGAAAAAACAACTTACCGCAGCTCGCACACTTCAAGAGAACGCCGCTTATCTAGCCGGACAAGGCTACTCACAGACCTTTATTGAGCAGGTAGTCAAGGCTGGACCCGAAGCCGGTAATCAAATTGTCGAAGGATTAAAGAACGCGTCACCGGAGCAGCAAGCTGAGATCCGAGACACCTTCTTGGCTATGGAAGATATCCAAGAGTCCGGATTAGATGTGTTGGCTCGATCTATGAGCAACGGGGCAAAACTTGCAACTTCCGAGCTGCGCCGCGCTTACGATAAAGTAGCAGAAGATCTAAAAGACTCATTAGCCGAAGTCGATGCCGAACTCAAAGAAAGCCTTGCTGACGCACATGCCGAGTATCGCCGGTCTATGTCTGCGGCTATGGCTGAGTCGCTGGAGCGGACCGCCGAAGCCAAGCGTCAATTAGAAGAAGCCTTAGCGAGCGCTGCCGAAACGCTAGAAAAGTCTCGACTAGCTGCTAAAAAGAGACTTGACGAAGGATTAGCGGAAGCGCAAAAAACTTTACAAGACGCATTAGTAAAAGCGCAAAAAGCATACGAAGAAAAGATAGATGAAATTGCTAAAGCAACGGAAAAGAAGTTAGCAGATCTACGGGCTAAATTAGCCGAAATTGCTGACCTTATGCGTAAATTAGGAGAAGCGCAAGCAGCTCTTGACGCTATGAAAAAAGCGCCGGTCTATACCCCGCTTCCACCCGGAGTCACTTACGATCCAAACAAGAAATTATTTACTGCTGGCGGTAGCGGTGCTGGATCTAGTGGTATTACAACTGACGCAGCAATTAAAAAAGCAGACGCAATAGACCTGCTTTATGAAAAAAGTGCTACTTATTATGCTGATAAAGCGGCTACTCTAGTGGGAACAACAGGATATACAGGCATGACCGCTGCTGAAATAGAGTCAGAAAGAAGAAGAGAAAGCGGCAATAGGTTCCAAATAACAGTAAATGCCGCCACAAACGCGTCACCTTCTTCTATTGCTAATAGTGTAGTAGCAGCACAAAAGTATGGATCCGCAGTTGTTGTAGGTCGCGGATACGGGCGTGGGGCGG